>NZ_CP134398.1:1260409-1575511 GCF_002968335.2 Mycobacterium sp. ITM-2016-00316
GGGCGTCGCGGCCGACGACCACGGGCGAGCCGCCCAGGCAGCTGTCCTTGAGGACCCGGGCCAACGCCCAGGTGGTGCGCATGACGACGGCCAGGTTCATACCGTCCGGGCCGCCGCGCAGCGGTCCGCGCAATCCTGCGGTGCCGAACGTCAGCGGGTGCGCGAACCGGCGGGCGATCTCATCGGCATCGCAGGACGCCAGTTCCGCGGCGGTGACCGGGTCGGGGTCGTGCGCGATCCAGTCCTGTGCCGAGGTCATGTCCCGATTGTGCCTGTGTCGGCGTCGGCCAGCTTGCGCAACACCGGGGCCACCAGAAGCAGCAGCCCGAACTCGAGTTCGGTGAGGCTCTCCCGCATGGCGGTATCCAGCCACGCGTCGCGTTCGGCACGGTCGGCGGCCAGCAGCGCGCGCCCTTCGCCGGTGAGTTCGACGAGTTGGCGTCGCCGATCACCGTCGTCGGCGCGGCGGGACACCAGTCCGGCCGCGGCGAGTCCGTTGATGCTGTCGGTCAGGGACTGCACGCGGACCTGCATCCGGGCGGCCAGTTCGGCAGGGGTGGCGGCGCCGGTGCGGGTCACTTCGGCCAGTACCTGCATCTGGCTCAAGGTCAGGCCGTGATCGGGTCGATGACGCCGCAGTTGGCGGGCGACCGCCATCACCGATTCCCGCAATTCGGTCGCTGTCGAGGTGTCAGGCAGTGCCATATACCAAGTTATACCTTACTAATATTCAGTAAGACCCCAGTTTGTGGCTCGATAAAGACAAGGGCATACTTGCTATCGAGGAGGAGGTCGTGTCGATGGGGAAGTGGCGCGCGATGGCCAAGTGGGTACTGCTGGCGGCGGTCAGTGTCGCGGCCACGATTCCGCTCACCGCGCTCGGCGTGCCCTCGGCGGGCCTGTTCGCCGCCCTCGTGGTCGGCATCGTCCTCGCGCTGGCGAATCTGGCCCCCGCGGCGGTGCCGCGCACGGTGGGCATCGGTGCCCAAGGGGTGCTCGGTGCCTACATCGGCACCATGGTGTCGCGCGACGCCGTGGGCGCACTGGGGCCGCACTGGCTGATCGTGCTCGGCGTGGCCGTGGCGACCCTGTTCATCAGCGTGGTGTCCGGCGCGCTGCTCGGTCTGCGCCGCGACGTCAGTCCGTTGACCGGTTCGTTGGCCATGGTCGCCGGCGGGGCCTCCGGGCTGGTGGCCATCGCCCGCGAACTCGGTGCCGACGACCGCGTGGTGGCCGTCGTGCAGTATCTGCGGGTGGCACTGGTGACGGCCTCCATGCCGATCGCCGTCACCGTGATCTATCGCGCCGAGCGCACCCATCACGCCGCACTGGTAGACCAATCCACCTCGTTACCTTGGTATCTCAGCGTCTTGGTGCTCGTCGGTCTGGTATTGGTCGGAGCCACGGCCGGCAGATTGGTCCGGTTGCCCGGTGCCGGGCTGCTCGGGCCGCTGGCGCTGACGGTGGTGCTGCAACTGAGTCCGGTGCCCTTCGAGTTGACCGTGCCAGCCATGCTGGTTCAGGTCGGCTACCTGGTGATCGGATGGCAGGCCGGCGTGGCGTTCACCCGTGATTCGCTGCGTGCGGTCGGACGCACGCTTCCGGCGGCGCTGGCACTGATCGTGGTGCTGACCGTCGCCACCGCCGGTCTCGGCGTGTTACTGGCCCGCTTCGCCGGGCTGACCCCGCTCGAGGGGTATCTGGCCACCAGTCCGGGTGGGGTGTATGCGGTCCTGGCCACCGCCGTCGAGACCGGGTCCAACGTCACCTTCATCATCGCCGCGCAGGTGGTGCGCATCCTGCTGATGTTGTTCGCCGCGCCGTTACTGGCCAAGGCCATCGTGCGGGTCAGCGACCGCTTGCGGCCTCGCGCCGCACTCGCCGGTAGATGATCGGCTGTGCGGCAACGTGGCCGCCTCACGGGTGCTCGGGATGGCGCACTACCGCTGTGTGCCGGCGTTCCCGCCGCTGCGTGAGATGACACGTCACGAGGTGGTCGAGTGGATCGGGCCGACCCTGCAGCGCTGTCTGACCGGATACTTCAGAGCCGCGCGATCACCCCGGCCAGCAGCGCGCCCATCCGGGCCGCCGACTGACGGCCCGCCTCCAGCACCTCGTCATGGCTGAGCGGCTGACCCGTCATGCCCGCGGCCAGGTTCGTCACCAGCGACACCCCGAGCACCTCGGCACCGGCGGCGCGGGCGGCGATCGTCTCGTGCACCGTGGACATGCCGACCAGATCGGCGCCCAGGGTGCGCAGCATCCGGATCTCCGCGGGCGTCTCGTAGTGCGGCCCGGGCAGCCCGGCGTAGACACCCTCGGCCAGCGTGGGGTCGATCTCGCGCGCGATCGTGCGCAGGCGGGGGGCGTACGCGTCGACAAGGTCGACGAACTGCGCACCGGCCAGCGGGGAGCGGGCCGTCAGGTTGAGGTGATCGCTGATCAGCACCGGCTGGCCGACGCCGTACTCGGGGCGCAACCCGCCCGCGGCGTTGGTGAGGATGACGGTGCCGGCCCCGGCGGCGCACGCGGTCCGCACCGGATGCACCACGTGCCGCAGGTCATGGCCCTCGTAGGCGTGGATGCGCCCGACCAGCACCAGCACCCGGTGCGTGCCGACGGTGACCGAATGCACCTGACCGCGGTGCCCGGCCGCGGTGGGCGGGGTGAATCCGGGCAGGTCGGCCATCGGCACGGACGCCGTCGGCTCGCCCAGCGCGCTCAGCGCCGGCGCCCAGCCCGACCCGAGCACCAGGGCGATGTCGTGGGTGGGCACCCCGGTTTGTTCGCTGATCGCGGTGGCGGCCTCATTGGCGGCCGCTTGTGGATCTGACACGAGTGAGATACTGCCAGGATGTCCACGGGTAGCGCGTCGTCGATCGTCGAGGACACCGTCAACCGCCGCCGCGGTGACCTCGTCGCTCTGTCGCACGACATCCACGCCGAACCGGAACTCGCATTCGACGAGCACCGCAGCTGCGCCAAGACTCAGGCGCTGGTCGCCGAACGGGGGTTCGCCATCGAGGCCGCGCCCGGCGGCCTGGACACCGCGTTCCGTGCCGAGTACGGCAGCGGCTCCCTGGTGATCGGCATCTGCGCGGAATACGACGCGCTGCCCGAGATGGGGCACGCCTGCGGGCACAACATCATCGCGGCCTCGGCGGTGGGCACCGCGCTGGCGCTCGCCGAGGTAGCCGACGAACTGGATCTGACGGTCGTCCTCATCGGCACGCCCGCCGAGGAGGCCGGCGGCGGAAAGGTGTTGCTGCTCAACGCCGGAACATTCGACGACATCGCCACGGCGGTCATGCTGCACCCGGGGCCCGCCGACATGGCCGCGGCCCGTTCGCTGGCGCTCTCCGAGGTCGCGGTCAGCTACACCGGGCGTGAGTCGCACGCCGCGGTCGCGCCCTACCTGGGTGTCAACGCCGCCGACGCGGTCACCGTAGCCCAGGTGGCCGTCGGGCTGCTGCGTCAGCAGCTCGCGCCCGGGCAGATGATGCACGGCATCGTCACCAACGGCGGTCAGGCCACCAATGTCATTCCTGCACATGCCGAAATGAAGTACACGATGCGCGCCACCGATATGGATTCGCTTCGTCTGCTGGAGGCGAAGATGGCCGGGTGTTTCGCATCCGGCGCGGTGGCCACCGGTTGCGAGCACGGTGTCCGGGAGACCGCGCCACCCTATGACGCGCTGGCGCCCGACCGGTTCCTGGCCGAGGTGTTCCGCGCCGAGATGATCCGCAACGGCCGGCATCCGCTGCCGGTGGAATTGGAGGCGGCCTTGCCGTTGGGGAGTACCGATATGGGCAACGTCACCCAGGTGCTGCCGGGTATCCACCCGGTGGTGGGCATCGACGCCGGCGGTGCCTCGCTGCACCAGCCGCAGTTCGCGGCCGCCGCTGCCGGGCCCAGCGCGGACAAGGCGGTCATCGACGGGTCGATCATGTTGGCGCGCACCGTCGTTGCGTTGGCGCAGAACGATGTCGAACGTGAACGGGTGTTGGAGGCACAGGTCCGGCGGAGGGCGTCATGACCCTGCGTACACACACCGACGCGTGGCTGGCCGCCCACCACGATGACCTGGTGGCCTGGCGCCGCCACATCCACACGCATCCCGAACTCGGCCGTCAGGAGTTCGCGACCACCGAATTCGTCGCGACCCGACTGGCCGATGCCGGCCTGAACCCGAAGGTGTTGCCCGGGGGCACCGGCCTGACATGTGATTTCGGGCCGGAGGACCGTCCGCGTGTCGCGTTGCGCGCCGATATGGATGCACTGCCGATGGCGGAGCGCACCGGCCTGCCGTTCTCGTCGACGGTGCCCGGCGTGGCCCACGCCTGCGGGCACGACGGGCACACCGCCGTGCTGCTCGGAGCCGGGCTGGCGATGGCGTCGGCGCCCGAACTGCCGGTGGGCGTGCGGCTGATCTTCCAGCCGGCCGAGGAACTGATGCCCGGCGGCGCGATCGACGCCGTCGCGGCCGGAGCGGTGGCCGGTGTGGCGCGGATCTTCGCGCTGCACTGCGATCCCCGCCTGGAGGTGGGCAAGGTGGCGGTGCGACTGGGCCCGATCACCTCGGCGGCCGATTCGATCGAGATCACCCTGCATTCGCCCGGTGGGCACACGTCCCGGCCGCACCTGACCGGTGACCTGGTGTACGCGCTGGGCACCCTGATCACCGGTGTGCCCGGGGTGTTGTCACGGCGTATCGACCCCCGTAAGAGCACCGTCATGGTGTGGGGCGCGGTCAACGCCGGCGTGGCGGCCAATGCGATCCCGCAGACCGGCACGCTGGCGGGCACCATCCGGACCTCCAGCCGCGAAACCTGGCTGACTCTGGAATCGCTTGTCGGCGATATTGTTTCGTCCTTGCTGGCGCCGCTGGCCGTGGAGTACAGCGTGAACTACCGCCGGGGCGTGCCGCCGGTGGTCAACGAAGAGGTGTCCACCCGCATCCTCACCCATGCGATCGAGGCGCTCGGGCCGACCGCGCTGGCCGACACCCATCAGTCCGGGGGCGGCGAGGACTTTTCCTGGTACCTGGAGGAGGTGCCCGGCGCGATGGCACGCCTGGGGGTGTGGTCGGGGAAGGGCGCTCAGCTGGACCTGCACCAGCCGACCTTCGACCTGGACGAGCGTGCACTGGCGGTGGGTGTGCGCACGATGGTCAACCTGGTCGAGCAGTCCGGCCTCGTGTAGCGCGGGCAAATGTCACTCTGACAGCGTCGCCGTGGATATATATGCATGACGACGCTGTCAGAGTGACATTGCGACTTGGCCGAGTGGTCTAAGTGCCGGGCCCGACGTTGCCCGCGGGACGGATGCGCAGTTCGTGCACGTACTCCGCGGGGGCGCCTGCGATCTCCGCGGCGTCGGCCATCACCCCGAGGTAGCGCGCCGACGGCACACCGCCCTCCCAGGCGTCCACGACGTACAGCCAGGCGAGCACCGGGTCGGTGGTGGTGTCGGAGGTCAGGCGGTCCACCCGGCAGCGGATCTTCTTGTGGAACCCGAGCTCGGACCCCTCCCAGCGGTCCAGGTTCTCCTCGTCCTCGGGGGTGACGTCGTAGAGCACGACGAACACCCGGGACAACGGGTCCTCGACCAGGGTCGCCAGCGCGCCCTCCCAGCTGAGGTCCTCACCGCCGAAGGTCAGCCGCCAGCCATACAGCCAGCCGGTCCCCGCCATCGGTGAATGCGGAGCCCGCTGCAGCATCTGTTCCGGATGCATGTTCGATCCGTAAGCGGCGTAGAGCGGCACGGGCCCAACTTTAAAGGGTACGGCGGGCAGGAGCGCAGCGACCCGGGAGATAGGTACGGCGGGCAGGAGCGCAGCGACCCGGCGGATCGGTCATGTGGGCGCGAGCGCAGCGACCCACTACGTTTATCACCGTGCCCACCCGCATCGTGATCATCGGCGGCGGTCCCGCCGGATATGAGGCAGCCCTCGTCGCCGCGGCCCGCGGACCGGCCGTCCAGGTGACCGTCGTCGACTCCGACGGCATCGGCGGCGCCTGCGTGCTGTTCGACTGCGTCCCGTCCAAGACGTTCATCGCGTCCACCGGTGTGCGCACCGAACTGCGCCGCGCCAACGGCCTGGGCTTCGACATCGCCATCGACGACGCCAAGATCTCGCTGGGACAGATCCACAACAGGGTCAAGACGTTGGCCAGGTCCCAGTCCGCGGATATCGGCTCACAGCTGCTCAGCCAAGGGGTCTCGGTCGTGCGCGGCCGCGGCGAGCTCGTCGACGACGTCCCCGGCATGGCGCACCACCGGGTCAAGGTCACCGCCACCGACGGCAAGAGCGGCGTGCTCAAGGCCGACGTGGTCCTCATCGCCACCGGTGCCACGCCGCGGGTACTTCCCAACGCCCGGCCCGACGGTGAGCGCATCCTGAACTGGCGCCAGCTCTACGACCTGACCGAGCTGCCCGAGCACCTGGTGATCGTGGGCTCGGGTGTGACCGGCGCGGAGTTCTGCAGCGCCTACACCGAGCTCGGGGTGAAGGTGACGGTGGTGGCCAGCCGCGACCAGATCCTGCCGCACGAGGATTCCGATGCCGCCGCCGTGCTGGAGGAGGCCTTCGCCGAACGCGGCGTGAAGCTGGTGAAGAACGCCCGCGCCGACTCGGTGACCCGCACGGAGAACGGCATCAAGGTCGCGATGGCCGACGGGCGCGTGGTCGAGGGCAGCCATGCCCTGATGACGGTCGGCTCGGTGCCCAACACCGGCGGCCTGGGCCTGGACCGGGTCGGCATCGAGCTCGGACCGGGCAACTACCTGAGTGTGGACCGGGTGTCGCGCACCACCGCGCCGGGGATCTACGCCGCCGGCGACTGCACCGGTCTGCTGCCGCTGGCCTCGGTCGCCGCGATGCAGGGCCGCATCGCGATGTACCACGCACTCGGTGAGGGCGTGTCGCCGATCCGGTTGCGCACGGTGGCAGCCGCGGTGTTCACCCGCCCGGAGATCGCTGCCGTCGGCGTCCCGCAGACCTCGATCGACAGCGGCGCGGTACCGGCGCGCACCTTGATGCTGCCGTTGACCACCAATGCCCGCGCGAAGATGTCGCTGCTGCGGCGCGGCTTCGTCAAGATCTTCTGTCGGCCGGCCACCGGTGTAGTGATCGGCGGCGTGGTGGTGGCGCCGATCGCCTCCGAGCTCATCCTGCCAATCGCCTTGGCGGTGCAGAACAACCTGACCGTCACCGACCTGGCCCAGACTCTTTCGGTGTACCCGTCGCTGTCCGGTTCGACGGTGGAAGCCGCGCGCCGTCTGATGGCCCACGACGACCTCGACTAAAGGCGAGGACTGGTCCCTGACGGCCCACATCGGCCGGTTGTGCCACGTAGGCTCGAAGGCGTGACCGACCCGATCTCAGGCACTGCGCAAGCCCAGCTCGGGCCCACCCAGCGAGCGGCAGCCTGGGAACGGCTCGGCAGCGAACAGTTCGACGTCGTCGTCATCGGCGGTGGTGTGGTCGGTGCCGGTGCGGCCCTGGACGCGGCGACCCGCGGACTGAAGGTCGCGCTCGTCGAGGCCCGCGACTTCGCGTCGGGTACGTCCAGCCGGAGCTCCAAAATGTTCCACGGCGGCCTTCGCTATCTGGAACAGCTGGAGTTCGGTCTGGTGCGCGAGGCGCTGCACGAACGCGAGTTGTCGCTCACGACCCTGGCCCCGCACCTGGTGAAGCCGCTGCCGTTCCTGTTCCCGCTGACCAAGCGGGTGTGGGAACGCCCCTACATCGCGGCCGGCATCTTCCTCTACGACCAGCTGGGTGGCGCGAAATCCGTGCCGGCGCAGAAGCATCTGCTCAGGGCGGGCGCGCTGAGGCTGGCGCCTGGGCTCAAGCGCAGTTCACTCATCGGCGGAATCCGCTACTACGACACCGTGGTCGACGACGCCCGGCACACCATGATGGTGGCCAGGACCGCAGCGCACTACGGTGCCGTGGTGCGGACCTCCACGCAGGTGGTGGCGCTGCTGCGCGAGGGTGACCGGGTGACCGGGGTGAAGGTGCGTGACTCCGAGAACGGCGCGGTGACCGACGTTCGCGGGCATGTCGTGGTGAACGCCACGGGTGTGTGGACCGACGAGATCCAGGCGTTGTCCAAGGAACGCGGCCGATTCCGGGTGCGCGCCTCCAAGGGGGTGCACATCGTGGTCCCGCGTGACCGCGTCGTCAGCGAGGTCGCGATCATCCTGCGCACCGAGAAGTCGGTGCTCTTCGTCATTCCGTGGGGCACGCACTGGATCATCGGCACCACCGACACCGACTGGAATCTCGACCTTGCCCATCCGGCGGCGACCAAAGCGGATATCGACTACATCCTCGAGACGGTCAACACGGTGCTGGCGACGCCGTTGACCCACGACGACATCGACGGTGTGTACGCCGGTCTGCGTCCGCTGCTGGCCGGTGAGAGCGAGTCGACGTCGAAGCTCTCGCGGGAACACGCCGTCGCGGTGCCCTCGCCCGGGTTGGTCGCGATCGCCGGCGGGAAGTACACCACCTACCGGGTGATGGGGCAGGACGCGATCGACGCGGCCGCCGAATTCGTGCCCACCCGGGTGGCGCCGTCCATCACCGAGAAGGTGCCACTGGTCGGCGCCGACGGGTATTTCGCGCTGGTGAACCAGACCGAGCACGTCGGCACACACTACGGCCTGCATCCGTACCGGGTGCGCCACCTTCTGGACCGTTACGGTTCGCTGATCAGCGAGGTGCTCTCGACTGCCGACGGCAAACCCGAACTGCTGGAACCGATCACCGACGCACCGGTCTATCTGAAGGTGGAGGCGGTGTATGCCGCGGCCGCCGAGGGGGCGCTGCACCTGGAGGACGTCCTGGCCAGGCGGATGCGGATCTCCATCGAGTACCCACACCGCGGTGTGGACTGTGCGCGCGAGGTGGCCGAGACGATAGCGCCCGTTCTGGGGTGGAGCGCCGAGGACGTCGACCGCGAGGTGGCGACGTACCTGGCCCGCGTCGAGGCCGAGGTGATGTCGCAGACGCAGCCCGATGACGAATCTGCGGACGCCCTGCGGGCCGCGGCACCCGAGGCGCGCGCGGAGATTCTGGAACCGGTCCCACTGAATTGAGCGCCCCGCTGCCCGACCGTGACGGGCTGGGACCGACGCGGATACGCCTGCGCGGTGGTGCGGTGCTCGTCGAACTCGCCGACCGGTTCGGCGAGGGCGCAGCCACCAAAGTTCTTGCCGGGGAAGTGGTCTGCGCGAACGGCACGGTGGTCGAGGCGTCGACGGTGCTGCCGCCCGGTGCCGTCGTCTACCTCTATCGCGACCTGCCCGACGAGGTTCCGGTCCCGTTCGAGATGCCGATCCTGCACCGCGACAACGACATTGTGGTGGTCGACAAGCCGCATTTCCTGGCCACCATGCCCCGCGGCGGGCACGTCGTGCAGACCGCGGTGGTGCGCCTGCGGCGCGAGCTCGGCCTGCCGGAATTGAGCCCCGCACACCGGTTGGACCGGCTCACGGCCGGGGTGCTGCTGTTCACGGTGCGGCGCGAGGTGCGTGGCGCGTACCAGACCCTGTTCGCCGAGCAAAAAACTCGTAAGACCTATCTCGCCCGCGCCACCGGCACACCCACGATCGAGCTTCCGGCGGTGGTGAGCAGCCGGATCATCAAGGTGCGCGGCCAATTACAGGCCTACGAGGAGCCCGGTGATCCGAACGCCGAAACCTACGTCGAACGCCTCCACGGCGGGTTGTACCGGCTGACACCGCGCACCGGCCGCACCCACCAACTGCGGGTGCACATGGCCTCGCTCGGTGTGCCGATCGACAACGACTCCCTGTATCCGCACGTGATCGAGGTGGCAGCCGACGATTTCACCCGGCCGTTGCAGCTGCTGGCGCACACGCTCGAGTTCGAGGACCCGCTCAGCGGCGAGCCGCGACGGTTCACCAGCGGCAGGGCATTGCTCGCCGGGACGTAGGTCTTGCCGGGCGGCCTCCGACGTGGTCTGGTGGGCCACGGGTCGGCTCGATTGTTTCGGAAGGGTTCGTTCATGCGTGCTGCGGTGGCTGCGTTGTCGATGTTGGCTGTGGGGGTCATGGGTGGGACGGGTGCTGCGTGGGCTGCGCCCGTGGCCCCCAGCGCGCAGGAGCTGACCGCGGAGTTGCAGCAGGTACTGAATACCGGTGCCCCGGCCGCCGTCCGCGCCGCCAAGCTGGCAGGCGGGGACGCCGCGGTACCGACCGCGGACAACATCGCCAACCGGCTGAATGCCTATAGCGGCATGGTCAACTGGCAGGTGCAGAATCCGGTGCTCAACGGCGAACAGGTGGACGCGCAGATCGCGGTGACGATCCCGCTGTTCGGCACCAAGACGCACAACATCTACTGGATCAATCAGGACGGCGCATGGAAGTTGTCCAACCCGTCGGCGTGCGTCATCGCGCGTGACGTCGCCGGCGTCGATTGCACCGTCTGAGGAGGTCAGCTCTCCTTGAGCGTGAACTGGGCGATACCGCCCCAGTGCTGCAACGTGTGCGTCTGTGCCAGCGGGTTCTCGGCGAAGAGCCATTCGACGTAGAGCTTTTTGATATTGCGCGCCAAATCGACCGGAATATTGCCGATGACGGCCGCTTCCAATCCTTCGATATCGATCTTCAGGATGTCGATATGGCCGTGCTTTTCCACCACGTCGCGCAAAATCTGCTGCGAATTGACACATGTCACGGTCAGTGAATTGCCGAGTTCGGCGTTCACGCCGCCATAGCGGCCGGTTTCCTCGAAGCCGAATTCGACCTCGCCCGCAACGGCGCCGACCGCCACTTCCTGCAGCGCGTAGCGATCCTCGAACGGGCGCAGGTTGTTCTGCAGGCGCGCGACGTTGCGTGGCAGCGGCTCGAAGAGGTAGGTGAACGCCTCCGGGCTTCGGGACAGGAAGTACGCCGCCGAAATGCCGATGTTGGAGCCGAAATCGACGATGACGCGGTCGGTGGTGTCGGCGTGGTAGTCGGATCGGCAGAAGATCTCGTTCACCGTCAACACGTCATGCGCGGTGTACAACTGCAGCGACACCCAGCCCAGCGGGGTACGGACGCGGACGATGGTGGGATAGGTGCCAGAGCCGGTGAGGTAGCGCCGGAAGATCTCCCAGGGATGCTCGTAAACCCGCAGCATGTTGCGTGCAGCGAGGTAGTTGCGGCGATGCAGAACAGAACCGGCAATTTTGCCGAACCCGCGCCCAGCGATCTGCATTCCACCTCCAGAGTGACGGGATCAACCTTGCGGTAGGTATCCCCGGTTCCGACTGAGATTAGTCGCAAGCGCGGTGTTTCACAGCGGAGGGCCACCTATGTGTGACGTAGCAGTGACCTTGCCAGGGCTGCCATCGTCGTTCGCCGATGGTTGCTGAACGGCGGGTCACTGCACCTGACAGCAATGATCTGATCTACTGACCGGCGTGGATCGCACCGGATTTGACCAACTGTTCGACATGTCGGATCGCACGGTGATTGTGACCGGCGGCACTCGCGGCATCGGTCTGGCGCTGGCGCAGGGATTCATCTTGGCCGGTGCGCGAGTGGTGGTGGCAAGTCGGAAGGACGACGCGTGCGAGGCGGCCGCCGAGCACTTGCGTGGGCTGGGCGGGCAGGCTCTCGGCGTCCCGACACACGTCGGTGATCCCGACTCGCTTGCCGCGTTGGTCTCGGCCACCGTGGAGGAGTTCGGCGGTGTCGACGTGGTGGTCAACAACGCCGCCAACGCCCTCGCTCAGCCGCTGGGTGAGATGACGCCCGAAGCGTGGACCAAGTCGTATTCCGTCAATCTGCAGGGCCCGGTATTTCTGGTGCAGCATGCATTACCGCACCTCAAAGAGAGTTCGTCGGCCGCGGTGCTGAACATGGTGTCCGTCGGCGCTTTCAATTTCGCACCGTCATTGGCGATATACGCGTCCGGCAAAGCGGCGTTGATGTCGGTGACCCGGTCGATGGCGGCCATACTCGCGCCGTCGGGAATCCGGGTCAACGCCATTGCGCCCGGGCCCGTCGACACCGACATGATGCGCAACAACCCTCAGCAGGCCATCGACGCGATGGCCGCGGGCACCCTGATGAAGCGGCTCGCCTCGCCCGACGAGATGGTCGGTGCGGCGCTGCTGCTGTGTTCGGGTGCCGGCAGCTATATGACCGGTCAGGTCGTCATCGTCGATGGTGGCGGGACGCCCCGCTAGTCCTTCTTGCGGTCGGCGAAGGCCTGGGCGAAGGCCCGCATCTCACCGCTGGTGCCGGCCAGGATCTGGCTGCGGTTCTCGACGTGCAGCGCGTTCTCCAGGCTGCCGGCGTCGAGGTTGGCCCACAGCACCTGCTTGGTGGACTCCAGGCCGAACTTGCCGTAACCGCACAGCGTTACCGCGATCTCGAGGGCGTCCTGCAGGACCGCGTCGTCCGGGGAGATCCGGGACACCAGGCCCAGGCGCAGGGCTTCATCGGCCTCCACGGTGCGCGCGGTGAGGATCAGATCGAACGCGGGTCCGGCGCCGATGATGCGCGGCAGGGTGTAGCTGACGCCGATATCGCAGCCCCCGATGCCCAGCTTGATGAACTGTGTGCACAATCGCGCCGAGCGGGCCGCGATCTGGATATCGGCGGCCATGGCCAGCGCGAAGCCGCCGCCGTAGGCGGGGCCGTTCACCGCGGCGATCACCGGCTGGCGCAACCGATGCAGTTTCACGGTCAGCTCGGCGATACGTTCCTGCCAGCGCATCCCGGCGCGGGGCGCCTCCAGGCCTGCCGAGACCGCCGGCGGGTTGGGGTCGGTGAGGTCCAGGCCGGCACAGAATCCGCGACCGGCACCGGTCAGCACCACCACCCGGCAGTCGTTGTCGGCCTTGATGGCGTCGAGGGTGCCGTGCAGCTCTTCCACCAGCGTCGAGGACAACGCGTTGAGTTTCTCCGGTCGGTTGAGCGTGATCACGGCGATCTCGGGCCGCGGATGGGTCAGCTCCAGTTGTGACATGTGCGACACACTATGTGGCGTCGCTGCGCCATCCTCGGACACCGACGGCGATCATCAGCATCTGTTTGATCGCGGTCTGTTTGATCGCCTCCAGCGCTGCCGGGTCGGCGACATCCTCGACCAGTTCGGCGATGGAGATCATCGCGTTGACGAACAGGTTGGCCAGGATGTTGAGGTCCTCGCTGCTCCAGTTCTTCAGCCCGGGAAACCGGGCCAGGTCGATCGCGAGTTCGGAAGTGAGCAGCCGTATTTCGGTACGGATCGCGTAGCGCAGGGAGGCGGTGCCGCTGGACCGTTCGCGGGTGATGAAGCGCCAGTGCTCGCGGCGCTCGCTGATACCGGCGATCAGGATCTCGGCGGACGAGTCGATGACATGGTTGGGGTCGAGCTTGCCGGCCCGTGCGCCGCGGAGCATGTCCCGCAGGGAGCGGAACGATTCGTCGATGAGAACGAGGCCGAGGGACTCCATGGAATCGAAGTGCCGGTAGAACGCGGCGGGCACGATGCCCGCTTCGCGGGTGACCTCGCGCAGGCTCAGGCCGGTGAAGCTGCCTTCCTCCAGCAGATGCAGGGCGGCGGCGACGATCGCGCGGCGGGTGACTTCCTTGCGTTCGTCGCGCGACAGCGTGTCTCGCGAGCGTGACTTGCTTGAGCGGTCTGATCGACCCGCTCGCGATCTCGAAACGTCACTTGCCACAACCACAGAGCCTACCGGCGTATACCCGGCCTGAGCTCCGTCGATGCCGTTATCAGTTGTTTGTGATTCAAGAGTACGAGTGTTCACTATGTTGCGCCCATCACAGCCTGCAGATTTTCCTTGACCAACAACCTCTAGCACGATCAGAGTGTACATATGTTCACCGAAACATTGACGCGGCGGATGTCCCGGTCCTCGCTGCTGAACCTGCTCACCGGACCCCATGGTGTCGACCGCTACACCGAGATCGTCGACCCGACCTGGACGCAGGGACAGGCCCGCGCACGCGTCGTCGCCGTCCGCCGTCAGACGTCACGCAGCGTCACCCTGACGCTGCAGCCCAACCGCGCCTTCGCCGGCTTTCGCGCCGGCCAGCACATCAACCTCTCCGTCGAGATCGACGGCCGTCGCCGCACCCGCTGCTACTCACCGGCAAGCGCCGAAGGCAGCCCGCTGATCGAACTGACCATCGGCCGGCACGACGAGGGCCTGGTGTCCACCTACCTCTGCGATCACGCCCGGCCCGGCATGGTCGTGGGCCTGGACTCCGTCGGCGGCGACTTCGTGATGCCGGCCGTTCGTCCGCGGCGCATCCTGTTCGTCTCCGGCGGCAGCGGCATCACCCCGGTGCTGTCCATGGTGCGCACGCTGCGTACCGAGGGATTCTCCGGAGAGATCGCCTTCATTCACTACGCGCGTTCCGCCGCGGAGGCCTGCTATCGGCAGGAACTCGACGCGCTGCCCGGCGTCCGGGTGCTGCACGGCTACACCCGCGACACCGCCGGCTCCGAGCTGGACGGCCGGTTCGGGCCCGAGCACCTGGCGGCCGCGATGCCCGACCCGGATGCCGTGTTCGTATGCGGTCCCGCGGTGCTCATCGAGGCCGTGCGGGAGCTCTTCCCGCAGGCGTACTCGGAGAGCTTCGTGCCCCCCGAGTTCGCGCTACCCACCGAAACCAGCGGCGGCACCATCACCTTCGCCGACAGCGGCGTGGAGGTCGTCGATGACGGTCAGCCGCTGCTGGCCCAGGCCGAGGCCGCCGGGCTCAACCCGGAGAGCGGCTGCCGAATGGGCATCTGCCACAGCTGCACCCGCTTCAAGAAGAGCGGTGCCGTACGAAACCTCATCACCGGAGCGGTGTCCACCGCTGATGGTGAAGACATCCAGATATGCGTCACCGCCGCCGTCGGTGACGTCGCCATCGATCTCTGAGACCGGAAGGAACAGCAATGACTGACACAATTTCCGTTCGCCCCGAGGATATTTCCCGTCGCTCCGCTCGCCCGGAAGACATTTCCCAGGCCACCATCCGCAACCGCGCGGTGCGCTCCGACAAGTACTCCCTGACCCCCGAGCAGGCCGACGCGTTCGGTGCCGAACTCGACGCGATCCGCGAGCGCGTGGTCGCCGATCTCGGCGAGCGCGACACCACCTACATCCGCAAGGTCATCAAGGCTCAGCGCACCCTCGAGGTCGGTGGCCGGGCCCTGCTGTTCGGTGGCATCTTCCCGCCGTTCTGGCTGGCCGGCACCGCCATGCTCGGGATCGCCAAGATCCTCGACAACATGGAGATCGGCCACAACATCATGCACGGCCAGTACGACTGGACCGGTGATCCGGCGTTGGCCAGCAAGGCGTTCGAGTGGGACAACGCCTGCCCGTCCGATCAGTGGCGGCACTCGCACAACTACATGCACCACACCTACACCAATATCGTCGACATGGATCGCGACATCGGCTACGGCGTCCTGCGGATGAGCGAGGACCAGCGGTGGTCGCCGTACTACCTGGGTAACCCGGTGTACGCGTTCCTGCTGATGGTGCTGTTCCAGTACGGCGTGGCGCTGCATGAGCTGGAGACCGAACGCATCCGCTCCGGCGAGATCAGCGTTGCCGACAAGCGCGACATCATCCGCGGCATCTGGCAGAAGACCAAGAAGCAGACGCTGAAGGATTATGTGGCGTTCCCGCTGCTGGCCGGGCCGTTCGCGCCGTGGGTGTTCACCGGCAATCTGACCGCGAATCTGATGCGCAACGTGTGGTCCTACATGATCATCTTCTGCGGGCATTTCCCGGAAGGGACGCAGGAATTCTCCATCGAGGAGACCAAGAGCGAATCACGCGGCCAGTGGTACTTCCGCCAGCTGCTCGGCTCGGCGAACCTGACGGGCGGCAAGTGGTTCCACATTCTGTCGGGCAATCTGTCCTTCCAGATCGAGCACCACCTGTTCCCGGACATCCCGGCCCACCGGCACGCCGAGATCTCGGTGGAGGTCCGCGAGATCTGCGAGCGCTACGGCCTGCCCTACAACAGTGGACCGCTGTACAAGCAGTTCGGGACGGTGGTCAAGAAGATCCTGCGGCTGGCTCTGCCGGACCGTAAGCCGGCCACTGCGGAATCCGAAGTGTTTCAGGCTGCTTGACAGTTCGGGCACCAATATCTGATCCGGTCGCCGCTGTCGTCCCTCCTGATGGGGGTACGGCAGCGGCGACATGGCTCTCCGGCCCGGCCGTACACCCAGAACTGCTGACCGCGGCGGGTATTGCCGGTGATGATGCGATTCGGCCGGTTCCTGTTCACCCACAACATCTCCCGCGCGCGCTGCACGACTCGTAGGGGATCGGCAAGGGAGCTCACGGGTGCTTCGGGGCCGCGGCCCAACACGAAACACAGTTCGTTGGCGAAGACGTTTCCGACACCGGCCATCACCTGCTGATCCAGCAGGGCGTCGGCGAGTTGGCGATCCGGCTCGGCGATCAGGTTCGCCGCCGCACGTTGCGGATCCCAGTCCGGGCCGAGCAGGTCGGGTCCGAGGTGGGCGACCACGTCCTGATCATGGTCGCGTGCCAGGACGTCCAGGATGCCCAGATCGATCCCGAACGCCGCGGTGTCGGCGGTGCCCAGCACGATCCGGATCCGGTGCTGGGGACCGCGGAACCCGCCGATCACCCAGCTGCCGTCCATCTTGAGATGAGAATGGATGCTGGCCTCGCCCACCCGGATGAACAGATGCTTCCCGCGGCTGAGGACCTCCTCGACGACCTGCCCGGTCAGGTCCACCGTCGCATGGCGGGGTACCCGGATGTCGCAACGGGTCAGCGTTTTCCCGACCAGCGCCTCGCGCAGCTTGGCGGCAGTACGGAAGACGGTGTCACCTTCGGGCATAACCCATTGAACATGCTCACGCCTTCGCGAACAGATTCAGACGGTGGTGAGCGCCTTCTGCTGCCGGTGCACCCGGTCCAGGGTGGCGAAGTAGAACGCGTAGGCGAACGCGCAGCTGGTGAACAGGCTGGACACGAAGTACAGCCACGGGCGTTTGATGCCGCGCCGGTGACCGTCGATGATCGTGAACAGCGGCAACAGGATGACGTTGATGATGGTGTAGTCCTGGCTGGCCGATGCGGCTGCCGGGTTCGCGTAACCGAGCACGATGAACTGTTGCCAGCTGCCGGGACCCCAGATCGGGTTGCCGCCCTCGACTGCATAGGTCGCGACGAACTGGTGGTTGAAGTAGTAGCCGAGAGCGACCGATGCCATGCCGATGACGTAGAACAGGATTTCGAGCGGTGAGAACATCGCGCCGCCATCGGCGGGGCGGGCGAAAACCTGGTGGTTGGCGCGCACGATCCAGGCGATGACGCCGATGCCCAGAACGAGGTGAACGATGAGCGAGACCATGCTCGGAGTATCGGCCAGCCGCGCCGCAAGTTTTGTCACTTTTGACAAGTTCAGCGCAGGCGAAGCCCCCGCGGTGTGCGGGCGAAACCGGCGGTGACAAGTGCCTCCATCACGATGGCGTGCTCCGCACCGGCGCCGGGATCGAGCACGGTCACCGCATTGATGCGTTCCACCAGCAGTGACGGGATCCGTCCCGACGCGACCAGGTTCGCCAGAGCGGCTGCGGCGGCCGCCTGGGCTTCGGGCTCGGCGCCGAAGCTGAGCAGCGACTTACCGCCGCGCTCCAGGAACCACACCAGCTGTCCGTCGACCAGCGCGACGAGTGCCCCGGCCTTGCGTCCCGGGCGGTGTGTCACCTCGGTGTCATCCGGCCACGGCAGCGCCATGCCGTACGGATTGGCGGGGTCGGTGGCTGCCAGCACCACGGCGTGCAACTCCGGACGCTGCGGGTCGATACCGTCCAGATACGACCGCAGCCGGTCGACGGTGGACGCCGCGGCGAACTGGGCGCCGCCGAGTGATTCCACGAAATAGCCGCGCTGGCAGCGCCCGGCGTCCTCGAAGGCGGTGAGCACCTTGTACAGCATCGCGAAGCCGCCGGGCACGCCATCGGCGGCACCTCGGGTGAGCACGCCGAAGCGGTTCAGCAGCAGCTCGGCCTGGAAGTGTGCGCGCACCGTGGAATCCGGGGTGGCGGCGGGCAATGCCGACCAGCGGCCGGCCACCGTCGGGTCGGTGCGCGGCTGGCCCTGGGTCAGGCTGTAGCGGCTCAGTCGTGGGGGGCGCTGGCGTTGACGGTGTGACGGGGCGCCGGTGCGGCGTGGGCCCGACAGCAGGGCGCGCACCGGGGCGAACGTGTCACCGGTCACCCAGCCGGCCCAGATCAGTTCCCACAGCGCTGTTTTCAGGTCGCCCTCGGACGATCCGTCGACCAGTTGGCGGAAGAAGTAGGCGCCACCGTGGCCGAGTGACGCCATGATGGCGCGGTGATGGTCGTTGAACTCGATCTCGGCGGGCGGAGCGAGCGTCATCGGCGCCGAATCGCCGAGGTGGAAGGCGATCCAGCCGTCGGACCCGGCGATCTGACCCATACCCGACCAGGTCACCTCACCGGAGGCCAGCAGCTCGTCGAGCATGGCGGGTTGGTAGTCGGCCACCCGCTGGGGGAACACCAGTGTCTCGATCGCCGAGGCCGGCAGTGCCTGGCCGGCCAACTGCTCGATCACGACGGCCAGACCGTCCACCCCACGGTTGCGGGTGGAGCCGACATGCTGCCAAGCAGGTAGGAACCGGCCGTACGCCGCGGTGCTGACCGGTTCCACCGCGGCGCGCAAGGCCGCCAATGACCGGCGCCGGAGAATCTTGAGAACCGTGGTGTCACACCACTGCCCGGAGGATCCGGCGATCGCCTCGGTGAACTCGCCGCGGATCAACCGGCCGTCACCGGCAAGTCTGCCCAACACGTCGGCGGTCACCCGGATACCCAGCCCGAACCGGGCGGCAGCATCCTCGGTGCTGAAGGGTCCGCGGGTGCGCGCGTAGCGCCCGAGCAGATCGCCAAGGGGGTCGGTGACGGTTTCGGTGAGGCTGGCCGGCACCCAGACCGGTACCGCGACCCCGACTCCGTCCCGGAGCAGCGCGACGTCTTCGACAGTCACCCACCACGTCGAGCCCGCGTAGGACACCGTCAGTGCCCGGCGGGCTGCCCGCAACCCTTCCAGCCAACCGCCGATATCGTCCTGCACGCAGCGTTCGACGATCTCGGCCTCGGTGAGCGGCCCGAGCAGGCGCAGCAGATCGGCAACCCCCTCGGCGTCGCGGACGGCTCGATCGACATCGAGATGTTGCAGCTGCCTGGTCGTCGCGGTGACGACATCGGGGTCGAGCAGGTCGCGCAGTTCCACCCGGCCCAGCAACTCGGCCAGCAGCACGGTGTCCAACGACAGTGCGGCGGCGCGCCTTTCGGCCAGCGGGCTGTCGCCCTCATACATGAATGCGCCGACGTACCCGAACAGTGCGGCGGCGGCGAACGGTGAGGGCGTGGCGGTCTCGACCTCCAACAGCCGGATCTTGCGCTGGGCGACCCTGTTCATCACCTCCGTCAGCGCGGGCACATCGTAGACATCCTGCAGGCATTCCCGGACGGTCTCGAGCACGATGGGGAATTCGGGATACTTGCGGGCCACGTCGAGCAGCTGCGCGGCGCGTTGGCGTTGGTGCCACAGCGGGGACCGCTTTCCGGGGTGGCGGCGGGGCAGCAGCAGTGCCCGGGCGGCGCACTCACGGAAGCGGGATGCGAACAGCGCCGAGCCTCCGACCTCGTCGGTGATGATCGGTTCCAGCTCGTCGGCGTCGAACACGAAGAGCTCAGCCCCGGGTGGATCGTCGCCGCCATCGGGCAGGCGCACGATGATGCCGTCGTCGGAGGCGGTCGGTTTCTCATCGATGCCGTAGCGTTCCCGCAGCCGCCGCGCGACCGCCAGCGCCAACGGGCCGTGCACGCGTAAGCCGTAGGGCGAGTGCAGAATCACCCGCCAGTCGCCCAACTCGTCGTGGAAGCGCTCCACGATCAGGGTGGTGTCGCTGGGGACCGCGCCGGTGGCCTGGCGCTGCTCGTCGAGCAGTTGCCACAGATTATCGGTGGCAAACTCGTCGAATCCGGTTTCCTGGCATCGTTTCCGGAAGTCGTCAGAGCTCAGTTGGGCGAGTTCGCCGGTGAACGCGCCGACCGCCGCGCCGAGTTCGGCGGGGCGGCCGACACTGTCACCACGCCAGAACGGTAGCCGCGCGGGCAGGCCCGGTGCGGGCACCACCAGCACCCGGTCGTGAGTGATCTCGGTGATGCGCCAACTGGTGGCCCCCAGCGAGATCACATCGCCGGGCCGCGACTCGTAGACCATCTCTTCGTCGAGTTCACCTACGCGTGAGGGCTTTTCGGACTCGGACGCGAGGTAGACGGTGAACATGCCGCGGTCCGGGATGGCACCACCGGAGGTGACCGCCAGCCGCTGGGCGCCGGGCCGTGCGTTCAGGGTTCCGGCATCGCGGTCATAGACCAGTCGCGGGCGTAGCTCGGCGAATTCGGTCGATGGGTACTTCCCTGACAGCAGATCCAGCGTCGCCTCGAAGGCGCTGCGCGGCAGGCTCGCAAAGGGGGCGCTCCGCCGCACCGTATCGAACCAGGCATCGGCGTCCAGCGGTTCGAGTGCCGCGGCGGCCACGGTGTGCTGGGCGAGCACGTCCAGTGGGTTCGCCGGCACCCGCATGGTCTCGATCTGGCCGGCCCGCATCCGCTCCACCGTGACGGCGCAATCGATCAGATCGGTGCGATGCTTGGGGAAGAGCACGCCTTGGGATATCTCACCGACCTGGTGCCCGGCCCGGCCGACGCGCTGCAGGCCGCTGGCCACCGACGGCGGCGCCGACACCTGGATGACCAGGTCCACGGCGCCCATATCGATACCGAGTTCCAGGCTGGAGGTGGCGACGACTGCCTTGAGCCGCCCACTCTTGAGGTCATCTTCGACCAGGGCGCGCTGCTCCTTGCTGACCGAGCCGTGGTGGGCCTTGGCCAGCACCGTCGGGGCGCCGAAGCTCTGCCCGCTGGCCATGACGTGTGCCGGCGCGCCGCCGGCCACCTTCGTGTTGTGCCCGCCCGACAGTTCGACACCGTTGCGTTCGGCGTGAATCTCGTTGAGCCGTGAGGTGAGACGTTCGGCGAGGCGGCGCGAATTGGCGAACACGATCGACGAGTGGTGCGCCTCGACCAGGTCGACGATGCGTTCCTCGACATCGGGCCAGATCGAGCCCTCGGTCAGATTCGTCATGTCCGGCACCGGAACCTGGACCTGCAGTTCGAAGGTCTTGTCCGCAGGCGGGGCGACGATGGTGGTCGGAGCCGTCCCGGCCAGGAACCGGGCGACCTCCTCGGCGGGGCGCACCGTCGCCGACAACCCGATCCGCTGCGCCGGCCGCTCCAACATGGCGTCCAGCCGTTCCAGCGAAACGGCAAGGTGTGCACCGCGTTTGGTGGCGGCGACGGCGTGCACCTCGTCGATGATCACGGTGCGCACATCGGCCAGGGTGTCGCGCGCCGCCGAGGTGAGCATCAGGAACAGTGATTCGGGGGTGGTGATCAGGATGTCGGGGGGCCTGGAGATCAGGTCGCGGCGGTCCTTGGGGGTGGTGTCCCCGGAGCGGACGCCGACCGTGATGCTCGGTGCGGGCACCTCCGCGCGTTCGGCCACCCGGGCCAGTCCGGTCAGCGGGGTGCGCAGATTGCGTTCGACGTCGACGGCCAGTGCCTTGAGCGGTGAGACGTAGAGGACACGGGTACCGGCAGCCGGCTCGCCGGGATGCTGGGCCAGGTCGTCGATCGCCCACAGGAAGGCGGCCAATGTCTTGCCCGAGCCGGTGGGGGCGATGACCAGCGTGTTGTCCCCGTCGGCGATCGCCGACCAGGCCTGTTCCTGGGCCGCGGTGGGGGCCGGGAAGGTGCCACGGAACCAGTCCCGGGTCAGCGGACTGAACCGGGCCAGCGGGTCGATCTGGGCGGGCACGTCCTCCATGGTGCACCCCGGTACCGACAAGTGACGATGACCTGCGCAAACACCTGTTCATGGCGCTCGAACAGGCATATGCTCTTTTCGAAGCCGTCAGTTTCGCTCACGACGACTGAAGGAGTCAGTGATGCGACTGTTCAAGATGCTCGCCGTGCCCGTGCTGATCGGCGCGGGCCTCACCGCAACCCCCACCCCCCTCGCCGTCGCCGACTGCACCAGCGCCGGTGGCACGACCATCTGCTCGCAGGGCGATGTCCGCGGCTCGAACACCGGCGACGGTCCGAGCGGATCGTCGGGGCCCTACGTGCCCTACCCCTGCGACTACGACTGGACGGACTGCAACGACGCCTGGGGATGGGAGATCGACGTCAATCTGGACCCGGACTTCGGCGGGCCGGGTGGACCTGTCGGACCTGATATCGGACTGCCCGGTGGCGGCCGGCCCAACGCCGGCGGTGGCCGCGGTGGCGGGCGAGGAGGCGGCCGTCGATGAACGACCAGAGATCGATCGAGGAGAGCGGCATGCTGATCAATCCCATCCCGGCACGGCGGGTAGTGGCGGGGGCGTTCGCTGCGCTCGCCGTGTTCTGCTCCGTCGCAACGGCATCCGCGGAGCCGCTGCCTCCGCCTCCACCACCGCCCAACTGCACCGCCGCAGATCTGGCCGGGGTGATCGCCGGAGTCACCGCGGCGACATCGGCCTATCTGTTCACCCACCCTCCGGTGAACGATTTCTTCACCGGTCTGAAGGGTAAGACACAGGACGAGCGCCGAGCCGAGCTCGGCACCTACCTGGACGCCAATCCGCAAGTCCGCGACGAACTTCGGGGTATCCGACAACCCACCAGGGACTTCCGCGCGCGCTGCGGCGGCTAACGGTTCGCGGCCGATACCGCCGCGGCGAGGGGTGCCGGGATACCCGGCACCCGCCCGACGGCGTCGAGCAGGCTGTGGGTGCAGGTGTCGGCGACGACATCGGCGTCCAGGGTGGGGTCGAGCACACGCTGGCGGCACAGCTCGAAGGTGAACGCCAGCCAGCCGTACACGGTGGCCCGCAGGTCGCGGGCCGTGGTGCCGTCCAACGGTCGGCCCGCGGCGGCGCACAGGCGATCGATGATCCGTTCGGCCTGTTTGGCATTGGCCGTCTCGACCAGATCGTCCACGCCGCCCAGCACCGGATCGGCCCGCCCCATCCCCAGGTATGCCGCCCACGCGCCGTGCGGATGCTGCTCGTCGTAGTGCAGATAGGCCAGCACGCCTGCGCGGACCTGGTCGAACAGCGACTGTCCGGGATCGGCCGGGGCGTTGGTGGCTTCGAACAACCGCTCGCCCTCGGCCCGGACCACCGCGGCGAAGAAGGCGCGTTTGTCCGGGAAGTAGTGATACATCAGGGCGCGGGACACCCCGGCACGTTCGGCGATCTCGTCGATCCGGACTTCGTCATATGGGCGTTGACCGAAGACCTCGGCGCCCAGGATCAGCAGTTCGCTGCGTCGATCGCCGGGGGAGAGCCGGCGCCGGGTTTCGCCCACGCAGGCATCGTAGTGCGCACGCGTGCCACCGTAGATCCGGACCAGCGACCGTGCGAGCCTCCCGGTCTGTCACACTCCAGTCATGATCCAGGGCTTCTCCCATATCGGCATCGGTGTCACCGATCTCGACCGTTCGATCCGCTTCTACACCGAGGTATTCGGGTTCGCGCAGCTCTACCAGCTCGACTTCGACAACAACGAAGTGGCCGCCACCATGGAGCAGGAGGGGCGATTCCGTTCCGCGATGCTCATCCGCGACGACATCCGGATCGAATTGTTGCAGTGGGTCGACGTCCCGATCACCGGGTCGGGGCAGCGCAAGCCGATGACGGAGCTCGGTTTCACCCACCTCTCGTTCCGGGTGGAAGACGTCGACGGCCTCACCGAGGCGATCCTTGCCGCGGGCGGGACTCTGGTGGAGTCGACGCGCACCGTGCTGGGTGATGCCGCGGACCCGACCTCGGGCCGGTTCATCTATCTGACCGACCCCGACGGCACGCGCATCGAACTCATGCAGAACGTGCCCGATCTCTCCGGGATCAGCGCCGCCGACATCGCGGCGGCGGCCGGCGGTTAGATCGTGCCGCCCGGGAACATCGTCTTGACGGCCTGGGTGATGTCCTGGCGGGCGGCGGACTCACTGGTGGGGTCCAGCGAGCTGATCGCCATCACGTAGCGGCGGTCGGCGCCGATCACGCCGGTGGACACGTGTAGCTGGTTGGGGCCGCTCCAGCAGCAGAACCAGCCCTGCTTGACCGCCACCGGTTCGGCGTAGAGCCCCTCGGGGATGCCGAACCGCTGTGGGTAGCCGTCGTTGCCGGTCGGGGTGGATTGCGCGAGGTTGCTCATGATGATGCTGGCCTGTTGGGGCGGCAGCCCGCCGCTGCCGTTGAGCAGCATGTCGTAGTAACGCACCAGATCGCCTGCGGTGCTTGTGGTTACGTCCCAGCGCCCGTTGTAGGGCGCTGTGGTGCCGGCCAACCCGTACCGTGCCTTGATGCGGGCGATGACGGCGTTGCCGCCGCTACGATCCCAGAAGTTCTGGGCCGCGCTGTCGTCCGAGGAGCGCAGCATGGCGTCGAGGGAGCTGCGATCGGCAGCCGAGAGTGTGGTCTTGCCTTCCGCTTCCTGCAGCAGCAGATCGTCGGCGATGAACAGCTTCACCACGGACGCGATCGGAAAGGACTGGTTCGCCCCGGTCGCAGCGGTCTGGCCCGTGTTGCGGTCCAGCACGACCGCCGTGATGTCGGCGCCGGACCTGGCCGCATCCGCGGCAGCCTGCTGCACGCGCGCCTCGAGTCCGGCGAACGTGGGAGGCGGGCCGGGCGGCGCCTCGGGCGGAGCGGGAGCGACGACCGGAGCCTGCGGGACGTTCTCGGTGGCCGGTGGCGCACCCCAGGACCGCGCCTCGCAACCGTTGACGAGCAGCGCCACACCTACGATTGCCATCGCTGTCATCGTGCGATGACGAAGCCGCCGACGCATATTTCTCCTCTGAGCAATCCTGAACCGGGAACGCGGTACCAACGCTGTACCCATCCGTCACCCCAGCCTAAACGGCGGACCCGACGGTGGCTCATCGGCGACAGCGACACCGTTCCATCACGGTAGGACCGGCAGTGCCGTGCTGACTGGTACTGGCGATGCCTGTGTCCTCGCGTCCTCCCACTCGACAAGATCGGAGCCTGGTTTCGGGGGTCACCGTCCTCGTGACGTTCGGCCGCGACCTCCCCGAGGAGTTGCTCTGCGCGCTGTCGCATATTCCGCGCATCGAATGCGGTGCGCGAGGCTCTGATCCGCTGTCGGGCTGACACCGCCGATTCCTGCTCCCGACCGGGAAGCGCCGGCGCCGAAAGCTCCTTCTCCGGAGAAGTATTGGTAGTTCCTATGAGTCCCATGACAGTGTCCGGGTGAGCCCATACCGTTGAGGGTGTGAGAGGACCGGTTTCGCGAGGTGCGAATCGTCGAACTCAAAGCCTCTGAGAAACAATCGAATATGTCGGCAGCAACAACGCTCTGCGCCGTCCGGCGCACACTCACCCGGACCACTCCCGCTGTCGCATTGACATATCAGCAGGGAATGGCCGAACAAGAAGAGGATTTCGACATGAAGAAGACACTCATCTCCGCGGCGACCTTTATCACGTTGGCAGTCACAGCATTTGGGATGGCGAGTACCGCCTCGGCGGCGCCGTCGGGTGCATCGGCCACCGAGACCGTCGAGGACCTGCGCGCCCGGGGGTACAACGTGCAGGTGAACGGCACCCGCAGTGGGCCGCTGTCCAACTGCTCGGTGGATGCGGTGCGCGGAATGTCAAGCGACGCTCCTGGTTCCACCGTGTACGTGGATCTGTCCTGTTCCACCGAGTACATGGACTGAGTCTCGGAAGGACCAGCGCCGAGGCCGCGTCAGGCGTTCACGTCACTGACGCTGCCTATCGGCGGAGCCCGTGGCAACGAGTTGTCGGTCTTCACCGGATGATCGCGCGGGCTCAGCCACCCAACGCCCGCTGATAACGGCGCATCCCGGAGATCCAGCGGTCGTAATCTGCGCCCTTGCCGCGGTACATGTCGAGTACCGACGCGTGCGGTAGCACCAGGAAGCGGCCTTCGCGGATGCCGTCCAGGGTCGCCGACGCCACGTCCTCGGCGCTCAGCACGTCACCGGCGGTGGTGATGGATGCGGCCGCGACCCGCGCGGTGGCATCGGCGGAGTCGGTGATGGCGTCCAACAGTGGGGTGGCCACCCCCATCGGGCACACGCACGTCACGCCGATACCGTTGTCGCCGTGTGTGATCGACAGCCATTCGGCGAACCCGACCGCGGCGTGCTTGGACACCGCGTAGCCGGCGGCCCCGACCTGGGTGAGTAGACCGGCCGCCGAGGCGACGCTCACGAAGTGGCCACTGCCGCGGGCGATCCAGTCCGGCAGCAGCGCATCGGCGGCCCGAATGTGTGCGCGTAGGTTCACCTCCAATACCCGGTCCCAGTCGCCATCGGACCCCAACCCGGAAGCGCCGATGACACCCGCGTTGGCCACGTAGATGTCGACAGGGCCGAACCCCTCCCGTGCGGCGTCGAGCAGGGTGGCGATACCCGCGACGGAGGCGGCGTCCGCGCCGACACCTGCCGCGCGCTCGCCGATCCCGGCAGCGGTCGCGTCGGCGGCGTCGGCATCGATGTCCCCGGCGACCACCGAGGCCCCGGCGTCAGCGAATTGCTGCGCCAGGGCGCGACCGATTCCGGAACCCGCCCCGGTGATGACCACGACCTTGCCTTCGATCTGCATGGGACGTGTCTACCGCATCGATCCCCGTCGCTTCGCTCGCCCCGCCACCAGTTCGCGCAACTCCCGCTTGAGCACCTTGCCGTAACTGTTCTTCGGCAATTCGTCCACGTAGACGTAGCGTTTCGGCCGCTTGAACCGGGCGATCCGCTCGAGCAGATGGGCATCGAGGGCATCCTCGGCAGCCGTGCCCACGATGAACGCCACCACCACCTCGCCCCACTCCTCATCGAGTGCACCGACGACACAGGCCTCGATGACTCCGGGGTGCTCGATGAGCACCTCTTCCACCTCGCGCGGGTAGATATTGCTGCCGCCGCTGATCACCACGTCCTTGCTGCGGTCGCGCAGGGTGAGGTATCCGCGCGCGTCGAACGATCCCATGTCCCCGGTGTGCAGCCAGCCGCCGACCAGGGTGGCCGCCGTGGCCGCCGGGTTGTTCCAGTAGCCCGACATGACGACGTCGCCACGACAGGCGATCTCGCCGATCTCGTCGACGGCGGCCGGGTTGCCGTCGGCGTCGAGTACCGCGACTTCGACACCCGAGCGCGGGTAGCCGACCGAGCCGAGCACCGCGTCATCGGCATCCGGGTGATCCTGCTTACGCAACCCGGTGATGGTCATCGGGGCCTCGCCCTGGCCGTAGAGCTGGACGAAGATCGGGCCGAACGCCGCCATCGCCTTCTTGAGACTGTCCACGTACATCGGGCCGCCACCGTAGACGACGGTCGTGAGGTTCGCCGGGCGTGGCCGGCCGGTGGCGACCAGCCGCTGCACCATCGTGGGCGCCAGAAAGCAACTGGCGCCGGGGTGATGGTCACAGAGGTCGAGGAACTCGTCGGGTTCGAAGCCGGACGATGCCGGAATGACCTGCCGGGCACCACGCAGGATGTACGGCGCGATGTAGAGACCAGAGCCGTGCGACATCGGTGCGCCGTGCACCAAGCTGGAATTCTCGTCCGGCGAGTCGAAGTCGGCCAGATGCGACACCGTCATCGCCATCAGGTTGCGGTGCGAGAGCATCGCGCCCTTGGACCTGCCGGTGGTACCGCTGGTGTAGAACAGCCAGGCCAGGGCGCCGGGATCGGTGTTGGCCGGGACCGCGGGGTCGAATCCCAGGCGGGCGGCGTAGGCGGGGGAGTCGATGTCCTCGACCGGAACGCCGGTGACCCCCGCGAGCGCGGCGGCGATCTTCGGTGACGCGAACACCACCGCGGCGCCGGAATCATCGAGGATCTGCGCCATTTCCAGCGGGTGCAGTTTGAAGTTGATCGGGACCACGGCGCAGCCGGCGGCCCACACGGCGAACATCAGCTCGATGATCTCGGGCCGGTTCTCGCTGGCGATGGCGATTCGGGCGCCGGTATCGAGGCCGCGCGGGGCGACCGCAGCGACAGGGGAATGGCCTGTCACCGACGTGGCCAGCCGCAGCGCGCGGTCCCGGAGTTCGGCGAAGGTGTGCAACTGTTCAGTACCGCGGTACACCGCGCCGCGCTCCCCGAAGCGCGCCGCGGCCTGGTCGAGTACCGCAAACAGATTCACCTGGCAACCCACTCGGAGGTAAGCGCGAAGTCCGACAGGTACTTCGTCGAGCTCCAGCCGCCGTCGACGACGATGGTCTGGCCGTTGATGAAAGCGCCTCCGGGAGAACACAGGAACGCCACCGTGCTGGCGATATCGTCGACCGTGCCGAGGCGGGTGTGCGGTGTCATCTCGGTGTTGATCTTGCGGAAGCGCTCGTCCTCCAACCGGGTGGCGACCATCGGCGTCAGGGTGACTCCGGGCGCCACCGCGTTGCAGCGGATGCCTTCGGCGCCGTACTGACAGGCGATGTGGCCGGTCAGCGCGGTCAGTCCGCCCTTGGCCGCGGAATAGGCGCCGCCACGCATCCCACCGACCACCGCGAATGTCGATGTCACGTTGATGATCGCCGAGCCCGGCCCCATGTGCGGAAGCACATCGCGGGCCAACCGGAACGGTGCCCGCAGCATCAGGCCCAGAAAGTAGTCCAGCGACTCGTCATCGGTCTCGTGCAGCGGTTTCGGACTGCCCACGCCGGCGTTGTTGACCAGGAAATCAACATGACCCCAACGGGACACCGCGGCCTCGACGATCTGCGCCGGTGCCTCGTCGGCGGTGAGGTCCACGGCCAGCGTCGCGATCCGGTCCGGATCGCCGACCGCGGTCTTCGAGTTCGGCCAGCCGGTCCCGGTCCCGGCCCGCGCCCAGCACCGCCATGCCTGCCTCGGCAAGTTTGACGGCGCAGCCGAAGCCGATCCCGCTGCTGGCTCCGGTCACGATCGCTACCTGCATATCAGTGGAGCCCTTTCGTCAGCGTCGCTCGGATCTGGTGTTTGAGGACTTTCCCGGCGTCGTTCTTGGGCAGTGCATCCCAGATGGCCACCTGCTCGGGGGCCTTGAACGTGGCCAGGCCGTGCGCGCTCAGCAGATCCCGCAGATCCTGAACCCCGGGCGTGCTCTCTGCCGCGGGAATGATCACCGCGCAGGCCCGCTCACCGGTGCGGGAGTCCGGAATCCCCACGACGGCGATCTCGGCGATACCGGGATGCCCGATCAGGATGTCCTCGACTTCCTTCGGGGAAATGTTCTCGCCGTTGCGGATGATGATGTCCTTGGCGCGTCCGGTCACCACCAGGTGGCCGTCCTCGGTGAGGTGGCCGAGATCGCCGGTGCGGAAGTAGCCTTCGTCATCAAAGGCCTCCGAGGCGTCCTCCTCGTGCAGGTAGCCCGTGAGCATCTGGGGTCCGCGAACCCTGATCTCGCCGTCGACGACCCTGATGTCGGCGACCCCGGGGTGGCCGTCGGTGTCCGCCGCGCGCTCCGCGTCCTCCGGCGAGCCGACGGTGGACACCGGGACCTCGGTGGAGCCGTACACCCGGGTGACGATCGCCTTGTCGAAATACCCGGTGGCCTTGCGGATGAGCGAGGGCGGCACCGACGCGCCTCCACAGACGAACACTTTGAGATCGGGCAACCGGCTGCCGGCGCGTTCGGCCGCATCGAGCAGCCCGACCAGAAACGGTGTGGCGCCGGCCGTGTGGGTGCAGCGGTGGGTGCGCATCAGGGTCACGGCCTCGTCGGGATCCCACTTCTCCATGAGGACGGCGACCGATCCGAGCAGCAGCGGACACTCGAAGGCGTAGATCGAACCGCCGATATGGGCGATGGGGGAGGGCACCAGGAAGGCGTCACCCTCGTCAATGCGCCAGTGCTCACCGAGCTGGCGTATCAGGGCATGGAGCGAAACATGGCTGTGCAGAACCCCCTTGGGTCGCCCGGTGGTGCCGGAGGTGTACATGATCATCCGCACCGCGTCGGAGTCCAGGTCCACGGGATCGGCGGGCGGTGCGGCGAGAAGCTCCGGCAGCGGTGTCTGCCCCGGATGTTCCCCGCGGACCACGACGACCTCCGGTGGCGAGGACACGGTGGTCGCCACCCGCGACACCATGGCGGCATAGTCGAATCCTCGGAACTGCCCGGGAATGAAGATCATTCGGACGTCGGCGTCGGTGAGGATGAACTGCAGCTCGCGGTCGCGCAGCGACGGCAGGATCGGGTTGACCACCATGCCCGCCATGGTCGCGGCCAGATAGACGATCGCGGCCTCGTGCCAATTGGGCAGCATGAAGGACACCACGCTGCCGGTGGGCATCCGTCGCGCCATCTCGGTGGCCAGAGCCCCGGCCTGCCGGTGCAACGCGGCGACCGTCAGGTCGACGTCGCCGTCGACGATGAGGACCCGGTCCGGAGTGTCCTGCGCCGCAACGCGAAGCGCGTCGGCGAGTGTGCTCACGGCCGGCCCTTGACGCGGCGCATCGTCATCGAATGGCGGTACCGGGCCGCCGGGTGGGTGTTCACGGTGACCTGAGCGACCTCACCATCGGAGGTCGTGTAGCTGCGCTGCATCTGCAGGGCGGGGGCACCCGTCTCGATGCACAGCAGGTCGGCCAGTTCGGCCGAAAGCGCGATCGCGGTGATCTCCTGGTGCACCTCGGTGATGCTGACACCGTAGAGATCCTCGATCAGCGGGAAGATCGGTCCCGAATGACGTTGCAGCATCCGGCCGACGGCGGCGAAAGCCCGATTGATGTAGTACTCGGTGCGGCAGATCGGAGTGTTGGTCGCGGCATCCCGCCGGTATCCCCGCACGGCCAGCCATTGCTCGCCGAGCCCCAAGCCGGTGCGGTCGGCCAGCTCGGCGTCGATGGTGACCATCGCATGGGAGTCGATCTCGAACTGTGCGCCCGCCGCGAACGCCAGCAGGTCATCGATCGACATCACGTCCTGGGCATAGGAACTCGACGACGGACGCGGTACGACCAGGGTGCCGGTCCGCGGACGCGAGGACACCAGGTTGTCGTCGCGCAGCCGGCGCAGCGCCTCGCGCACGGTGTACCGGCTGACCGCGAAGCGATCGCACAGTTCGTGCTCGGTGGGCAGCTGGGAGCCGACGGGGTAGACCCCGTCCACGATCTCCTTGCGCAGCGTCCGCGCCACCTGCAGATAGCGGTGTTCTGTCGCTTCAGTGGTCATAGCTCGGCTCCCGGTCGCTCCGGTCCTCGCTCCGCTGCGATCTTCACTTCGCGCTCGCCTTCAGTGGTCATGTTTCGGCGTCACCACTTCCGCAGCGCGTACACGCTTCCCTCGCCGTCGGCCGAAACATACAGCGTGCCATCGGGTCCGGCGGCGATACCGGCGAACGGGCCCTGCGGTCCGGAGAACGGTGGCATGCCGCGCAGCGGCTTGACGCTCACCCCGGGTGGCGCGCCGACCGGCAGCCCGGCGGCGATGGTGTGGCGGGCTCCGGTGGCCAACTCGACTGCGATGACCGCCTTGCTGCCGGCGTCCACGATGTAGAGCAGGCCGTCGCGCACCAGGATGCCCTGCGGGGTGATCAGCCCGTCGACGACGGTGTCGGTACCTGATGCCGTCACCCGCAGCACCGCGGAGTTCACCGAGACCAGCATGCTGCCATCGGCGTCGGTGGTCACCCCGACCGGGGTGTCCAGATCGGCGGCCAGCACCTGGATGCCGTTGTCGGTGATGGCGAGCACTCGCCCGGTGCCCTGTTCGGCGACGACCGCGGTGCCGTCGGGCAGCAGGGTTACCCCGTAGAGCTGATCCAAACCGTCTGCCAGATAGTCGGTTTCGTTGTCGGCGGGTCGGTAGCGGGCCACCTGCCCGCCGGAGGTGGTGACCACGAACTCGCCGGGGCCCGCCGGGGTCAGCCCGCGGACGAATCCCGGGTAGCCGGGGCTGAACAACATGCCCACCGTCTGCAGTGCGCCTCCGTCACCCAGACTGTAGAGATAGGTGCCGTCGGCGATGTAGAGCACGCCGTCGGCGCCGACGGTGATGTCCAGCGGCCAGTTCAGCCCGCCCGGCAGCAGCGCGCGGGTGTCTCCGCCGCCGAGGATCTCGGTGATGGCGCCGGTGAAGTGAGAGACGAACAGCCGCCCGTCGACGAACGCGCAGTTGTCCAGCCCCGGTGTCAGGGTGGCCAGCACGGTCTGGGCGCCGGTGCGCGGATCGATGCGCAGCACCTGACCGCTGGCGACCTGGGTGGAAACGATGCTGCCGTCGGCGTCGAACTTGACCGAATCCGGCACCCCGAGGTCGCCGGCGACCACTTCGGCGTCCCCGCCATCGGGGTGCACCCGCCAGATCTGATTGGCGTTCATCACCGGGAAGTACAACAGCCCGTCCGGTCCAAATTCCATGGCATTGGGGGAGGGTAGGTCGGCCAGGATCAGCCGCGGCTCGCCGCCGTCGAGGTCCATCTCGACCAGGCGGCCGCCGTCGCGGCACTCGTTGACGAACAGCCGGCCCTGATGGGTGGTGATGCCGTTGGCCGAGGGCAGATCGTCGCGTAGCACCCGGGTGGTCCCGGACGCATCGCGCGCGCTGACCCGGCCGTCCATCACCTCGGTGGCGAAGAGGCTGCCGTCGGCTCCGAAGGCCAGATCGTCGGGGGCGATGATGTCGCCGCCCTTGGCGCTGATCGTCTCGATCTCGCCGGTGGTCACGTCCAGCGCGCTGATCTGGCTGCCGGTCACCTGCGCGATGTAGAGCCGGCCGTCGGGGCCGGTGCGCAGGCCGTTGGCGCCGAACAGCCGGCTGGGCTGGGTGAGGCGGGTGAGGGTCCAGCCGGTGGCGGCTTCCGGTGACGACGCGGCCGGGTACCGGCCGGCCTGCGGGGTGCTCATGGGCTGGACGCTATCAAGCCCCTGCTAGTCCAGACAATAGTCCGGCAGTGGCGACGGCCCGCCCTTGACGAGCAGATAAGTGCTGCGGAATAGTGTTCTCCGTTGTGCAGAGTGACATATGTTGTACGGACAAATAGAGACACCTGACCGAAGGCGGTTATGACTGATCTCCTGAGCCTGGATGGCCGCATTGTGGTGGTCTCCGGCGCCGGTGGTGGTGGAATCGGCACCACCGTGACTCGACTGGCGGCCGAGGCCGGAGCGACGGTGATCGCGGTGAGCCGCTCCAAGGACAATCTCGACACCCACGTCACCCCGCTGGCCGACCGCGGCCTGCCGGTGATCCCGGTGGCCGCCGACGCCTCGACCGATGAAGGCATCGAGACGGTGCTGGACGCGACGCGCACGGCCGACGGCACGCTCTACGGTCTGGTGAACATCGCCGGCGGTGCCGCACCGGGAACCTGGATGCCGGCCACCCGAGTCTCCCGCTCGGACTGGCGTGAGCTGTTCACCGCGAACCTGGAGACCATGTTCTTCATGAGCCAGGCGGTGGCCGCCGAGATCCGCGCCGCCGGTCACCCCGGCTCCATCGTGTCGGTGTCCTCGATCAGCGGGATGAACAGCGCACCGTTCCACATCGCGTACGGCACTGCGAAGGCCGCGATCGTGGCCGCCACCCGAACCTTGGCCGTCGAGCTGGCCCCCCACGACATCCGTGTCAATGCGGTGGCGCCCGGGGTCACCGAGACCGCGGCATCGGCCACCTACGTCGACGCGGACCCGGACCGCGATCAGCGGGCCATTGCCATGGGCCGCCGGGGCACCCCCGAGGAACAGGCCGGGGCGATCCTGTTCCTGCTGTCGGATCTTTCTGGCTATGTCACCGGGCAGACGCTGCTGGTCGACGGTGGACTCAATCTGCGGTGGACGCATCTGGGAGCAGACAACACGTCGTTGTTCTTGAAAGACCAGAACTTCCGCGAAGCGATCAGCCGGATCTGAGAGGACAGGCACATGACCCACACCGAATCCGATCTCGACGCCGCGATCGAGATCGACGCCGAACCCGACGATTCCACGGGTGAGATCGCCGAGGATCTGTCGACGGCGATGACCATCCCGGTCGATGCCTATATCTCTCCGGAGTATGCGCGCAACGAACGAGACAGGTTGTGGCGCAAAGTCTGGCAGCAGGTCGGACGGGTCGAGGAGATCCCCGAGGTGGGTAGCTACCTGACCTACGACATCCTCGACGACTCGATCATCGTGGTGCGCACCGGAGCGGACACTTTTGCCGCCCACCACAACGTCTGCATGCACCGCGGTCGCAAACTGATCGACAACCCCGAGGGCGCCAAGAACGCGACCGGCCGCGCACGCAAGTCCTTCGTCTGCGGTTTCCACGGCTGGACCTACGGTCTGGACGGTGCCTGCACCCATATCCGTGAACAGGACGACTGGCAGGGCAAGCTCACCCCGGGCACCACTCATCTGGCCCCGGTGCAGGTGGACACCTGGGGTGGATGGCTTTTCGTCAACATGGACCCGCACTGCGAGTCCTTGGTCGATTACCTGCACCCGGCCGCGAAGATCCTCGACCCGTTCGGCCTGGAGAACATGCGCTACAAATGGCGCAAATGGCTGCACTTCGACTGCAACTGGAAAGTCGCGATGGAGGCCTTCAACGAGACCTACCACGTGTTCACCACCCATCCGGAATTCAACAAGTTCGGTGAATTCAAGGGCTGGGCCAAGGCGCAGGGCAAGCACAGCAACATCGGCTACGACGCCCCGAAGGGGATGGACGAGACCAAGTCCAAGATCCGCCTGGGCACCGGCGATCCGCGTATCTCCACCGCCGAGATGCAGGTCTACACCATGGAAGAGACCAACGCCACGACGACCAAGACTCTGGTCAACGCCGCCAAGCGACTCGTGGACGAACTGCCCGAAGGCACCCCGGCCGATCAGGTGCTGCAGCACTGGCTGGCCTCGGCCCGCCGTGACGACGAGGCCCGAGGCGTGATCTGGCCGACCATTCCGCCCGACATTCTCGGCCAGAGCGGCACCGCGTGGCAGATCTTCCCGAATTTCCAGGTGGGACAGGGCCTGACCAGTGCTTTGTGCTATTCCGCACGCCCCGACCCGAGCTATGACCCGAACAAGTGCATCTTCGAGGTCGCGGTGTTCGAGCTGTATCCCAAGGGCGAAGAGCCCGCGACGGAGTGGGCCTACACCCCCAAGGATTCACCGAACTGGCTGTCGGTGCTACCGCAGGACTTCTCCAATATGGCTGCGGTGCAACAGGGTATGAAGTCGGCGGGATTCCCCGGCACATTGCCCAATCCATACCGCGAGCGCAGCACCGTGAATCTGCATCTACAGCTGTCCAAGTACATGGGCAGCGGCGAACCTCAAGATATTTAGCGATTTCGGCCTGATCGGACGCGCTGAGCGCAGCGAATCACGCCGAAATCACCTCAGCAAGGAGACGATTATGAAGGTCAATCTCGGTACCGGTGCGCAGAACTCGCAGGACTGGGAACGGGTCATGGCGGGCGATTTCAGCAGCCCGCCCGCGACGCCGGACTACACGTGTGTGCAAGCCGCGCTGGCATTGGGTGACCTGGCCGAGCCGCTCGGTTACGACGGCATCTGGTTCCCCGAGCATCAGGGCACTCCGTACGGCATGACGCCCAACCCGATTCAGGCGCTCACCTACTTCGCGGGCCGCACCGAGCGGGTCAGCCTGGGCACCTTCGTCGCCGTCGCGCCGTGGTGGAACCCGGTGCGGCTGGCCCACCAGATCGCCTACCTCGACATCGTCTCCAATGGCCGCTACAACACCATCGGCATCGGCCGCGGGGTGTCCAAGAGCGAGTTCGACGCCGTCGGTGTACCCCGCGAGCAGAGCAGACAACGGTTCAACGAGACGCTGGACATCCTCGAACTGGCATTCTCCGGCGAGCGGTTCTCCTACGACGGTGAGATCTTCAAGTTCCCGGAGATGTCGCTGCGCCCCGAGCCGCTCAGCAAGGATCTGTTCTCCCGCATCTTCAGCTCGTCTTCGACCGCCGAATCGTTGGAGATCCTGTCCCGGCGCGGCATGGTGCCGCTGTTCGTCGGCAACAAGCCCATCTGGGATGCCGGCGAGGAGGTCCGCAAGGTCAACACCTTCCGCGCGGAGGAGGGCTTCGAGCCCTGTCAGCCCAAGAACGTGATGTTCATGTACGTCACGGAGAAGGAGGACGACACCCTCGCCGCACTCACCGAGCAGTGGATCTGGACCGCCAATCGCGACGTCAACGTCCACTACGGCTTCGCCGACGCGTCGAACTTCAAGGGCGTCAGCGGCTATGAGGCCTACGCGGCCCGCGAGGCGACCGCCACCGCGGTGCTCGCCTCCTCGGTCACCGGCGACCAGAAGAAGGGCGGCCCGCCCGGGTACCACGCCTCCAACCTGCTCATCGGCACCCCCGAGGTGGTCTTCGAGAAGCTCAAGGCCGCCCAGGAGGCGTGCTCGTTCTCCGAGGTGACCATCGTCCCGCAGTTCGGCACCATGCCCTACGAGGACGCCTTCGAGAGCACCAAGCTGTTCGCCAAGGAGGTGCTGCCGGCCGTACACGAACTCGCAGCCCCGCTGCATCCCGCCGCCCTGCCGGAGAACGCCACCGTATGACCGACCAGCAGACCTGCGGGCCGACCGACACCCCGACCGATATCGACATCCCGGCGATCCGGGAGAAGTACGCCGCCGAGCGGGCGAAGCGGTTGCGCTCCGAGGGCGCCGATCAATACCTGGAACTGGAAGGCGATTTCGCCGAATTCTACGAGGTCGACCCGTACACGACGGTCACCGAACGGGACGCCGTCACCGAAGACGTCGACGTGGTGATCCTCGGCGGTGGCTTCGCCGGGCTGCTGGCCGGGGCCCACCTGAAGAAGGCCGGCGTCGAGGGTATCCGCGTCATCGAGATGGCCGGCGATTTCGGCGGTGTCTGGTACTGGAACCGTTTCCCGGGCATCCAGTGCGACAACGACGCCTACTGCTACGTCCCGCTGCTCGAGGAACTCGGCTTCATGCCGTCGAAGAAGTTCGCCGACGGCGCCGAAATCTTCCAGCACTGCCGCAACATCGGCAAGCACTTCGGGTTGTACGACGGCGCGCTGTTCTCGACGCAGGTACGCGATCTGCGCTGGGAGGATTCCACCCAGCGCTGGCAGATCAGCACCGATCGCGGCGACGATATCCGGGCCCGGTTCGTGGTGATGGCGCAGGGGTCCTACAACCGTCCGAAACTGCCCGGAATCCCCGGGATCAAGGACTATGAGGGGCACGTGTTCCATTCCGCCCGCTGGGATTACGACTACACCGGCGGTGACGCCGACGGCGGGTTGGGCAAGCTGGCCGACAAACGTGTCGCGCTGGTGGGCACCGGTGCGACCGGCATCCAGCTGGTGCCGCATCTGGGTCGGGACGCCAAGGAGCTCTTCGTGTTCCAGCGGACACCGTCCTCGGTCGATGCGCGGTCCAATCCGCCCACCGATCCGGAGTGGGCGGCGTCCCTGCAACCGGGCTGGCAGGCGGAGCGCAAGCGCAACTTCCACAACTGGTCACCGTTCGTCGGCGTGGTGTTCGGTGAACCGGATCTGGTCTGCGACTTCTGGACCGAGCTCGGACGCAACCTGACGGCCCGGATCGCGGCCAGCGAGGATCCCGCGTCGGTGACCATCGAACAGATCATGGCGTTCCGGGAGGAAGAGGACTACAAGATCATGGAGCGGCTGCGCCGCCGGGTCGCCGAGATCGTCGAGGATCCCGAGACTGCCGAGGCGCTGAAGCCGTACTACCGCTTCATGTGCAAGCGGCCGACCTCCAGTGAGCAGTACCTGGCGTCCTTCAACCGGCCGAATGTGACACTCGTCGACGTGTCGGCCTCCAAGGGCGTGGAACGGCTGACCGCCAACGGCATCGTCGCCGACGGTGTCGAATACGAGGTCGACTGCGTGATCTTCGCCAGCGGTTTCGAGATCTCCACCGAGATCAGTCGGCGTTTCGCGATCGACAGCATCGTCGGCCGGGATGGGTTGTCGCTCTTCGACTATTGGCAGAACGACTACAAGACGCTGCACGGGATGACCACCCGCGGGTTCCCGAACCAGTTCTTCATGGGCTTCATCCAGGGCGGCGTGTCGGCCAACACCACCGCGATGTTCGAGCAGCAGGCCGAGCACATCGCTTACATCATTGCCGAAGCTCAGAACCGCGGCGCCAGGACGGTCGAACCCAGCCAGCAGGGCCAGGATGCCTGGGTCGCCACGGTTCGCGAACTGTCGATCGACAACTCGGCATTCGAATTATCTTGCACGCCGGGATATTACAACAACGAGGGCCGCGGTGGCGCGGAGCGCAACGGCTCCTTCCTCGGTGACTTCTACTCGCCGGGTTTCTACGCCTTCGACGACCTGATCGCGCAATGGCGGGCCGCGGGCGACCTCGACGGACTGGAGCTCACCCCATGACGACCGCCACTGAGGCATTGCAGACACGGGCTATCAAGGAGCGCATCGGATCGGAGGTGCGCGCCGACAAAGACACCTTGCTGTCAGGAGAATACGCCGGTGAGATCCGGGAGCTGCTGGAGCAGCGGGGAGTGCTGGTCCTCCCGCAGATCGGATTCAGCGATGAGGAGCAGATCGCCTTCACCGAGACGCTCGGTACCTTCGCCCCCGAGGCTCGCGGTGAGAAGCTGTACAAGGTGTCGTTGGACACCGAAGTCAACAAGCAGGCGGATTATCTGAAGGGGTCGCTGTACTGGCACCTGGACGGCACCATGAACGAGGTGCCGATCCTCGCCTCGCTGCTGCAGAGCGTGGCGCTGGGGAACCCGGATGAAGGCGACACCGAATTCTGCAACACCTACGCCGCCTATGACGACCTGCCCGATGAGGACAAGGCCGAGATCGCGGATCTGCGGGTGATGCACTCGGCGTGGAACACGTTGTTCTACTACAACCCAGAGCCTTCGGTGAAGACCCTCAAGCAGATGATGGCCATCGGTGACCGGGAGCTGCCGTTGGTGTGGACCCACAAATCGGGTCGCAAGTCGCTGGTGCTGGGGGCGACCGCGCGCCACATCACCGACATCGACTACACCCGGAGTGCGGAACTGCTGGTGCGCCTGCGCGATTGGGCGACCCAACCGCAGTTCACCTACCGGCACAAGTGGACCGTCGGGGACCTGGTGATCTGGGACAACACCGGCACCATGCACCGGGCCACACCGTATGATCCCAGCTCGGGGCGGCTGTTGCAGCGCACCAAGCTCGAGGGCGAGGAACCGTTCGCTTGACCAGCCAGCTGCGCTTCGACGACCGCGTCGCCGTCATCACCGGTGGTGGACGCGGTCTGGGCCGGGAGTACGCGCTGCTGCTGGCATCGCGGGGCGCCAGGATCGTCGTCAATGATCCCGGCGGCAGCCTGACCGGCGACGGGTCGGATGAGGGCCCGGCCCATGACGTGGCGCGCGAGATCATCGCTGCCGGTGGGCAAGCCGTCGCCTGCACTGAATCGGTCGCCACCCCTGACGGCGGCAAGGCCATCATCGACGCCGCCATTGCGAACTTCGGGCGCATCGACATCCTCATTCACAATGCGGGTATCGTGCGCCGCGGCTCACTCAAGGAATTGAGCTATCAGGATTTCGAGTCCGTACTCGATGTGCACCTGCGCGGCGCTTTCCATGTGGTGCGTCCGGCGTTTCCGCTCATGTGTGCCGCCGGCTACGGGCGGATCGTGCTCACCTCCTCGATCGGCGGTCTGTACGGCAACCACGGTGTCGCGAATTACGCCGCTGCCAAGGCCGGAATCATCGGTCTCACCAACGTGGCCGCACTCGAAGGCGCCGCCGAGGGCGTGACCTGCAATGCGATCGTCCCGGGCGCGGTCACGAGAATGGCTGAGGGACTGGACACCTCGGCATACCCGCCGATGGGATCGGATCTGGTGGCGCCTGCTGTCGGCTGGCTGGCGCATGAATCGTGTTCGGTGAGTGGCGAACTGTTCGTGGCGATCGCCGGCCGGGTCGCCCGCGCGTTCATAGCGGAGACGCCCGGGGTGTATCAGCCATCTTGGTCCATCGAGGACGTCGCGACCAACATCGATGCCATCCGCGGTGGCACCGCACCGTTGGAGTTCGCGCCGGTGCCCGACGGACACACCGACCACATCCGCTTCTCATTCGGGATGGCCGCCCAATGACCGAATTCCAGGGGCCGCTCAAAGGGGTGCGGGTCATCGACCTCACCGCCATGGTGATGGGGCCGTACTGCACCCAGATCATGGCCGATATGGGCGCCGATGTGATCAAGGTGGAACCGCCGGCCGGCGACAACACCCGCTACATCTCGGTCGGTCCCGTGGCCGGGTTGAGCGGTGTCTTCATCAACGTGAACCGCGGCAAGCGGGGCGTGATGCTGGACCTGCAGACCGATGCGGGCAAGGCCGCGTTGCGGTCGTTGATCGAAACCGCCGACGTGTTCATCCACTCGATGCGGGCCAAGGCCATCGCCAAGCTGGGGTTCGCCTATGAGGACGTCGCCGCGCTGAACCCGTCCATCGTCTACACGAACTGCTACGGGTACGGCAGGCGGGGCCCGGACGCCGACCGCCCCGCCTACGACGACACCATCCAGGCCGAATGCGGATTGCCTGCGGTGCAAGAACAATTGACCGGTGAGGCCAGCTATGTCGGCACCATCATGGCCGACAAGGTGGCGGGTCTGACGGCCCTGTACGCCACCACGATGGCGCTGTTCCACCGCGAGCGCACCGGTGAGGGGCAGGAGGTGGAGGTCAGCATGTTCGAGACTATGGCATCGTTCATGTTGGTCGAGCATGCCAACGGCGCCATGTTCGACCCCGCGCTCGGCCCGGCCGTGTATCCCCGCGCGGTGGCGCCCAACCGCAAGCCGTACGAGACCAAGGACGGTCAGATCGCGGCGCTGATCTACAACGACAAGCACTGGCACGCCTTCATCGAGCGGGTGCAGCCCGTCTGGAACAGCGTCGAGTTCGCCACGCTCGAGCAGCGCGCCAAGCAGATCGACACCGTGTACGGGCTGGTGGCGCAGACGCTCAAGGAACGCACCACCGAAGAGTGGCTGCAACTGTTCCGCGAACTGGAGATCCCGGCCGCCGCCGTCAACACCCCGGACGCCTTGTTCGACAACGAACATCTCAATGCCGTCGGACTGTTCGAGACCATCCAGACCGCGCACGGCCCGATTCGTCTGCCGGGCGTGCCGACCTGGTTCTCCCGGACACCCGGCCGCGTGCACGGGCCGGCACCGGAGCTGGGCGCCGACACCGAGAAGGTGATGGCTGAACTTCAGGCGCTGCCGCGGCATTAGCAGGTGTTTGTCGTACGGGAATGGTGTTGCTCACCGGTGTCCTGACCATCACCCTTGCACGGGGCGAAGACTCGGCGTAGCATCGAACACAAGTTCGAATGCGACGTTGCTCCCATCACCACTCGGTGAGCACAGACCGCGACTCCGGTCGCCGCGAGGTTCGATGGCTCCTGTGGGGACCCCCGGACCGTATTGACTGATCGTGCCCGTTGGGCACCTTCTGTGAAAGTCGGTATCCACATGGACGCCACTGATCTCGACACGTTCATTGATGCGTTGATTGATGACCTCACCCCGGTGCCTGCACCCGAGGATGACGCCGATCGCCGGTTGTGTCATCTGCTCGACAGTCCCCGCCGGATCGTTGATGAACCACCCCTGTTGGCGGTGCTGGCGGCGGCGGTGACCTTGCGCAATCTGTTCGATCATGTGATCGCCCAAGCGGTCGCGGCCGCCGAGCGGGCTGGGATCCCGCCACGCAAGCACCTGCGCACGGGGGCCGATCTGCTCACCAGTCTGGGTGTGGCGCCGGGTGCGGCGTACCGGGCTGCGCGGGTGGGCCGGGCGGCGCACACCTTGCCGGCGTTGACGCAGTTGCAGCGCCTTGGTGGGGTCGGTATCGAGTTCGCCGACGCGGTCGGCAAGGGCGTCGCGCATGTGTCCGGCAGGGTCGCGTTGTCTGATGAGGACCGGGCCGCTGTCGTGACGACGCTGATGATCGAGACCACACCCTCCGGTGTCGATAAGAAGGCCCGCGAGATCGCCATCGCGAAGGCCGCCGTATCGCCGCAGGCTGAGGATGTGGTGCCGGTCGCCGAAAACACTGACCTCAACGACATGACTGTGGTGCAGACCGAGGACGGGCGGGTCGCGGCCAGCCTGGATCTCGACGCGCTCACCGCGGAAGAACTGCTCGCCGCGCTGGACCCGTTGTGCCGGCCGATACCGCTGCCCGACGGGTCCCCGGACCCACGCCCGACCGGGCGCCGCCGCGCCGACGCGTTCGGTCAGATCATGCGGACCTACCTGTCGAGCTCCCTGCGCCCGATGAGCGGGGGCGTGCTCCCGCACGTCACCCTCACCCGCCCCGCCGCAGCTGGATCCGTGGACTTTCTCGGATTCGGCGGGCCCGTCAGCACCCGCACCGCCGACCTCATCATGTGCGACAGCACCCTGACCTCGGTGACCATCGACGCCGCCGGCGCACCGCTGGACGTCGGGCGCAGCGAGCGACTGTTCACACCCGCCATCCGGAAAGGGTTGGCGGTCCGCGATCGTGGGTGCGCGCACCCCGGGTGCGGGCGTCCGGTGTCGTGGTGCGACGCCCACCACATCCAACCCTGGAGCAGCGGCGGGCGCACCAGCATCGACAACGGGGTGCTGCTGTGCCGACTGCACCACACCGCGATCCACCACGGCGGCTGGCAGGTCTACCTCGGCGCCGACCGCCACCCCTGGTTCATCCCGCCCCATGACCCGGCCGGCCCCGAACCGGCACATCTGCGATCCCACGCCCGACGCACCATGACCGACCTGCCCACCGCCGCATAACCAAACCCGCACGGCACCTTGACAACTCCACAGAGAACACCGCCCACGCAGGCGGGGCCGGCGGGGAGCACGCCGCCGGACCCGCCACGGCGAACCACGCCAACGTGCCCCGGTCAGAGGCGACCCGTGGCCTGTGTGGCCGGCCCTAGAAGGTCTTGGCCAACCGGTCAGCGAGAATGGCAGCGAAGCGCGCCGGGTCGTCGAGGGACCCGCCCTCGGCGAGAAGAGCGGTGCCGTACAGCAACTCGGCGGTATCGGCGAGCCTGTCCGGTGACGACGCCAGGGCGTCCCGCAGACCCGCGACGAGGGCGTGATCGGGGTTGAGCTCCAGGATCCGCTTGCCCACGGGCACCTCCTGACCGGAGGCGCGGTACATGCGCGCCAACTGCGGGGTGATGCCGAAGGCGTCGGTGATCAGGCAGGCCGGCGACGACGTCAGTCGGGTTGACAGCCGCACTTCCTTGACGTGTTCGTCGAGCGTCTCCTGCAGCCAAGTGAGCAGATCGGCGAAGTCGCTGCGGTCGGTATCGGCCTTGTCGTCTGCGGAGCCGAGATCGACCTCGCCCTTGGCCACCGACTGCAGTGCCTTGCCGCCGAACTCCGGCACCGATTCGACCCACACCTCGTCGACCGGGTCGGTGAGCAGCAGTACTTCATAGCCCTTGGCCTTGAAAGCCTCCAGATGGGGAGAGTGCTCCAGCAATTGGCGTGATTCGCCGGTCGCATAGAAGATCTGTTCCTGGTCGTCCTTCATTCGTCCCACGTAGTCGGCCAGCGTCGTGGGCGTTTCCGGACTGAACGTGGACGCGAATGACGACAGGCCCAGCACGGTGTCGCGGTTGTCGGTATCGGAGAGCAGCCCCTCCTTGAACGCGCGGCCGAACTGCGTCCAGAAGGTCGCGTAGTCATCCGGGCGGTTTGCCTGCAGCTCCTTGATCGCCGAGAGCACCTTCTTGGTGAGACTGCGCCGGATCACCTTGATCTGGCGGTCCTGCTGCAGAATCTCACGAGACACGTTGAGCGACATGTCCTGTGCGTCGACGACACCCTTGACGAACCGCAGGTACTCCGGAATGAGCTCGTCGCAGTCGCTCATGATGAAGACCCGCTTGACGTACAGCTGCACGCCGGTGTGCCCGTCGCGGTTGAACAGGTCGAACGGTGCCATCGAAGGGATGAACAACAGCGCCTGATACTCGAACGTGCCCTCGGCCTTCATCGCGATGACATCGAGTGGCTCATCCCACGCATGGCCGATGTGCCGATAGAACTCCCGGTACTCCTCCTCGGAGACCTCGCTCTTGGACTTCGCCCACAAGGCGGTGCGCGAGTTGACGGTCTCCGTCTCGATGGTGACGGTCGGCTCGCCACAGTCCTCGGTGGCCGGGGCCGTCTTCTCGACCTGCATCCGGATCGGCCAGGAGATGAAGTCCGAGTACTTCTTGACCAGCTGCCGGATCTTGAACGGCGCGGTGTAGTCGTGCAACTCGTCGTCGGCATCCTCGGGCTTGAGGTGCAAGGTGACCGACGTGCCCTGCGGAGCATCGTCGACGGCCGCAATGGTGTAGGTGCCGTCGCCGCTGGATTCCCAACGGGTGGCGGTGCTCTCGCCGGCCTTGCGGGTCAGCAGGACGACCGAGTCGGCCACCATGAACGTCGAATAGAAACCGATACCGAATTGACCGATGAGGTCGCTGACCTCGCCCTGCTGCTGCGCCTCGCTGAGCTTTCGGCGCAACTCGCCGGTACCCGACTTGGCGAGCGTGCCGATCAGGTCGACGACCTCGTCGCGGGACATGCCGATCCCGTTGTCGCGGATGGTCAGCGTCCTTGCGGCCTTGTCTGCATCTATCTCGATGTGCAGGTCGGACGTGTCGACGTCCAGGTCCTTGTCCTGATACGCCGCGAGCCGCAACTTGTCCAGCGCGTCGGAGGCGTTCGAGACCAGTTCCCGCAGGAACGAGTCCTTGTTGGAGTAGATGGAGTGCACCATCAGCTGCAACAGCTGACGGGCCTCGGCCTGGAATTCTCTCTGTTCGACCTGCTCGCTCACAGCCCGCGATATTACGTGCGGCGGGCAGGAGCGCATCGACCCGGGGTTGGACCCGGCCCCGCTCAGCCGAACTGCACGCCCTGGGCGAGCGGCAGCTCGGACGAGTAGTTGACGGTATTGGTGGCCCGGCGCATGTAGGCCTTCCAGGAGTCCGATCCGGACTCCCGGCCGCCGCCGGTCTGCTTCTCGCCGCCGAACGCGCCGCCGATCTCGGCGCCCGAGGTACCGATGTTGACGTTGGCGATACCGCAGTCCGAACCGTCGGCGGCCATGAACCGCTCTGCCTCACGGACGTCGGTGGTGAAGATTGCCGACGAAAGTCCCTGCGGCACCGCATTGTTCAGCTCGATCGCGGAGTCCAGATCGTCGTAGGTCAGCACGTACAGAATCGGGGCGAAGGTCTCGTTGTGTACCACCTCGGTCTGCTCGGGCATCCGGACCAGCGCCGGTGCCACGTAATAGGCGCCCTCGTCACCCATGTCGTGACGGTGCCCGCCGATGGCCTCGCCGCCGTCGGCGCGGGCGGCCTCCAGTGCACCGACCATGTCGCGGTAGGCGCGGGCATGGATCAGCGGGCCCACCAGGGTGCCCTCGACGGAGGGGTCACCGATGGGCAGCGTCTTGTATGCCGCGGCGATCCGTCGGCACAGCTCGTCGGCGATCGAGGAGTGCGCGATCACCCGTCGCATCGTCGTACACCGCTGCCCGGCCGTCCCGGCCGCCGAGAACACGATGGCGCGCACCGCGAGGTCGAGATCCGCTGACGGGGTGACGATGGCGGCGTTGTTGCCGCCGAGTTCCAGCAGTACCTTGCCGAAACGGCGAGCCACCCGCGGGCCGACCGCCTGACCCATTCGCACCGAACCGGTCGCGCTCACCAACGCGACCCGGGGATCGTCGACGAGTTGTTCACCGATCTCGCGGCCACCCTGGATGAGGCGGGCGACGTTCTCCGACGCGCCGACGTCGGCGCAGGCGCGCTCGAGCAGCGCCTGGCACGCGATGGCGGTCAACGGGGTCAATTCCGACGGTTTCCAGACCACGGTGTCCCCGCACACCAGCGCGACCGCGGTGTTCCACGCCCACACCGCTACCGGGAAGTTGAAGGCGGTGATGACGCCGACCACACCGACCGGGTGCCAGGTTTCCATGAGTCGGTGGCCGGGCCGTTCGGAGGCGATCGTCTTGCCGTAGAGCTGGCGGGACAACCCGACGGCGAACTGGCAGATGTCGATCATCTCCTGCACCTCGCCGAGCGCCTCGGAGGTGATCTTGCCGGCCTCCACCGTCACCAGCGTGGCGAGATCGGACTTGTGCTCGGTGAGCAGTTCCCCGAGCCGCGCCACCAACGCACCGCGCACGGGAGCCGGAGTGGTCCGCCAGCCGAGGAAGGCCGCCGCGGCGGCGGCGATGGCGTCATCGGTCTCGGCCGCGGTGTGCTCGGGAACAGTGAAGAGCACGGCGCCGCTGATCGGGCTGCCCGCGGGCAGCCCCGGCCCGTTCGGTGCCTCAAGCCGGGCGTCGGCGCCGATCGCCTGCAAGGCGACGCGTACCCGGTCACGGAGGTCATCGGCGGTGGGGAGGGTACTGGTCTGCATGACGGTCATGATGCCGCTTTCTCGTAGAGGGCGTAAGGGTCGTGAATGTGATGGTCGATGGCGCCCGACATCCAATCGAGGTTGTAGCCCGACGCGTCGGATTCGTGCACCGGTTCGGCATCGGTATCGAGGTTGGAGCGGAAGATGCCGGCTGCCGATGCCGGCAGGAAGTCCTCGTAGACAATTGGTTTCGCCGGATCCCCGCCGTGGTAGTACGCGAGACCCTCGGCGGCCATGGCCGCATGGGTGTCCGGGAAGTACGCGTGCCAGCGACCGGGATCGGCCATGGCCGCGTCGTAACGTTCGCGACCCGCCGGGGTGAGCGCCACACCGCGTGCCTCGACCTCGCCGAAGCGCACTCGCAGCGTGCCGTCGGTCACCGCGCCATCCCGACCGCGGAACCGTCGCGGTTCGGCGAGCGCCCGAAAAGAAGTCTGGCGTAGCAGCACCGCGGGCCCGGCGGTGCGTGGCGGTCCCTGGATCGCGTCGATCATGGTGACGCCGCGAGCGGTCATCCGGGCGTACAACTCGTCGATGTCCAGCACGCGGGGCGTGAGGTGGTTGATGTGGGTGGTCTGCACACCGGCGATGTCGGCAGCCACCGCCGACACCGCCGCCAACTCGTCGTACCAGGCCTTGTCGATCGGCTCTTGGGACAGCGCGAACGTCGCGGTGGCTCGGCGCACGAAGTCCTCGGCGTCCGCGGACGGGCAGCCGTCGATGGCGATGCGGCGGGCCTGGGCGATCAGCGCCGGATCGAAGAGCTGACGACTGCCGATGAAGGTGCCCACCCTGGTGCGCAGGTCGGGGGAGAAGAACCGCGCGTCGTCGGTGGCGAGCATCGAGGTGAACACCCGAAAGGGGTTAGCGTCCAACTCGTCTATATCGATGGGCCGGAACGCCGTCGACACTACCGGCACCGGGGAGGCCGCCTCGCGAAGATCGTAGAACCCGACCGGGAACATGCCGAATGCCGCGAAAAGGTCGGCGGCGTCGGCAAGTTCGGTGGCGCTGCCGACCCTGATCGCACCGTGGCGTTCCGCGGTGACCCGACCCGGCGAGCCGAGGGCCGCCGAGCCGGTGTGATCGCGATTCACCTCGGCGGTGACCTCGACAAGGGTGGTGTAGGCGGGGACCTCCGCGCCGTACATCTGCGACAGCGCAGCGGCGAACGATGCGCGCAGCTGTGAAGTGGGAACGGTCATCTGCGATAGTCTCCGGCCATGGTCGACACCGAGCACCTCGACGATATCGATCGGATCCTGGTGCGCGAGCTCATCACGGATGGACGGGCGACGCTGGCACACCTTGCCGCGACCGCGGGGCTTTCGGTGTCGGCGGTGCAGTCGCGGGTGCGTCGACTGGAATCCCGCGGTGTGGTGACCGGGTACACGGCCCGGATCAACCCCGAGACCGTCGGGCACATGCTGTCGGCGTTTGTGGCCATCACTCCTCTTGATCCCTCTCAACCCGATGATGCTCCGGCTCGGCTGCGCCACATCGATGAGATCGAGTCGTGCTATTCGGTGGCCGGCGATGAGAGCTATGTGCTGTTGGTGCGTGTCGCCTCGGCGCGGACGCTGGAAGACCTGCTGCAGCGCATCCGCACGGCGGCCAATGTCCGCACGCGAAGCACCATCATCTTACAGACTTTTTACGACGGAAGAACCAACCTGCCGGAATAGTTCCTGTCAGATGGTGCGGGGGGCGTAAAAATTGCGTTAGGATGGCGCCATGACCGCCGTTCTGACTTCCGCTGACCGCCAGTGCCCCGACCACATCCCGGCCCGTCAGGTGCACGATGTGCTGGGCCGCAACATGCTGGCCGACGGCATGGACCTGGTGCTCGACCTCGAACGATCCCGCGGGTCGGTCCTCGTCGACGCCCGCGACGGCCGCCGCTATCTGGACATGTTCACGTTCTTCGCCTCGTCGGCGCTGGGTATGAATCACCCCGCCCTGGCCGACGATGAGGCGTTCCGCGCCGAACTCGCGCAGGCGGCGGTGAACAAGCCGAGCAACTCCGACATCTACACCGTGCCGATGGCGCGCTTCGTCGAGACGTTCGCCCGGGTCCTCGGTGATCCGGCGCTGCCGCACCTGTTCTTCGTCGACGGGGGAGCGCTCGCCGTCGAGAACGCGTTGAAGGTCGCCTTCGACTGGAAGAGCCGTCACAACGAGGCCCACGGCATCGATCCGGCGCTGGGCACCCGGGTCCTGCACCTACGCGGCGCTTTCCACGGTCGCAGCGGCTACACGATGTCGCTGACCAACACCGACCCCAACAAGGTCGCACGCTTTCCGAAGTTCGACTGGCCGCGTATCGACGCCCCCTACCTGCGCCCGGATGTCGAGATCGCCGACTTGGAGGCCGAGTCGCTGCGCCAGGCTCGCGCCGCATTCGAGGCCCATCCGCACGACATCGCCTGTTTCATCGCCGAGCCCATCCAGGGCGAGGGGGGTGACCGGCACATCCGCCCGGAGTTCTTCGCGGCGATGCGCGCGCTGTGCGACGAGTTCGACGCGCTGCTGATCTTCGACGAGGTGCAGACCGGTTGCGGTATCACCGGAACGGCCTGGGCCTACCAGCAATTGGGGGTTACGCCGGACGTGCTGGCTTTCGGCAAGAAGACCCAGGTGTGCGGTGTGATGGCCGGCGGGCGCGTCGATGAGGTTGCCGACAACGTGTTTCACGTCAGTTCCCGGATCAATTCCACCTGGGGTGGCAACCTCACCGACATGGTGCGCGCTCGGCGCATCCTGGAGGTCATCGAGGCCGACGATCTGATCGCCGATGCCGCCGTGGCGGGGCAGCGTCTGCTGGAGGGGCTGCGGGGGTTGGCCGAGGAGTTCCCCGGCCGTGTGCTCGATCCGCGTGGCCGCGGGCTGATGTGCGCGTTCAGCATGCCGACCGCCGCCGAGCGTGACGAGTTGATCGGGCGGCTGTGGGCCCGGCAGGTGATCATGCTGGCCAGCGGCGCGGATTCGGTGCGCTTCCGCCCAGCCCTCACGGTGACGGCCGCCGAGATCGACACCGCGGTGGACGCGGTGCGCGACGTGCTCAGCGGGATGTAGTCAAGCCGCGGATCAGCCCCTTGAGTCGGGGGATATCGGCGCCGCTGACCAGGATGCACTCGTGGCGTTCGGCCAGTTTTCTTGCCGCCGGTGTGAACTCGTTGTTGGTCACCACCATGGTGTGGGTGCAGTCCTGCATCGCGGCACCGGCCACCACCTCCTGGACGGCGCTGGTGCCGACCGGACGGTTCATCCGTTTGCATTGCACGGCAAGGCGATCCGGGCGACGGCCGATGACGAGATCGACACCCCAATCCCCGGTGATGGACGTCATGATGACCGGGGTGCCGCACGAGCGGGCGATCCGCGCGATGTAGTCCTCGAACTCGGTCCCGGACATGGTGTCGATCGGATTCTCGTTCGGGGCCGGGGTGCGTAAGCCCGTCAGGAAGTGCGGTACGGCAGCCACCGCGAGTGGGGCGAGCAGTGCCGCGGTCAGCGCCAGTGGCCAGCCGCCGCCCGCGGTGTAAACGACGGCACCGGCGGTGACGCCTACCGCCAGAACGATCTTGATCCGCACGCACGCATGGTAGGCGACCCGTCCGACAGCGCCGATGACGTCAAGTGCAACCATGGGGTTGCGTAACCCGGGCGGCATGTGCAATCCTCAAGTTGCACATAAGCCGACGAGGGAGCACTCATGGACACGCTAGACATCACCCGCAGCATCGATATCGCCGCACCCATCACGAAAGTGTGGGCGGCGCTCACCGAAGCGGATCTGATCGCCCAATGGCTGGGCGACAGCGCCGAGTTCGAGGCCGTCGCCGGCGGCACCGGCTACTTCGGCTGGCCCGCGCACGGCAAGTTCCGGGTGCTGGTCGAACAGGCCGAAAAGCCTCGGCTGCTGGTCTACCGGTGGGCCCGGGAGGCCGACACCGACCCGGTGCCCGGGAACTCGACCGTGGTGCGCATCGAGCTCGTCGAGATCGACGGCGGAACCCGACTCGCGCTGGTGGAAAGCGGATTCGAACAGTTGCATAACGCCGAGACGGCGCATGCGGAGAATCAGGGCGGGTGGACCGCCGAACTCGGTGAACTGGTCGAGTTCCTGACGTCGGCGTCGTGACGCCCGACTCTGCTGCGCCGGACCCGCCGACTCTGCTGGCCGTGCTGGCCGACGACACTCGTTGGCGCATCCTCACCGAACTCGGTGCTGCCGAGCTGTCGGCGAGCGCGCTGGCGACCCGCCTGCCGGTGAGCAGGCAGGCGATCGCCAAACACCTTTCGGTGTTGGCCGAGGCCGGCCTGGTCGAGTCGGTCCGGGCCGGTCGCGAGATCCGCTATCGCGCACTCGGTGCCCGGCTCAGCGCGCTGGGCACCGAGCTGACGGTGATCGGTCAGCAATGGGATCGTCGTCTTTCGGCTATCAAGCGCATCGCCGAAGGGCTGGATGAACGGGCATAATCCATCTCGAAATGAGCGATGGACAACACGTCGGCAACCAGCCGGAGGAAGAGCTCGCACTCGCAGCGGGCGAACATCAGCATGTCGGCTGGTTCCGGTTCCATTTCGCCGATGAGCGGTGGGAATGGTCCGAACAGGTGCAGCGCATGCACGGCTACGAGCCCGGCACGGTGCAACCGACCACCGAACTGGTGCTCGCGCACAAACATCCGGATGACTACGGGCAGGTCTCGGCCACGCTGGCGGAGATCCGGCGTACCGGCGCGGCGTTCAGCACGCGGCACCGGATCGTCGACACCCACGGTGTCACCCACCATGTGGTGGTCGTCGCCGATCAGCTGTTCGCCGAGGACGGCAGCACCGTCATCGGCACCCACGGTTTCTACATCGACGCCACCCCCTCGGGGCGGACGGGTGTGCGCGAACAGCAGGAACGGGTGAGCGAGGCCGTCGCCGAGATCGCCGAGGCCCGCAGCGGTATCGAACAGGCCAAGGGGATGCTCATGCTGATCTACCGCATCAGCGCCGATGCCGCCTTCGAGCTGCTGAAATGGCGGTCGCAGGAGACCAACACGAAGCTGCGGGCCCTCACAGAGCAGATCGCCAAGGATTTCCTCGAACTCGACTACCAGGAGCTGCTACCGCACCGCAGCGTGTACGACCGTCTGCTGCTGACCGCCCACCTGCGCGTCGGATCCTGACGTTTGCGCCCGCGTCCGCTCGGGCATCCCACGCCCATGGTGGTGGGCACCCCAGGTATGCCACGCTCCGGAATTTTCGTGGAGTGAGTGCCGTGCGCGCGGAACCGAGAGTCAGACGGGACGACCCCGAGGTGCGCTCGGCTATCCGCTTCTGTCTGGTGACGGCCACGCTCGGTGTGCTGTTCCTTATCCTGGCTGCCGCGCTTACCAGGGGCTGCCACAGTGCCGTCGTCGACTCCGTGACGTGTGGGCGCCCGCAACGCCTCGCACTGGCCCTGGGGGCGCCGGTGATCTTGTTCGGCGGCGGAGTCCACGCGTTCCTGCAGACCTATCGAACCTGGAAGCGCCGGCAGACATGGTGGGCCTGGCAGGGTGCCGGCTGGTTCCTGATGCTGCTGATGATGACGGTGCTGACCATGAGCCTTCCGGCGCTCGCGGGGTTCGGCGGATGACGGCGTTCGGCCGCAGCAAAGGACGCACCGTCCTACTCTTGACATAGCCCGGTAACGGGTCAGGTTGGGGAGAAGGAGACGCCATGAGAGGCCCCAAAGATCCTGTAGACCACACCCGCACGACCCGCACGCATGCCGGCGAGTCCATGAAAGACAACGTGATCATGCCCGCGCTGATCGTGATCGGCGTGGCCCTCGTACTGTTCGTCGGCTGCCTGGCCGCCTTCGCCACCCGGCACCATGATGTCGGCCTGATGCTCGGCTCGCTCTCGGCGGCAGGCTTCATCATCGGAGCGCTGTGGATGGCGGTCGAACACGTCCGGGTGCGCCGCATCGAGGAACGTTGGTATGCAGAGCATCCCGAGGTCACCCGGCAGCGGCCGGCCAGCTAGCCCCGAACGCGGAAAGGCCCAGCCCCGCGGGGGAGCTGGGCTGGGCCGGTCCGGTGGGCCGCTACTGCTCGGCCTTCTGGCGTCCCTCGGCGGCATCGGCGCCGGCGCGAGCGCTCTCGGCTTCGGCTTCCTTCTTGGCCACATCGCGTTCGGCGTCGGCCTTGTCCTGCTGGGCCTGGCCTTCACGGGTGAGGTCATCGCGGCCCGTGACGGAGCCGACGGCTTCCTTGGCCTTGCCTTTGACGTCTTCGACCATGCCGCTGACGCCGGATTCGGGACCTGTCTTCTTGTCAGTCATGTTCAACCTTTCCGCTACGGGAGTGGATTGGTGTCCCGCACCACCTGAGGCTTCCCGAGGGCCCGGTGTATGAAACATCGACCGGGGCGCCCAAATCCGGCCCGCGAACGAGGTTTGACGGGAACGTCAAAGGGGTACCCGTCGTCTGCATTCATCCAAGGCAATTGGAGGCTTCCATGGGACGCGGACTCATCGGCACGCTCGTGTTGATCTGGTTGTTGATCGGAGTGTTCGCGGCGTTTCAGCGCGACTACTTCGACAGTGGGGCTGCCAACTGTGCAACCGCCGGGACCATCGCGCTGACCGTGGTCGCCGGGCCACTCAACTACGGCGGCGTCAACCCCAAAGTGACGGATTGCAAACTGCCGGAACCCAGTTCGATGGGACCGATGGAAATGAGGGCGTCGTGATCGTTGTCGGAGCAATACTGCTGATTCTCGGACTCGTGCTGGATGTCTATCTGCTGTGGGTGATCGGTGTCGTGCTGCTGGTCGTCGGAGCCGTCTTCTGGGCGCTCGGTGCGATCGGTCGGCCGGTCGCCGGCAGGCGCGCCTGGTACTAGCGGACCGGGACTTACGACGACCGACGAGGTCGACGTGGATCACCTGGAGCAGGACCGCCGTTGGAACGAACACGCTCGTCACGAGACGAGTGCGCAAAGGCTGGACCGTAACTGGTCCAGCCTTTTGCAGGAGCTGAGGGTGGTGCAGACCGGAGTTCAGCTCCTGACGGGTCTGCTGCTGACCCTGCCGTTCCACGACGGTTTCGAGGATCTGCGTCCCGAACTGCGGATCGTCTACCTGGTCACGGTGTCCTGCTCGATCGGTGCGACGGTGTTGCTGATCGCGCCGATCGGCATTCACCGACTGCTGTTCCGTCGCCATCGGCTGGACATCGTCGTGTTGACCGCGCACCGACTGGCCTACGCCGGCATCCTGCTACTGGCACTCACCCTGTCCGGTGTGATGGTGCTGATCTTCGGGGCGGTGCTCGATGTATGGGCCGGGGTCTTGGCGGGCACGCTCACCGGGGCGGGCATCGTGGCCTTCTGGCTGGTCTTGCCGGTGGCCCTCCGCGTTCGGGCCGGGACACCCGAAGCCCGGAGCGCCGAGGACCGGTCGCCGCGTTTGCCCACGGGGTGAACGGGTATGCGGGGGCCATGACCAGATTCGGATACACCTTGATGACCGAGCAGGCTGGTCCGAAAGATCTTGTTCGCCATGCGGTTTCCGCCGAACAGGTCGGTTTCGACTTCGAGGTCTGCAGTGATCACTATTCGCCATGGCTGGCGGCTCAGGGCCACGCGCCCAACGCCTGGCCGGTGCTGGGCGCGGTGGCTCATGCCACCGCCGAAGTGAACCTGTACTCCTATGTGACCTGCCCGACCATGCGGTATCACCCCGCGGTGGTCGCGCAGCAGGCCGCGACCCTGCAGATTCTCGCCGACGGCAGGTTTACGCTCGGACTGGGCAGCGGAGAGAACCTCAACGAGCACGTCGTGGGAAGGGGCTGGCCCACCGCGGGCCGCCGGCTGGACATGCTCGCCGAGGCGATCAAGCTCATTCGCGAATTGTTCAGCGGGGAGTTGGTGGACTTCCGTGGCGAGTTCTTCACCGTCGAATCCGCACGACTGTGGGATCTTCCGCAGGTGCCGGTGGGTTTGGCGGTCGCGATGGCAGGTGAGCGGGCTGTCGGGCAACTGGCCGTGCTGTCCGACCATCTCATCGATACCGCACCGGATGTCGATGTCGTGCAGGGCTGGCATACCGAACGACAGGGCATGGGCCTGACCGAGGGCCGAGTCATCGGACAGCTGCCCATCTGCTGGGATCCCGACCGCGATGATGCGATAGCCCGTGCTCACGATCAGTTCAGGTGGTTTGCCGGCGGGTGGCCGGTCAACGCCGACCTGCCCACCCCGGCAGGCTTCGCCGCGGCCACCAAATTCGTCCGGCCGGACGACGTGGCATCGGCGATACCGTGCGGGCCCGATCTCGACGCCATCGTCGACGCGGTGCGACCCTACCGGGACGCCGGTTTCACCGATATCGCGCTGGTCCAGATCGGTGGGGACACCCAGGATCAGTTTCTGTCCGAGGCGGCCAAACCTCTGCTCACCGCCTTGCGCTCGGAACTGGGATGAGAACGACGATCACCAGGATGGCGTCGGACTACGCCACCGTGTATCGGCCGCAACAGGATTCGTACCTCTTGGTGCAGGCCCTGCAGCGGGGCGCCCCGGTGGCGGGGCGCCGGGTCCTGGATCTGTGCTCGGGTAGCGGTGTGGTTGCGATGGCGGCCGTCGGCCTGGACGCCGCCAGTGTCACCGGTTTCGACATCTGCCCGCGCGCCGTGCAGTACGCGCGCACCCGCGCGTCGGTGGCCGGTGCACGGATCGACATCCGGCTGGGGTCGTGGACACAGGCGCTGGAATGCGCTCCGTTCGACGTGGTGGCGTGTAATCCGCCCTCCGTGCCCACTGAGCCCGACAGTGGGGGCGCTGCGGCCGGGGCGTGGGGCGCGCCCAGCACGCCGTGGAACGGTGGACCGGATGGTCGACTGATCCTGGATCCGCTCTGTCAGTCCGCCGCAGCCATGCTGGTGGACGGCGGCACACTGCTGTTGGTCCATTCGGAGTTGTCCGATATCGACCGCTCGCTCGAACAGCTTCGCGGCAGTGGGCTCGACGCCCGCATCATGCTCGACGAGCAGATCCGCTTCGGCGCGGTGCTCGGAGAACAGGCGGCTTGGCTGGAGCGGACCGGACGCCTGGACAAAGGATGCCGCGAGGAGAAGATCGTCGTCATCCGGGCCGACAAGCCGGCGTGACGGGGTAGCACCCACAGCATCGCCGGCCCCACCCGAAAGGGGTAGGGCCGGCGCGAGGCTCATGTCGTCAGGGCCGCATCAGAGTTGCTTGCGGGCCCTCCGCCAGTGGGATGACAACTGCTCGCCACCCTGCTCGATGGCGGTCTCCGCCAACTCCGAACCCCGACGGCGCGCCTCTGCGGCCAAGGGTGCGGCCTTATCGGCGCCCTTCTGCAAGACGAGGGCGCTGCGTTCATAGGCCTCGGCGGCCAGCGGAGCGGCGCGGTCGGCGCCCTTGTGCAGAGCGTGGGCGCTGCGTTCGTAGGCCTGGGCGGCCAACGGCGCGGCCTTGTCCTCGGCCTTGCGCAGCGCCTTGGCGCTGCGTTCGTACGCGGTGGCGGCCAGCGGTGCGGCCCTGTCTAAGGCCGTTTCGGCGAGTTCGCGGCCACGGTCCACGCCGGTGTGTACGCCGTGGCTGAGTTTGTCGGCCAACTCCGCATCGATCAGCGCGTCGTGCGAGGACGGCAGTGCGGATGAAACCCGCTCGGCCACCCGCCGTCCGGCGCGGCGACCCCGCCAGCCCAGCGACGGCTTCCCGGCCGTGTCGGCGGAGGCCAGCACCAGGCCGCCGATCAGGCTCAGGTCGGTCAGGAACCCACGGCGTTTCTCGGCCTTGAGCGCCGGATCGTTCTCATCCCAGAACATGTGCTTGCCGAGGTTGCCGGGGATGACGGTGGCCGCCAGCAGCGCCGAGGCGACCCGCGGTATCCGACCGGTGGCCAGCAACAGACCGCCGCCGATCTGCACGGCGGCATTGATCCGAGCGACGGTGACGGCGTTGTCGGGGATCTGATCGGCGACCGAACTCGGAAGCGCTTGGGCCGCGTCAAGGGTCGGTTGAACGACCTCGGCGGCGGGCTTCACATCGCGGAGGGCTTCAATTCCCTGTCCGATGAAGGCGGCTGATAACAGTGGGCGGGCGATTCGACGAACCAACATGGCGGTGGAGTGCCCAGCGCGAGCCGGATGCAAACACGCGACAGCTCGGGTGTGGTTGGCGCCCAACGCGTCAGCTGTGGCGGTCGGGGTCTTCTTCGTCGCCGCCTGGATCGGCGGCGGTGACCTGCTCCTGCCAGTCCGCAGTGCTCGCCTCCAGCGGGGGGCCGTCCTGGTCGAGTTCCGGGACCTCCCGGTCCGGCACGGTCTCCGCGGCGTCGCGCGACTGTTCGATGGCGTCTGCGGTGGGTACCTCGTCGGGAACTGGACTCGTCATGGCAACCGGGTACCCCGCACCCCTGGCACGAAACAGCCGGTGAGGTTTGGAAACCCGCTGTTGGAGGGTACTGACCACCGCAGGCTCGTGCGCAGTTCAGGCCATCATCGGTCCGAGCATGAGGAACGCCACGGCATACACGCCGATGGCGACGAGGATGACGATGGTCAGCACCACCGCGACCGCGATGAGAATCCGGCGCAACGTGTTGTTGCTCATACAGCAGGATTACCCGGCGCACGTCGCGGTGACACCCGTGAGGCGGTGCAGCACCGTTGGTTAGCTACCAGCAGTTGTGGGGTAATCTCCGAGCGGACTCAGCGGGAGGTCAGATGGTGCACGGTACGGGCACGCACGACGGTGCGGTCGTCGGAGACAGATCGGTTGAACTACGGGTGGCTGCCACCGTGGAGAACCTGGCCGTGCTGCGAGCTCTGGTGTCCGCTGTCGCGACGTTCGAGGATCTGGATTTCGATGCCGTCTCCGATCTGCGCCTGGCGGTCGACGAGGCCGCGACCCGGTTGATGCGGTCGGCGGCGCCCGGCTCGGCGTTGCTGGTGCGGGTCGAACCGCGCGAGGACGCGGTGGTGGTTCGCGCGTCGACGACATGTGAGGTCGACGAAGAGACGATTGTGGCGCCCGGCAGCTTCAGCTGGCATGTCCTCAAATCGCTCACCGACGAGGTCAGCACCTTCAACGAGGCGAACAACGTGTTCGGGATTTCGCTCACCGCGAGACGAGCGAGCCTGCTGCAGTGAGTTCGGAATACGCCGACGTCATCGAGATGTTCCGCGAGCTCCGCGAACTCCCCGATGGCTCAGCACAATTCGCGCGCCAACGCGAGCGGATAGTCCATCGCTGCCTTCCCCTGGCAGATCACATTGCGCGCCGGTTCGAGGGCCGCGGTGAAGCCCGCGACGACCTGGTGCAGGTGGCCCGCGTCGGATTGGTCAACGCCGTCAACCGCTTCGACGTCGACGCCGGATCGGACTTCGCCTCCTACGCCGTGCCGACGATCATGGGCGAGGTGCGCAGGCATTTCCGTGACAACGGCTGGTCGGTGAAGGTGCCACGCAGGCTCAAGGAGCTGCACCTGCGGTTGGGGGCGGCCACCGCGGAGTTGTCGCAGCGGTTGGGTCACGCGCCGACCCCTACCGAACTCGCTGCCGAGCTCGGGATGGATCGCCAAGAGGTGGTCGAAGGACTGATCGCCGGTAGCTCGTACAACACGCTGTCCATCGACAGCGGTGGTTCGGGTGACGACGAGGCGCCGGCGATCGCCGACACGCTCGGGTCTTCGGACGACGCGCTGGATCAGATCGAGAACCGGGAAGCGTTGCGGCCACTGCTGGCCACATTGCCCGAGCGCGAGCGCACGGTGCTGATCCTGAGGTTCTTCGAGTCGATGACGCAGTCACAGATCGCCGAGCGTGTCGGCATCTCACAGATGCATGTGTCGCGGCTGTTGGCGAAATCCCTGGCGCGCCTGCGCGACGAGCTGCAGTAGCTCAGCCCGCGCGTCGCAGTTCGTCGAGCGCGTGGTCGGGATCGCAGATCTGCAACATCCGGTCCACGGGTGCGCTGGTCAGCAGATTCCATTGCACGTTCTGTCCTGCGGCTTGCACACTCACTTTGTGAACTGCCGAAAATGCTTCGGCCGCAAAGAATGTCACGCCGCTGAGGTCGAGCACCAGTTTGTCGGCGTTGCGCAGGCTTAGCTGGACGTATTCACTGAACTGCGTGGTGTTGGCCGCGTCGAGTTCACCTTCGACGGTGATCACGACGGTCGACGGCGGTAACGCCTGCGTGGTGTAGCTCGCCCGATCGCGGGTGAGGTGCTGCGTGGCGGCGACTTGCGCGGCGCCGGTGAGGTGAGACATTTGCGGACTCCATCAGTCGGGTGCACGGGGGAGTGAACCTGTATGTGCTGGGACGCGTCCGCGGATTCGGGGTTGGAGAGGAATCGGCCCCATGTGCTTGAGGCGTGTCGTGCGAGACTCTCGCAGGCCCGTAAGGTGCGATGACGCGTGCGGCCGGCTGTGAACTCAACCTGGTAACGACCCTACGCCACATGATCACGTCGAACAATCGCCTTACCGGACTCTCATCAAAGGCGCATGCTGCCCGCCATCGTTGACGCGGACATCATTCCCCGGGTGCTGAGTCGGACACCCAGGGGGTCACACTGATGACATGTCGACTGACGTCCGCGCCGCCGGCGTGCTGTTGGCCGCCGGTGCCGGCACCCGCTTTGGAATGCCGAAAGTGCTTGCTGTCAAGGGTGATTGGTTGAGGCGCGCGGTTTCGGCGCTGGCTGACGGTGGCTGTGACGACGTGCTGGTGGTGTTGGGCGCTGCCGGTGTGGATGCGGTGGAGCTGCCCGCCCGGGCCCGCACGGTGCACGCCGCCGACTGGGCCGACGGTTTGTCGGCGTCATTGCGGGCCGGTCTGCAGGCCGCCGATGCGGCTCATGCCGTCCTACATCTCGTGGATACCCCCGATGTCGGGGCCGATGTGGTGGCCAGGGTGCTGGAGGCGGCGCGCTCGGCGCCGTCCGGGCTGGCCCGAGCGGTCTATGCCGGCCGTCCGGGGCATCCCGTCGTCATCGCGCGCCGGCACTGGCCGGAATTGCTCACCGGACTGAGCGGTGATGTGGGAGCCGGGCCGTTCCTGCGCGCCCGGGCCGACGTTGTCACCGTCGAATGTGGTGATCTGGCCGGCGGCGCCGATATCGACGAGCCACCGGAGCGCTCCTGAGTCAGGTGTGCACCGTCAGGCCCAGCGCGGCCGACGCGTAGCGCCGCACGGTGTCCTCGGACATCGCGGCGGCGTCCTCGAAGCCCGGCCGTGCCCTGCTGGCCATGAACCCCGTCTCGCGGTCCAGGGTGACCTCGGCCAGCAGTTCACCGGTGCTCGGCTCGCACACCGCCCAGGTGTAGCGGGTGTCGGACTCCCAGCCGTCGGCGGCCTCATCGATGTAATCGAGGTCGGTCTCGCCGAGGTCGGCCAGGGCCGGGCGGTCATCGACGCGATCGTCGTAGCGCAGTCCCCGCAGGTACCACTGCCCGTTGTTGATTTCGACAGGTTCCATGGCGTCAGCCCGACGAACGGCCACTTATCGCACGGAGGTCTCCACACAACATGCGATAAGTGGCCACTCGGGAAAGGGTCTAGTCCTTGATCTCGGCGATCACGGTGCCCTGGGTGATGGCGGCACCGGCCTCGACGGACAGCCCGGTGATGGTGCCGTCCTTGTGGGCGGTGACCGGGTTCTCCATCTTCATGGCCTCCAGAACCACGACCAGATCACCGGCGGCGACCTGCTGGCCCTCTTCGACGGCCACCTTCACCACGGTGCCCTGCATGGGTGCGGTCACCGAATCGCCGGAGGCTGCTGCTCCGGCGGCACCGCCGCGCTTGCGCGCCTTGGGCTTCTTGCGGATGGCGCCGGCCGCGGCGCCGCCCCCGCCACCGATGGCCAGGTCACCGGGCAGCGAGACCTCCAGGCGACGTCCGCCGACCTCGACGACGACCTTCTGCCGGGGCAGGTTGTCCTCTTCGTCGAGGGGCTCACCGGCGGTGAACGGTTCGACGGTGTTGTCCCATTCGGTCTCGATCCAGCGGGTATGGACGGTGAACCCGTCGGCGTCGCCGATGAAGGCGGGGTCGGAGACCACGGCCCGATGGAACGGGATGACGGTCGCGAGCCCTTCGACATTGAATTCAGCGAGGGCTCGACGACTCCGGGCCAGGGCCTCGTCACGGGTGGCGCCGGTGACGATCAGCTTGGCCAGCATCGAGTCGAACTGGCCGCCGATGACCGAGCCGCTCTCGACGCCCGAGTCCATGCGCACGCCGGGACCGGTGGGGGGCTCGAACTTGGAGACCGGGCCGGGGGCGGGCAGGAAGCCGCGGCCCGCGTCCTCACCGTTGATGCGGAACTCGAAGGAGTGACCGCGCGGTGTCGGGTCCTCGGTGATGTCCAGGGCCTCGCCGTTGGCGATCTTGAACTGCTGCAGCACCAGGTCGATTCCGGAGGTCTCCTCGGTGACCGGGTGTTCCACCTGAAGGCGGGTGTTGACCTCGAGGAAGCTGATCAGGCCGTCCTGGCCGACCAGGTACTCGACGGTGCCGGCGCCGTAGTAGCCGGCCTCCTTGCAGATGCGCTTGGCGGACTCGTGGATTTCTTTGCGCTGCGCGTCGGTGAGGAACGGTGCGGGCGCCTCCTCGACCAGCTTTTGGAAGCGGCGCTGCAGCGAGCAGTCGCGGGTACCCGCGACGACGACGTTGCCGTGCGTGTCGGCGATGACCTGAGCCTCCACGTGGCGCGGCTTGTCAAGGTAGCGCTCGACGAAGCACTCGCCGCGCCCGAATGCGGCGACGGCCTCACGGGTGGCCGAGTCGAACAGCTCGGGGATCTCTTCGAGGGTGCGGGCGACCTTCATGCCGCGGCCACCGCCACCGAAGGCGGCCTTGATCGCGATCGGCAGGCCGTGCTCCTTGGCGAAGGCCAGGATCTCGTCGGCATCCTTGACCGGATCGGAGGTTCCGGGGACCAGGGGAGCGTCGGCGCGCGCGGCGATGTGGCGCGCGGTCACCTTGTCGCCGAGGTCGCGGATCGACTGCGGGCTGGGCCCGATCCAGATCAGCCCGGCGTCGAGGACGGCCTGGGCGAAGTCGGCGTTCTCGCTCAGGAAGCCGTAGCCGGGATGGATGGCATTGGCGCCGGACTTCTCGGCGGCCTCGAGCAGCTTCTCGAACACGAGATAGGACTCGGCCGAGGTCTGGCCGCCGAGGGCGAACGCCTCGTCGGCGAGCCGCACGTGGGGTGCGTCGGCGTCCGGTTCGGCGTAGACGGCCACGCTGACCAGCCCGGCGTCTTTCGCGGCTCGGATCACACGGACGGCGATCTCCCCGCGGTTGGCGACGAGCACCTTTGAGATCTTCGAGCTGGCGTGACTGGGCACCGGGCCTCCTGATGGCATGTTCTCTAAGAAACGTCTTTAAGAATGTATCGGGCGAAGTTTAAGTGTCCAATTCCGGGGTGGCGAGTCGGACCCCCGAATTTCGGGCGAGTTACCGTCGCCCTTCCGGTAAGGCGTGTTTGTTACTGGCCGGTACGTGTGACGTGCTCGGTAGCTGCGCTGCGGTAATGCCGGCGAAGGCGCCCTCAGAGTAGAACGGCGGCACCCCGGTTCGGGGGCGCCGCCGCGTATTGACAGTTGTCGAGTTCGTTCTCAGCCGAACAGGGTGGGGATGCCCTTCATCGACGGTGGCGGCTCCACGCCGAGGGCATTGGCCAACAGCGACGGCGCCACATCGAGGATGTCGACCTCCTTGCGCGACGGATCCGCGGTGACGCCGGCGCCCGCGGCCAGCAGGATGCCCTCCGGGATGTGGTAGCCGGTGTTCACCCCGCCGATCCGGGAATGCACGCTCAGGCCCAGATCGGTCGCCGGGACGCTCACGTCGGCATCGGCGCCGGACGGCCGAATGGTCACCGTCGTGGTGTCCTCGCCGGGGACTGTGTAGTCGATACCGAAGGTGACGGTCTTGCCCTCCACGCGCAACCGGGCGAACAGTCGCTCGGTGCCGTTCACCAGGACCGACTCCAGCGGCGCCACGGCGTCGGCGGCGTCGGACTCGGATTCGAAGACCAGCGAGAGCATCGGGTACATGGCCAGGGCGACCTCGGCGGGCTTGAGACCCAGCTTGGCCACCAGCTTGGTGTGGTCGTCGAGGACGAACCGGCCGCCGTCGAGCTTGGGCACCTCAACCGGGCCCTGGCCCATACTGGCCGACATCACCAGCATCGACTGCGGATGCTTGGCCAGGTATTTGCGGATGCGCCCGATCTGGCGGTCGGTGATGTCCATGGCGGCGACGATGAAGCTGCCGTACACCTCGTCGGCGTCGTACTCGTACTTCTCGGTATAGCCGGGCATGCCGTCACCCCAGAACCGGTGCATCATGCCGGCCACGTGGTTGGTGAAGAAGACGCTCAGGCGCGGGTTGTTCTTACGGTGCTGGCGCCAGTACAGGTCGAAGCTCAACGGGGCCTGCATCGCCGATCGGAAAGCCTTGTAGCGCGGGTCGATCCGCTCCTTGACCAGATGGGTGGCCAGGGTGGCGGTGGCCCGCGGGGTCAGCCCGAGCCGCACCAGGTCGACCGCGGTACCGGCCAGTGCCTTGGGGCTCAGTGCGGAGTCCGGTGAGAACCCGTTCTCGCCGGTCATCGCGAGGTTGAACGCTTGGAAGCGTTCCAGCGCGGGCGGGTAGGTCTTGGCGTCGGAGCTGAAGGTGTCGGGCACATAGAAGCCGCCGTGCTTGAACGGGCGGGCGGGCCAGCTCTGCATCGGGCCGAACAACCCGACGGACAGCCCGGCCTTCTCGGCCACATCCCAGATCGGCTCGCCGCGGAACGTCGAGGGATCCTGGCCCAGGTCGAACGAGTTGTGTTCGTAGGAGGAGGTGTGCAGCGTCGGCCAGGTGCGCCACGGCTGCAGACCCTGCAGCTCTTCGCGGTCCTCGTGCACGGTGGTCAGCGACTGACCCTCGGCCAGCAGCGCGGCGATGTGCGACTCGGGACGGTTCTTGACGTAGATGTCGACGACATCCCACGGGACTTCGTTGAGCTCATAGAGAATGACGTCTCTGGCCTGCCGGTTCATCGAGCCGGGCCCCTTTCCTATCGTCCTGTGCGCTGGCCCCCGCCCCAACACCGCGGCATCCCAGCCGGGCGGGCGTGCGGACCGCTCGCTGGCTAGTTAGCTGGCTATGGGCCATTCTGGCACGGATCGGCGGGAATTGCCGTGGTCGGCAATATTGACACCGGCGACAACGGTGATCGCGCTCACAGTCCGGAAAGGCCCGGCCGGGGCGGTGTCAGTGCGCGCGCAGCCGGCGCTTGATCCGGGCCAGCATGGCCGACATCCCGCGCAGCCGAAGCGGGCTGATCAAAGCCGCAAGTCCGAGGTCGGCGTAGAAATCGTCGGGAACCGCCAGGATGTCGGCGGCGGACTGCCCGTCCAGGCCGGCGGCCAGGATCGACGCGAAACCTCGTGTCGTCGGTGCCTCGGCGGGAGCGCTGAAGAACAGTCGCACATGGTCGGGGTCGGTCGCGTCGACGTCCAGGAACAGTGGCGACTGACACTCGGGGACCGGTTCCATGGCGGCCTCCTCCAGGTGCGGCGGCAGCTCCGGGAGATCATTGGCGAACTCGAGCAGAAGCTGCAGCTTGTCCTGCCCGGTGACCTCCTGGAACTCCCCGACGACCTCGGCGAGCGCCTCGGGCATGGTCATGTGGCGGCGGGCGCCGATCCGGGCTCGTCACCGACGGCGACCGGGACCCGCACGGCGTTGCCCCACTCGGTCCAGGATCCGTCGTAGTTGCGCACATTCGGCAGGCCCAGCAGATGGGTCAGTACGAACCAGGTGTGGCTGGACCGTTCGCCGATGCGGCAGTAGACGATCGTCTTGTCCTCGGCGGTGAGATGTCCGTACAAGGCGTCGAGGTCGGCGCGGCTGCGGAAGCGTCCGCTGTCCTCGGCGGCCTTGGCCCACGGGATCGACACCGCGGTCGGGATGTGGCCGCCCCGCAGCGCGCCTTCCTCGGGATAGTCGGGCATGTGGGTGCGCTCGCCGGTGTACTCCTGCGGGGAGCGCACATCGATCAGCGGTTCCTGCCCGAGCACGCCGAGCACGTCCTCGCGGAAGGCCCGGATGGCGGCGTCATCGCGTTCGACGACCGGGTAGCCGCTGCTCGGCTTGTTCGGCACGTCCAGGGTGGTGTCGCGGCTGTTGGACACCCACAGATCGCGCCCGCCGTCGAGCAGGCGGACATCGGGATGGCCGAACAGGGTGAACACCCACAGCGCGTAGGCGGCCCACCAGTTGCTCTTGTCGCCGTAGATGACCACCGTGTCATCGCGCGAGATGCCCTTACGGTCCATCAGTTCCGCGAACTGCGCGCCGTCGATGTAGTCGCGGACGCACGCGTCGTTGAGGTCGGTGTGCCAGTCGATCTTCACCGCTCCCGGGATGTGGCCGGTGTCGTAGAGCAGGACGTCTTCATCGGACTCCACGATGGACAGCCCGGGCCGCCCGAGATTGGCCGACAGCCAATCCGCGGTGACCAAACGTTCGGGGTGCGCATAAGCGGCGAGGGCGGGGTCTGGATCGGCAGGCAGCGACACCCCATGAGCGTACCCATGGGCGGTGACGCAGCGCTCACACCGGCAGGCAGTCCGCCGCGGGGGTGAGCTGGGCGCGCATGTTGCGCCGCATCATGTGCTGGGCCGCCTCGCCGAGGTCCGCGTCGATGTGTGCCACCGCGTCGGGCGGCACCACCACCTCGTAGTGCCGTATGTAGGCATCGAGGGCGGTGTAGAGCACGCACTGTTCGGTGACCTGGCCGGTGAGCACCAGGCGGTCCGGTTTCATCTGCTGCAGCAGATAGTCCAGCTGGGTGGCGTAGAAGGCGCTGTGCCGGACCTTGGTGAGCCGCAGGCAATCCGGCGTCGGCAGCAGGGGTTCCACCAGGTCGGGCCGGGCGCCGTCGAGTGCCGCGCGCACGATGTCATCCCAGTCTCCGGTGAAGTCGCCGTAGTTGTCGTTGACGTAGACGACGTCGACGTCATCGCGGGCACGCCCGCGCCGGATCAGGTCGGCCAGTGGGTCGACGATGCCGGCGGCGCTGTTCATCAGCAACTCGGCATCGGGGTGCCGGTAGGCGTTGAGCATGTCGATGACGAGCACGGCGGTGTGGGCCATGCCGTGGGGTTACCCCCGGGTCGCCGTTTCGATGCACGCGGTTGACGGCCGGCGATACGGCACGACATTCGCGTTTCGATCTTGATCCGGTGGGTACGCGACTGTGGTGGATGGCGTCGGGTCCGGAGGTGCGCCGGAATGAACAACGACCTCACAGCTGGCCCTTGCCGGCTCCATGTCCGCGGCTACAACCCCGAGCAAGACGCCCGATTCCCGTCCCTGAAACGAGGAGACTCCGAATGAGCAGCTCCGATCACGTGCCGGCACCGAGCGCAGCGGGCGAGCCGTCGCCCGCTGTCCTGAAGAAGGCCATCGCGGCGTCGGCCATCGGCAATGCCACCGAGTGGTTCGACTACGGCCTCTACGCCTACGGCGTCACCTACATCTCCGCGGCGATCTTCCCCGGCGACACCGAGAGCGCCACGCTGCTGGCGTTGATGACGTTCGCGGTGTCGTTTCTGGTGCGCCCGTTGGGTGGGTTCGTCTGGGGCCCGCTCGGTGACAAGCTCGGGCGCCGGCAGATCCTGGCGATCACCATCGTGCTGATGGCCAGCGCCACCTTCTGCGTCGGGCTGGTGCCGACCTACGACGCGATCGGGTTCTGGGCGCCGGTGCTGATGGTGCTGCTGCGGATGATCCAGGGCTTTTCCACCGGCGGTGAGTATGGCGGAGCGGCGACGTTCATGGCCGAGTACGCGCCGCCTCGGCGCCGTGGTTTCATGGGCAGCTTCCTCGAATTCGGTACGCTGGCCGGTTTTTCCGCGGGCGCACTGATGATGCTCGGATTCTCGCTGGTACTCGGTGAAGAGCAGATGAGCAGTTGGGGTTGGCGGGTCCCGTTCCTGATCGCGGCTCCGCTCGGGCTGATCGGGATCTACCTGAGGATGAAGCTCGAGGACACGCCGGTGTTCAGGGAACTGGAGGATCAGGGCAAGGAAGAGGAGAGCGTCGGGGCGGCGTTCAAGGATCTGCTCACCCGCTACTGGGCGCCGATCCTGAAGCTGGGCGGCCTGGTCGTGGCGCTCAACGTGGTGAACTACACGCTGCTGAGTTACATGCCGACCTATCTGGAGCAGGCGATCGGGCTGTCCACCGATATGGCGCTGGTGGTGCCGATCATCGGCATGCTGGCCATGATGGTGTTCGTCCCGTTCGCGGGGCATCTGTCCGACCGGGTCGGCCGCAAGCCGCTGTGGTGGGTGTCGTTGGGCGGTCTGTTCATCGCCGTGGTGCCGATGTTCATGCTGATGTCCACCGGCCCGCTGGGGGCACTGATCGGCTTCGCGGTGCTCGGCCTGCTGTATGTGCCTCAGCTGGCGACGATCTCGGCGATGTTCCCGGCGATGTTCCCGACCCAGGTGCGCTTCGCGGGCTTCGCGATCGCCTACAACGTGTCGACGTCGATCTTCGGTGGCACCGCGCCGGCGCTCAACGAGTGGCTGATCGGTGAGACCGGCAACAACCTGTGGCCGGCGTTCTACATGATGGCCGCGGTGGCTGTCGGCGCCATCGCGCTGAGCAGGGTTCCCGAGACCACCCGCTGCCCGATGAACGGCACCGAGATCCCCGGAACGGCCGAGGCGCCACCGCAGCTGGAGTACGCAGGGGCCGACAGCCGCTAGACCACGGCGCTGACCGCGTCGGCCCAGATGCCGACCGCCTCGTCGACCTGGTCGGCGTCGACCACCAGTGCCGGGATGAACCGCACCACCTGACCCCAGGCTCCGCAGGTCAGCAGCAGGAGGCCGCGCCGTGCGGCCTCCTGCTGTGCCGCGGAGGCGATCGCGGGATCGGGTTTGCCTGCGGCGTCGCGGAATTCGTTGCCCAGCATCAGGCCAAGGCCGCGCACATCGGTGATCGCCTCGTGCTTGTCGGCGACCAGTTGCAGTCCGTCGCGGAGCTGGCTGCCGCGTTCGGCGGCGTTGGCGACCAGGTCCTCGTCGCGGATCACGTCCAGCGTGGCGACGGCCGCCGCGCACGCGACGGCGTTCGCGCCGTAGGTGCCGCCCTGCGAACCGGGCCAGGCCTGGCCCATCAGCTCCTCCGGGGCCGCGATCACCGACAGCGGAAAACCCGACGCCAATCCCTTGGCGGTGATCAGAATATCCAGCCGGGCCCCGAAATGGTCTCCACCCCAAAACTTTCCGGTTCGCCCGAAACCGGTCTGCACCTCGTCGACGATCAGCAGGATGCCGTGCTCGTCGGCCCGCCGGCGTAGCCCGGCAAAGAAGCGTTCGTTCGCCGGCACATAGCCGCCTTCGCCCAGCACCGGTTCGACGATGAACGCCGCGGTGTCGGCGGGCGAGGACATCGTCTGCAACAGGTAATCCAGTTGGGACAGCGCGAAGTCGGTGGTCTGCTCGGCGGGCCAGCCGAAGTGGGTGGGGTCCGGGAACGGCGCGATGTGGACACCGGCCATCAGCGGTGAGAAGCCGGACCGGAATTTGGTGCCCGACGTGGTCAGCGATGCCGCGGCCACCGTCCGGCCGTGGAAGCCGCCGTGGAAGGCGATGATGTTGGGGCGGCCGGTGCTCTGGCGGGCGAGTCGCAGCGCTGCCTCGACGGCTTCGCTGCCGGAGTTCGCGAAGAACACCCGGTCCAGTCCCGCGGGCAGCACCTCGCCGAGGCGCTCGACGAGGGTGAGCAGCGGTCGGTGCATGACGGTGGTGTACTGCGCGTGGATCAGCGTGCCGACCTGTCGCTGCGCGGCCTCGACGACGCGTGGGTGGCAGTGCCCGGTGCTCGTGACGCCGATTCCGGCGGTGAAGTCCAGATAGCGGCGGTCGGCCTCGTCGTAGACCACCGCACCTTCACCGCGGGCGGCCAGCACGCCGGTAGCTTGCTTGAGGACGGGAGAAAGCGCGGTCACGTCAGCTCCTTGATTGTCGACGGGTAGATTGTCAACAATCTAGCGGACAACGGCGCGGTACCAGAAGGGGTGATGGAGTGGACGAGGCACGGGTGGTAGCAGCCGTCCGGAAACGGCTGTTCCTCGGCGGCGAATGGGTGGACGCCGCCGACGGGCGCACCGCCGACGTCGTCGACCCGGCGACGGGGATGACACTGTGTGCGGTCGCCGACGCCGCACCGGCCGACGGTCGTGCCGCGTTGGCCGCCGCCGTCGCCGCCCAACCCGGCTTCGCGGCGATGGCGCCGCGCGAGCGCGCCGACATCCTCACCCGCGCCTACACGCTGCTGCATGATCGTGTCGACGATCTGGCGCTGTTGATGACACTGGAGATGGGCAAGCCGCTGGCCGAGGCTCGCGGTGAGATTGCTTACGCCGCAGAGTTTTTCCGGCACTTCGCCGCTGAAGCGGTGCGTATCGACGGTGGCTACCAGATCGCTCCTGCCGGTGGGGCCCGCTTTCTTCTCACCCGCCAACCGGTCGGGCCGTGCCTGCTGATCACGCCCTGGAACTTCCCGATGGCGATGGGCACCCGAAAGCTCGGGCCGGCGATCGCGGCGGGCTGCACCAGCATCATCAAGCCGGCGCCGCAGACACCGCTGTCGATGCTCGCGCTCATGGACATCCTCGCCGAGGCCGGGCTGCCCGCCGGGGCGGTCAACTGCATCACCACCACCGAGGCCGGGCCGGTGGTCGAGCCGTTGATCCGGTCGGGGCAGATCCGTAAGTTGTCGTTCACCGGATCGACGAACGTCGGCCGGATGCTGCTCGAACAGTGCGCGGAGAAGATCCTGCGTACGTCACTGGAGCTCGGCGGCAACGCCCCCCTCCTGGTGTTCGACGACGCCGACCTGGACGAGGCGGTCGAGGGCGCGCTCGCGGCCAAAATGCGCAATATGGGGGAGGCATGCACCGCGGCCAACCGCATCTACGTGCAGGCTCCGGTGATCGACGAGTTCGGCCGCCGGCTGGCCGAGCGGATGGCCGGGCTCACGATGGGCCGCGGCACCGAGGATGGTGTGAACGTCGGGCCGCTGATCGACGAGGCCGCGCTGCGTAAGGTGCAGACCCTGGTCGCCGACGCCGTCGAGCGTGGGGCGTCGGTGCTGACCGGTGGTGCGGCGCCCGGCGGGCCAGGGTACTTCTACCCGCCGACGGTGCTGACCGGCGTGCCGCGCGACGCCGACATGTGCGATCAGGAGATCTTCGGACCCGTCGCGCCGCTCACCGCGTTCGATACCGAGGCCGACGCGATCGCGGCCGCCAACGACACCGAATACGGTTTGGTCTCTTACGTTTTCACCAACGACCTGCGCCGGGCGTTGCGGGTCGCCGAGGCGCTGGAGACCGGTATGGTCGGGTTGAACCAGGGTGTGGTGTCCAACCCGGCCGCCCCGTTCGGCGGCGTCAAGGCCTCCGGACTCGGCCGCGAGGGCGGCTCGGTGGGCATCGACGAGTTTCTCGAGACGAAGTACATCGGCATCAAGATGGAGTGACCGGGCTCAGACGCTGGCGGGCTCGGCCCCCTCGACGGCCGGGTCGTCGATCAGCCGTGCCAGTGCGTCGTCCATGTGGGCCACCAGCAGCCGGTCGGTGAGGTCGCGGTCCCCGGAGCGGATCGCCGCGGCCAGCGTGCGGTGCTCCTCCTCGCGAAAGTCCGACTTGGCGTAGGTCTCGTCGAGAGCGTGGATGCACATCCGGGTCTCGGTGATGAACGTCAGGTGCATCCGGGCCAGCCGCGGGCTGCCGGACAGTTTCACCAGCTCCTCATGGAACGCGATGTCGACCTCGCTGACGGCCGCCGGGGTGGGGGCGTCCCCCATCCGGTCGACGATCGCCAGCAGAACGTCCCCGGCGGCGAGGTGATCGCCGTCGTCGATGATCTTGCGGGCCGCGGCGCGTTCGGCGGCGGCACGGGCCAGGTACATGTCGCGGATGTCGACGGGGGTCAGCTCCACGACGAACAGCCCGCGGTTGCGAATCGCGACCAGCAGCCCCTCCTGGGTGAGGCGTTGCATCCCCTCGCGCAACGGCCCGCGGCTGACGCCGAGCTGGCGGGCCAGCTCGGCCTCACCGAGTTGCTCGCCGGGCTTGAGTTCGCCGTAGCCGATGGCCGCGCGCAGCTTGTCGGCGATGATGCTGGGCGTCGACTTCTGCATGAGCGGCCCGATGTGCCCGGTCATCGTCGCCCCCCGAACAGCGCGCCGAGGCCCGGTAAGGCCGGCACCTCTCCGAGCAGGTGCAATCCCTTCCACACCGTCACCTGGTTGGCGGTCAGCACCGGCTTGCCGACGGCGTCCTCGAGGCGCTCGATGATCGCGAGCGTGTGCATCGCGGTATCGGGCACCAGCACCGCGTCGGCGTCGGGATGATCGGCGGCGGTGACCATCTCGATGACCCGCGCCGGGTCCAGGGTGCCGACCTCGGCGGCGGTGTAGATGCCGTGGCTGCCCATCGACACCACCTCGGCCCCGCCGGCGGACAGGAACGCCACGAAGTGCTGAGCGACATCGTCGGGATAGGAGGCCGCGACGGCGACCCGGTGCAGGCCCAGGAAACGCAGCGCGTCGACGAACGCGATGGACGTCGAGGATGCCGGTACCCCGGCCGCGGCGGCCACCGCGGCCACCTGGTCGGCGGCGCCCGCCGCGCCGAAGACGAAGCTGCCCGAGGTACAGGCCCACATCACCGCGTCCGGGCGCGCGGTGGCCAGCTGGGCGGCGCCGTCGGCGAGGCGGGTGTCGCTGCCGAGGTCGAGCAGGGCATCGACGCGGTGCGCGTCTTCGCCGACGGAGGTGATGACGACGGGTAACCGCACCGCGCCGGCGATCCGGTCCTCGAGGGCGGGAAAGTCGTCTTCGGCGCTGTGGCCGGGGTAGAGCAGGCCGACGGTCGGCATGGGTCCCTCCATGGCTTGTCGATGCCGGGATAGTAGATTGTCAACAATGTTAACGCCCGCCACCTACGACGTCAGGCGGCTGGGCGCACAGCTGCGTTCCGAGCTGCGCGGCACGGTCGGTGACGATGCCACCGCCAAGGGTCTCTACGCCGTCGACGCGTCCAATTACCGGGTGGTGCCCGACCTCGTGGTGGTCCCCGCCGACGTCGACGATCTCGCCGTGGCGGTGCTGCTGACCGCCGCCGCGGGCGCGCCGGTCACGCTGCGCGGCGGCGGGACGTCGATGGCCGGCAACGCCATCGGCGGGGTCGTCATCGACGCGTCCCGGCATGTGAACCGGATCGTGGACATCGATCCCGCCGCCGGGACCGCCGTCGTCGAACCCGGCGTGGTGCTCACCAGCCTGCTGGCCGCCGCCCGGCCGCACAGGCTGACCTTCGGCGCCGACCCGTCCTCGGCCAGCCGCGCCACCCTCGGCGGGATGATCGCCAACAACGCCTGCGGCGCGCACTCGGTGGCGTGGGGCACCACCGCCGACAACGTGCGGTCCCTGGACGTGCTGCTCGCCGACGGCACCCGCGTCACGGCGACCGCGGGCGGCGACCGCCACGAACTGACCACCAGGGCCGGCCGCGAAGGCGAACTGCACCGGCAGCTCACCGGCTTCACCGACGTCCACGAGGCGGCGATCCGGCGCGGTTTCGGCCGGTTCACCCGCCAGATCTCCGGGTACGCGCTGCACGAGCTGCTGCCCGAGCACGGCTACAACGTGGCCGCGCTGCTGTGCGGGAGCGAGGGCGGGTTCGCTGCCACCCTGCGGGCGACCGTGGCGCTGACACCGGTGCCGGCCGCGCGGGTGCTGTGTGTGCTGGGTTTCGCCGATTCCATCGCTTCGGCCGAATGCGTGCCTGCGGTGCTGGCGCACCGCCCGCTGACGATGGAGTCCATCAACGATCAGCTCGTCGACCGGCTGCCCGGCGAGGTGCGGCGCGCGGCGATCGCCGCCGGACTCCCCGGCGGGCGCGCCTGGGTGCTGGTCGAGATGGGCGGCGAAGATCTGGTGTCCGCCACCGCGGCGGCCGAGAAGATGCTTGCCGCACTGAAGGATTCGGGCTCACCGGCGACCGCGTCGCTGGTGACCGAGCCGACGGCGCAGGCCGTGCTGTGGCGATGCCGCACCGATGCGGCCGGGCTGGCGACCCGGCGCGCCGACGGTGCCGAAGCCTGGGGCGGCTGGGAGGATGCCGCGGTTCCGCCACAGCGCCTCGCCGACTACCTGCGCGGCCTGGACGCGATCATGGGCCGCTACGGGCTGTCCGGCGCCTCCTACGGGCACTTCGGCGAGGGCTGTATGCACATGCGTATCGACTTCGACCTGCTCAGCAGCGAGGGGGTGGCCGCCTACCGGGCATTCGTGGAAGAGGCCACCGATCTGGTGGTGGCGCTGGGCGGTTCGGTGTCCGGGGAGCACGGCGACGGCCGGGCCCGCTCGGAGATGCTGGGCCGGATGTACGGCGCAGACGGGCTGGCTTTGCTGGCCGCAATGAAGGACATCTGGGATCCGGCGCGGGTACTCAACCCGGGGGTCATCGTGGATCCGCCCGCGCTGGACGTGGGGATCCGCCATGTCGGTCCGGCCAAAGACCGGAAGTTGTTGACGCTGTTCGCCTATCCCGACGACCACCACGACTTCGCGCAGGCACAACGGCGCTGCGTCGGCATCGGCAAGTGCCGCCAGAGCGCCGGCGGGGTGATGTGTCCGAGCTACCAGGCCACCCGCGAGGAGCAGCACTCCACCCGCGGGCGCGCGCACCTGCTGTGGGAGATGCTGGCCGGCGATGTGGTCACCGACGGCTGGCGCTCCACCGAGGTGCGCGACGCGCTCGATCTCTGTCTGTCCTGCAAGGGGTGCCTGTCGGACTGCCCGGTGAACGTCGACATGGCCACCTACAAGGCCGAATTCACCCACCACCACTACGCGGGCCGACCGTGGGCGCGGCCACTGTCGCACTGGTCCATGGGTTGGCTGCCGCTGTGGTCGCGGGTGGCGGCCAAGGCGCCGAAGGTGGCCAACCGGCTGGCCCGCGGCCCGCTGGTGAAACGGCTGGGTGGCATCGCTCCGCAGCGCGAGATCCCGGCGTTCGCCGAGCAGACGTTCACGTCCTGGTTCGCCGGCCGGCCCGAGCGCGAGGGCGCCCGCGGCCCAGTGCTGCTGTGGCCGGACAGCTTCACCGAGCACCTGGCCCCGCAGGTCGGGCAGGCCGCCGTCGAGGTGCTCGAGGACGCGGGGTATCGGGTGGTGCTGCCCGACGGCCCGGTGTGCTGCGGGCTGACCTGGATCTCCACCGGTCAGCTCAAGGCGGCTCGCCATCAGCTGCAGAGATCGTTGTCGCGGCTGGCGCCGCACCTGGATGCCGGCACCCCGATCGTCGGGCTGGAACCCAGTTGCACCGCGGCGCTTCGTCGCGACGCCCCCGAACTGCTGGCCGACGACCCGCGGGCGGCTCAGGCCGCCGCGGCGACACACACCTTCGCCGAGTTCATCGTCGCGTCGGGCTGGCAGCCGCCGCGCCTGCCCGCGCCGGCACTGGTGCAGACGCACTGCCACCAGCACGCGGTGCTCGGCTTCGACGCCGACCGCGCGCTGATGGCCGCCGCGGGCATCGCCGCCGACATCCCGGACTCCGGATGTTGCGGGTTGGCGGGCAATTTCGGGTTCGAACGCGGCCACTACGAGGTGTCGCAGGCGGTGGGGGAGCGGGTGCTGTTACCCGCGGTCCGCAAGGCCGACCCGAGCACGGTCGTCATCGCCGACGGATTCAGTTGCCGCACCCAGATCGCGCAGGGCACCCCGCGCCGGGCCGTGCACCTGGCCGAACTGCTGGCCCAGGGGGTGCGCGCTCAGCGCTCCATCAACTGCTGACCGGGTCCGACGGCCTTGCGGCCGATCAGACTCAGCGCATGCCACATGGTGACCTGATTCGCGGTCAGCACCGGCTTGTGCAGTTCGGCCTCCAGCGCGGCGATCACGTCGTAGGTCGGCATGTTCGTGCAACTGATGAACACCGCGTCGGCGTCGTCGGTGTCGGTCTCGCGGACCAGTTGCATGGTGACCTCGTGGGGCACCGTCCAGATGTCGGAGATCAGACCGAGGCCGGAGGCCGCGGTGACCTCGATACCGGATTCGCCGAGGAAGGCCGTCAGCCCCACGGTCAGGTCGGCGGTGTAGGGCGTGGCCGTGGCGATCCTGGTGATCGCCAGGTGGCGCAGCGCCTCGAGCAGCGCACCGCTGGTGGTCAGCGCCGCCAGGGCGCCGGCGCCCCTCATCGCGGCCACCAGTGCCCGTTCGGCCAACGGGCCGCCGACGAAGCTGCCCGATGTACATGCATAGGCCATGACCAGCGGTGATACCGCCGAGACGTCGATGACGCTCTGGGCTGCGGTCTCGGGGTCGGAGATGTGCACGGCCATCTCCAGGGTGGCAGGCATGGGGGCGTGGGGCATGCGGGTGACGTGCAGGCTGACGTCATCGGGAAGCCACCGCCAGAGTTCGCGGTCGAGCGCGAAATCGTAGGGCACCACCACGCCGATACCGGCTTGGTGCAGAGGTGGCGACGGGCTCATTGGCACAGTGTGAGGCCGGTGTGACCCCTCCGCAAGTCGATTGTTGACAATAGTACGTTTTGGTTCCTAGCCTCGTTGCCGTGCCTCGACAACGACCGGTGATCGCGGTGCTGTGCGAGCAAGCGGATGACCGGCCACCGGGGCTGGCGAACCTCGATGTCGACTTCCGCTTCTGCACCGCCGACGGCCTCCCCGAGGCGGTCCGCGGAGCACAGGCGCTGCTGCTGTGGGACTTCTTCTCGACCGCCGTGCGTGACGCGTGGCCCGATGCGAAAGATCTTGAATGGATTCACATCACCGCCGCCGGGGTGGACACACTGCTGTTCGACGAACTGCGTGACTCCGGGGTGGTGGTGACCAACGCGCGCGGGGTGTTCGACCGACCACTGGCCGAATACGTGCTCGGGGCGGTCATCGCGCACGCGAAGGACAGTCGCACCAGCTTCGCGCTGCAGGCCCGTCACCAGTGGCGCCACCGCGAGACGCGATCGGTCACCGGCGCCACCGCCTTGGTGGTCGGTACCGGTGGCATCGGCCGCGAGATCGCCAGGCTGCTGCGGGCCGTGGGGGTGACCGTGCGCGGCGCGGGCCGACGGCCCGCCTCCGGCGATCCCGACTTCGGTGAGATCGTCGACAGCGCAATGCTTTCCGCGCACGCAGGATGGTGTGATCACCTGATTCTGGCCGCCCCGCTGACCGCGGCCACCCGAGGTCTGGTCGACGCTGAGGTGCTGGCGGCGATGAAACCCGACGCGCATCTGGTGAACATCGCCCGGGGCCCGATGGTCGACGAGGCCGCGCTGCTCGACGCCCTGGCGCACGGCAGGATCGGGGGTGCGACGCTCGACGTGTTCGACACCGAGCCGCTGCCGCCCGAGCACCCACTGTGGGACGCTCCCAACGTGACGATCACCGCGCACATGTCCGCCGACGTGATCGGCTGGCGCGACGAGCTGGCCGGTCAGTTCGCGGCCAATGCCCGACGGTGGCTGGCCGGCGAGCCGTTGCACAACGTCATCGACAAGAAGCTGGGCTACATCCCGGCCGGAAGGCCGTGATGCTTCCCGAGGCCACCGAACTCGTTGCGGGCTACCGGGATCGGACGCTCTCCCCGGTGGAGGCCACCCGCGCCGCGCTGGCCGCGATCGAGGCCTACGACGGTGCGGTGAATGCGTTCGTGCTCGTCGACGCCGAAGGTGCGCTGGCCGCGGCACAGGAATCGGAGGCGCGCTGGCACGCCGGTGCGCCGCTGGGCCCGGGAGACGGGGTACCGACGTCGATCAAGGATGTGTTCCTCACCCGGGGGTGGCCGACACGGCGGGGCAGCGCCCTGATCGACCCGGCCGGACCGTGGGACGAGGACTCGCCGTGCGTGGCCCGGTTGCGCGAGACCGGCGCGGTGATCCTGGGAAAGACGACCTCGCCGGAGTACGCGTGGAAGGGCGTCACCGATTCGCTGACCTTCGGTGCCACCGGCAACCCGTGGGACCCGGCGGTGACCGCGGGCGGCTCCAGCGGGGGCAGCGCGTCGGCGGTGGGGCTGGGCATGGGGTCCTGGTCGATGGGCACCGATGGCGGTGGCTCCGTGCGTATTCCGGCGGGATTCACCGGCACCGTCGCGCTGAAACCCACGTTCGGGCTGATCCCGCACTATCCGGCCAGCCCGTTCGGGACGCTGGCGCATTCCGGGCCGATGACGCGCACGGTCCGCGATACCGCTGCACTGATGGATGTGGTGACGGGCTTCGACGCCCGCGACTGGTCGGCGATGCCGGCGCCGGCGCGCTCGTTCCTGCACGGTCTCGACGACGGGATGGCCGGGCTGCGAGTCGGGTTCTCGCCGAACCTCGGCTTCGTCCGCAACGACCCGGACGTCGATGCAGCCGTGCGCGCCGCGGTGGCCGTGCTCGAACAGGCCGGCGCCCGCATCGAGGAGGCAGACCCGGGTTTCACCGATCCTGTCGAGGCGTTCCATGTGCTCTGGTTCTCCGGCGAGGCCAAGGTGTTGCAAGGTCACGGGGAACTGGCCGCCCTGGCGGGTCGCGTCGACCCCGGACTGTTGCGCACGGCGACACGCGGCGCGATGTACTCGGCCTCGGACTACCTGGACGCAGTGGCGGTACGAATGCAGTTGGGGCAGTTGATGGGGCGGTTCCACGAGCGCTACGACGTGCTGGTGACCCCGACGCTTCCGCTGCCCGCCTTCCCGGTCGGCCAGGATGTACCGGACGGCTCGGCGTCGCCGGACTGGACGAGCTGGACGCCGTACACCTACCCGTTCAACATGACCCAGCAACCCGCGCTGAGCGTGCCGTGCGGATTCACCGGGACCGGACTGCCGGTGGGCCTGCAGATCATCGGCCCGCGGCACGCCGACGCGCTGGTGCTGCGGGTGGGACAGGCCTACCAGTCGGCCACGGACTGGCACCGACACACGCCGAAACTGATGGCACAGCAGGAGGATTTGTGAGCAGGTTGATCACCGTCTCGTTGGACAAGCGGGGCGTGACGTGCACGGCGCGCCTGCTCGATGAGCAGGCGCCCCGCACCTGCGCGGCGGTGTGGGATGTGCTGGCCGACGGTCCGCTGTCCGCGCAGGTCTTCCATGGCAAGTACGCCCGCAACGAGATCTACACCTTGCTGCCGGCGTTCACCGGCGCCGACCCGGGCAAGGAGAACACCACGGTCACGCCGATTCCCGGTGACCTGTGCTGGTTCTCGTTCGACTCCGATGATCTCGGCAATCCGGCGTACGGCTACGAGAACAGCACCGGCACCGGTACCACCGGCGCGATCGTCGACCTCGCGTTGTTCTACGGGCGCAACAACCTGTTGATCAACGGCGATCAGGGCTGGATACCTGGCAACGTGTTCGGCACCATCACCGACGGCCTCGAGGAGATGGCGGCGGCGTGCCAGGATCTGTGGATGGGCGGCGTGCGCGGGGAGACGCTGAGCTTTCGGCGCGCCTGATCGGGCCGACGTCAGCCGGCGGGAGCGTTCGCCGCCCAGAGCGCGGCCACGGATATGCCCATCTCCGCCACGAGGCCTCGTACCAGCGGCAGGCTCAGCCCGATGACGTTGGCCGGGTCGCCCTCGATCCGCTCGATGAACCAGCCGCCCAAGCCGTCCAGGGTGAAGGCCCCGGCGACGCCGGCCGGTTCACCGCTGGCGACGTAGGCATCCAGCTCGGGCTCGGTGGGCGTGCCGAAATGCACTGTGGTGGAACCGGTCTCACCGCCCGTGTGGGTGATGACGCCCGCGAAGATCCGCAGCAACGCGTGCCCGGTGAGCAGCCGGCCGGTGCCACCGGCCATCGTCAGCCACTGTTGTCGCGCCGCGTCCGGTGAGCCCGGTTTGCCGCAGAGCGCCCCGTCCCGGTACAGCAGCGAGTCGCAGCCCAGTACGACGCAGTCGGCGGACACCTCGTCGGGCAGCTGCGCAGCCACGCTGACAGCCTTGGCGTTGGCCAGCTTGGCCACCACCGCCTCGGGTGGGGTGTCTGGGTCCAGCGAGGCCACCAGGGCGTCCTCGTCGACGGCAGAGACGACGACCAGCGGGTCGATGCCGGCCTGTTGCAGCACCCGCAGCCTGCCGGCCGAGGCCGAACCCAGGACGACCCTGGTCATGCAGTGACCTCGTTCGCGCGGGCGCTCACTTGCGCAGGTGGGTCCGCTCCAGCAGCGTCACCCGCTGCCAGCTGTGGCTCTGGTAGCGCAGCCGGTCGACCGGATGGCCCCACAGGTTCTTCTCGGTGACCGCCGGCTCGGCCGGACCGCCGCCGGCGGCCGACAGCACGCCGATCAGCGCGGCCAACTCCGCATCGGTCGGTGAACCCTTGAGCACCTTGATGTGCGGCTCATGGGTTGCCGGTGCTGTGACCTCTGCCACGGGGGTCTCGCTCGCGTCGCTCACAGTCGCTGAATCGTTCGCTTCGCTCACAGTGGGATGTTTCCGTGCTTCTTCGGCGGGACCTGGCTGATCTTGCGCTCGAGCAGCCGCAGCGCGGTACCCACGTAGCCGCGGGTGTGCGACGGCGGGATGACCGCGTCGACATACCCGCGCTCGGCCGCGATGTACGGGTTCACCAGGGTGTCCTCGTAGGTCTGCTGCAGTTCCAGGCGCAGGCTGTCGACGTCCTTGCCCTCTGCCGCTGCGTCCTTGAGTTCCTTGCGGTAGACGAAGCCGACGGCGCCGGAAGCGCCCATGACGGCGATCTGTGCGGTGGGCCAGGCCACCACGACGTCGGCGCCCATGTCCTTGGACCCCATCACGCAGTACGCGCCGCCGTAGGACTTGCGGGTGATCACGGTGATCTTCGGGACGGTGGCTTCGCCGTAGGCGTACAGCAGCTTGGCGCCACGGCGGATGATGCCGTTGAACTCCTGGTCGGTGCCCGGAAGGAAGCCCGGGACATCCACCAGCAGCACGATCGGGACGTTGAACGCGTCGCAGGTGCGGATGAAACGCGCGGCCTTCTCCGAGGCGTTGATGTCCAGGCAGCCGGCGAACTGGGTGGGCTGGTTGGCCACGATGCCGACCGGCCGGCCGTCGACCCGGCCGAAACCGACGAGGATGTTGGTGGCGTAGCCGGCCTGCACCTCGAGGAACTCGTCATCGTCGAGGATGCGCGAGATGACCTCGTGCATGTCGTAGGGCTGGTTCGGCGAATCCGGGATCAGGGTGTCGAGCTCGATGTCCTCACCGGTGAGGTTGTCCTCGATGGCTCCGGCCGGGACCGCCACCGGGTACCGCGGCGGATCGGCGTAGTTGTTCGACGGCAGGTAGCTCAGCAGGTCGCGGACGTAATCCAGGGCGTCCTGTTCGCCGGAGGCGACATAGTGCACGGTGCCGGACTTGGCCATGTGGGTGTGCGCGCCACCCAGCTCCTCCATGGTGACGTTCTCGCCGGTGACGGTCTTGATGACATCGGGTCCGGTGATGAACATCTGGCTGGTCCCATCGACCATGATGACGAAGTCGGTCAGCGCCGGGGAGTAGACGTGTCCACCGGCGGCGGCGCCCATGATCAGCGAGATCTGCGGGATGACGCCGGAGGCCTTGATGTTGTTGTGGAAGATCTTGCTGTACAGGCCGAGCGAGACCACGCCCTCCTGGATGCGGGCACCGGCACCGTCGTTGATGCCGATCAGGGGGCGGCCGGTCTTGATGGACAGCTCCTGGACCTTCACGATCTTCTCGCCGTAGACCTCGCCGAGGCTGCCGCCGAAGACGGTGGCGTCCTGGCTGAAGATGCAGACCTCGCGGCCGTCGATGGTGCCGTACCCGGTCACCACACCATCACCGGTGGGCCGGTTCTTCTCCAGGCCGAAGTTGGTGGACCGGTGCCGGGCCAGCGCGTCGAGCTCGACGAACGAACCCTCGTCCAGCAGCGCGTAGATCCGCTCGCGGGCGGTCAGCTTGCCCTTGGCGTGCACCTTCTCGACCGCGGCCTCGCCCACCGGGTGCAGCGCCTCTTCGGCGCGCTTGCGCAGGTCGGCCAGCTTGCCGGCCGTGGTGTGGATATCGGGTACGTGCTCTGCCGCCGGCTCGATAGTGCTCGTCATGGGAGTCGATGCTAGCTGTACTTCTAAGAACTGCATAAGAGAGGTGCGAGTTAACTCACCCTGTGTCGCCCGACGGCCAAGCTGTGTCGGTGCCGATCGACGACCTGACCCGCGATTCCATCCCCGACCCGAGGCGCGATTGCATCGCGGGCATGCTGCTGGACCGACGCGGGGATACCCGGCCGGGCCTGCGGTCCAGGGAACGCACCTGGACCTGGGACGAGGTTGTCGCCGAATCCGCCGCCCGCGGTGCGCTGGCCACCGCGCTGCTGGCCGAGCGTCCCGGAGCCCCGCCGCACATCGGGGTGCTGCTGCCCAATGTCCCCGATTTCGTGTTCTGGCTCGGTGGCGCGGCACTGTCCGGGGCCACCGTGGTGGGCATCAACCCGACCCGTGGCGCTGCCGAGCTGGCCGCCGAGATCCGGCTCGCCGATTGCCAACTGATCGTCACCGACGCCGCGGGCGCCGAGCGGCTGCGCACACTGGATCTCGACGCCGCGCCGTTGGTGATCGACACCCCGGACTACGCCGCCGCCGTCGACGCGTACCGCGGGGCGCCGCTGGGCGCCGAGATCGACGAGGACACGCTGCTGCTGTTGCTGTTCACCTCGGGGACCACCGGCGCGTCCAAGGCGGTCCGGTGCAGCCAGGGCAGGCTGGCCCGGATCGCGTACGCGGCGGTGGACAAGTACGGGCACCGGCGCGAGGACGTCGAGTACTGCAGCATGCCGCTGTTCCACGGCAACGCGATCATGGCGCTGTGGGCACCCGCGCTGGCGGTCGGCGCCACCGTGTGCCTCGCCCCCTCCTTCTCCGCCTCGCGGTTCCTGCCCGACGTCCGGTACTTCGGGGCAACCTTCTTCACCTACGTCGGCAAGGCGCTCGGTTATCTGATGGCCACCCCGGAACGGCCCGATGACGCGGACAATCCGCTGCAGCGCGGATTCGGCACCGAGGCCTCACCGGAGGACCAGGCCGAGTTCCGCCGCCGGTTCGGCGCCGAACTGTTCGAGGGATACGGCTCCAGTGAGGGTGGCGGTGCGGTCACACTGGCTCCCGACGCACCGCCGGGCGCGCTGGGCCGGCCCGCGCACGACGGTGTCGCCATCGTCGACCCGCACACGCTCAAGCGCTGTGCCGCAGCGGTTCTGGACGCCGGAGGCCGGGTGCTCAACCCTGACGAGGCGGTCGGCGAGATCGTCGACAAGTTCGGCACCCGAACCTTCGAGGGCTACTACAACAACGACGTGGCCAACGCCGAACGGATTCGCAACGGGTGGTACTGGACCGGTGACCTGGGCTACCTCGACGAGGCGGGTTTCCTCTACTTCGCCGGGCGCCGCGGCGACTGGATCCGGGTCGACGGCGAGAACATCTCCGCACTCACCATCGAACACGTGCTGCGCCGGCACCCCCAGGTGATCGCGGCAGGCGTGTTCGCCGTCCCCGATCCGCGGTCCGGGGACCAGGTGATGGCCGCAATCGAGGTCGCCCGCCCGGATCGTTTCGACACCGGTGAGTTCGCCGCCTTCCTGGCGAGCCAGGAAGACTTGGGGGCCAAGGGGACTCCGCGGTTGCTGCGCGTCTCGGACAATCTGCCCGTCACCGGATCCAACAAGGTGCTCAAACGTGAACTGCAACAGCAGCGTTGGCACACCGAGGAGCCGGTGTACCGGTGGGCGGGCCGCGGTGCGGTGGCGTATCGGCAGATGGATGCCGGCGACCGGCGGTCCCTCGACGCCGAGTTCACCCGATACGGACAGCATCGCCGCAGCTGAGATCAGGCGACCTTGCGCAGCACCACCACCGAGAAACTGGCCAACACCGGGACCGGGTGCCTGCGCAGGAACCTGCTCTTGGCGTCCTCCAGCGCCTGCAGCGGCGGGATCACCGAGTAGTAGGCGTGGCCGAAGCTGGACTTCCACTGCTCGACCTTGAAACCGAAGCCTTCGAACTTGTCCATCGCGCGCCGGGTGGGGCCAGTGGTCCCGCGGTAATAGGCCGGGAACTTCTCCAGATTGGGCTGATCCAGCCTGCCCGGCTGCACCTTGTCCAGGATCCGACGTGCCGTGCGCTCCGGGATCAGTTTGTTGACCAGAAACGGAAAGGTTCCCAGCGTCGGGTAGAAGTGCACCGACAGCCCGCCGGGGCGCAGTAGCCGGTTGCAGTTCTCATGGAAGACAACGGGATCGGGCAGATGCTCGCACAACATCTTCGAGAACACCAGGTCGTAGGCGCCGACGTCGTCGGCGATCGGCTGGCACAGGTCCACCACCCGGGTCTGCACGTCCACGGCCGCCTTGCTGAGTTCCAGCGGCGAGATGTCCACGACGACCCGACGATCGGCGAAACCCCACTTCTCGTCGTCGCCGACCACCGGATTGGCGCCGCCGCCCAGTTCGGCGACCGCGTTCACGCCCTCACGCCGCGCCAGATCCAGTACCGCGTCGTCGTATCCCTGCCACAGCTCGGCGAAATCCCGGTACTCGACGTCATCGCACGTCTCGGAGAAATATGTCTGTGCCATCGGCTTGCCCCCGCAAAGTCGTGTTGGAGGTTCTGACGGTACCCACACCGGGGCACGGATAGTGCAGCTTTGCACATTGCTGTGCATCGAATCCGCTAATGCGTTTGCTCGACGGGAGCGTCAATAAAGCGATATCCAGCGGGCAGATGATCTGGAATGGCCAGTCTATTGCAATGGAGGTCAAGTTTGCTGTCGCCGGGGCCGGGCGGTCGCCGCGCCGACGGTGCGGGCAATCCGCCCGCACGGCTGCGCGGCGCGTGCTAGTCAGGGGAGTGTGACCGAGGGCTGGGATGAAACCGTCGACGTGCTGGTGGCCGGGTCGGGAGCGGGCGGGGCGACCGGCGCCTACACCGCGGCGCGCGAAGGGCTCTCGGTGACCCTGGTGGAGGCCTCCGACAAGTTCGGCGGCACCACCGCGTACTCCGGGGGTGGCGGAATGTGGTTCCCGTGCAACCCCGTTCTGCTGCGCGCCGGTGTCGACGACATTCTCGAGGATGCGTTGGAGTACTACCGGGCCGTGGTCGGGGACCGGACACCGGCGGCCCTGCAGGAAACCTACGTCCGCAACGGGGCCCCACTGATCGAGTACCTGGAAGCCGATGAGCTGCTGAAGTTCTCGCTGCTGCCGTGGCCGGACTACTTCGGCAAGGCGCCCAAGGCGCGCGCCGACGGTATGCGCCATATCACCGCCAAGCCGCTCAAGATCGCCGCCGCGCCCGAGCTGCGTGAATCGGTGCGGGGGCCGCTGGACGCCGACCGTCTCGGCCAACCGCAGCCCGCGGACTATTTCGTCGGCGGGCGGGCACTGATCGCCCGGCTGCTGACCGCCACCGCCCGCTTCCCCGACACCTCGGCGCGCCTGAACACCGCGCTGGTCGAGCTGGTGGTCGACGGCGGCGACGTCGCCGGGGCGATCGTCGAGGCGGGCGGGCAGCGGCGGGCGATCCGCGCCCGTCGGGGCGTACTGCTGGCCGCCGGCGGCTTCGAGCACAACGACGAGATGCGGGCGCACTACGGCGTGCCGGGACACTCGCGGGACACCATGGGGCCGTGGGGAAATCGCGGTCTGGCTCACCTGGCCGGCATCGCTGCCGGCGCCGACACCGACCTGATGGATCAGGCGTGGTGGTCTCCCGGCCTCTGCCATCCAGACGGAACGTCGGCCTTCGCGCTGTGGTTCACCGGCGGTATCTTCGTCGATGATCGGGGCCGGCGGTTCGTCAACGAATCGGCCGCCTACGACCGGCTGGGCCGCGGTGTCCTCGACGCGGTATCGGCCGGCACGGTGACGCTGCCGTACTGGATGGTCTACGACGACCGTGAGGGCGTCGTCCCGCCCGTCAAGGCCACCAACGTCTCGATGGTCGCCACCGAGCGTTACGTCGAGGCCGGATTGTGGCGGACCGCGGACACCCTGGAGGGGCTCGCCGCCGAGATCGGGGTGCCGCCGCACGAGCTGGTCGCCACGGTGGCCCGGTTCAACGCCCAGGTGCGCGCCGGCGTCGACGAGGATTTCGGCCGCGGCGAGGAACCCTACGACCGCGCCTTCAGCGCCGGGCAGTCGCCACTGGTCCCGATCGAGCAGGGGCCGTTCCATGCCGCCGCGTTCGGGGTGTCCGATCTGGGCACCAAGGGCGGATTGCGGACCGATACCGCGGCCCGGGTGCTGGATTCCCGAGATCGGGTGATCGGGGGCCTCTACGCCGCGGGCAACACCATGGCCGCGCCCAGTGGCACCGCCTATCCCGGCGGCGGCAATCCGATCGGAACGAGCATGCTGTTCAGCCACCTGGCGGTGCGAGACATGTTAAGCAGGAGTGATGAGCGCTTGCGCGAAGAGCAGAGCATCTGAGCATGACTGAGATCCGGGAGATCGACGCCGGCACGTCGATGACGCGGTTCGCCCGCGGCTGGCACTGCCTGGGCCTGGCCGAGGAGTTCCGCGACGGGCAACCGCACGGTATCGAGGCCTTCGGCACCAAGCTGGTGGTCTTCAGCGACTCCGCCGGCGAGGTGCACGTGCTCGACGCCTACTGCCGCCACATGGGTGGTGACCTGTCCCGCGGCGCCGTCAAGGACGACAACCTGGCCTGCCCGTTCCACGACTGGCGCTGGGGCAGCGACGGCAAGTGCACGCTGGTGCCCTACGCCAAGCGCACCCCGAGACTGGCGCGCACCCGCACCTGGCCCACCCATGAGGTGAACGGTCAGCTACTGGTCTGGCACGACCCCGAGCGTTCCAGCCCGCCACCGGAACTGGCGCCGCCGTCGATCGAGGGCTACGCCGAGGGGCTGTGGTCGCCGTGGCAGTGGAACTCGATGCTCATCGAGGGCTCGCACTGCCGCGAGATCGTGGACAACAACGTCGACATGGCGCATTTCTTCTATATCCACCACGCCTACCCGACCTTCTTCAAGAACGTCATCGAGGGCCACACCGCGAGCCAGTTCATGGAGTCCAAACCGCGCCCGGACTACATCGCGGACCCCGACAAGCTCTGGGACGGAACGTATCTGCGGTCGGAAGCCACCTATTTCGGTCCGGCCTACATGATCAACTGGCTGCACAACGACCTCGCGCCGGGATTCACCGTCGAGGTGGCGCTCATCAACTGCCACTACCCGGTGACGCACAACTCGTTCGTGCTGCAGTACGGCGTCGCGGTGCAGCAGATGCCCGGTCTGCCCGCCGACAAGGCAGCCAAGCTGGCCGGGGCGATGAGCCGGTCCTTCGGCGACGGATTCCTCGAGGACGTCGAGATCTGGAAGCACAAGACCCGCATCGACAACCCGCTGCTCACCGAGGAGGACGGTGGTGTCTACCAGCACCGCCGCTGGTATGAGCAGTTCTACGTCGACGTCGCCGATGTCACCGCCGAGATGACCGACCGCTTCGAACTGGAGGTCGACACCACCCACGCGTTCGGCATCTGGAAACAAGAGGTCGACGACAACCTGGCGAACCTGGCGGCCCGCTGAGTCCCTGCACCGGGGGCGGCGGGTGACGGGTCGGCATGGCGAACACCGGTCGGCTAACGTCACCTGAGCAACCCGACGTCGGCCGCACCGACGCGCCCATGTCGTATTCGCAGGAGGAATTGTCGTGCCCGACGACCAGAGCGCGCCACCGCACCGCTACGACGGGGTGGACGGGCCGCGGGTGGCGATCGCGCACGATTACCTCACCCAGCGCGGCGGTGCCGAGAAGGTCGTGCTCTCGATGAGCAAGGCGTTTCCGGACGCTCCCATCTACACCCTGCTGTACGACCCGGACGGCACCTATCCGGAGTTCGCCGATCGCGATATCCGGGTGTCCCCGCTGAACCGGGTCGCGGTGTTCCGCAAGCACCACCGGGCTGCGCTGCCGGTGCTGCCATTCGCGGCGGGCGCGATGTTCGTCGACGCCGACGTCGTGGTGACCAGCAGCAGCGGCTGGGCGCACGGCTTCCGGACCGACGGCGCCAAACTCGTGCACTGTCACACCCCGGCGCACTGGCTCTATGCGCTGGACCACTACCTCAAACCCGACGGGGACCGGTTGAAGCGGGCCGCGCTGAAAGTGGGTTCGCCGCTGCTGAAGTCGTGGGACCGGCGCGCGGCGATGTCGGTCGACCGCTACCTCGCGGTGTCGACGGCCATCAAGCACCGCATCAGCGCCGCCTACGGTATCGACGCCGGTGTGCTGCCCTCCCCGATCGCGATGAAACCGCACACCGCCTCCGAACCGGTACCCGAACTGCAGGACTGGGCCACCGAAGGGGGCGCCCCCTTCTACCTGTGTGTGTCCCGGCTGATGGCCTACAAGAACGTCGATGCCGTCGTGGGGGCCTTCGCGAACACCGATCGCCGCCTGGTGGTGGTCGGCCACGGCCCGGAGGCCGCGCGCATCGAGCGGATGAAGACGCCCAACGTGCGGATGCTCTCGGCGCTCACCGACGGCCAGATGGCCTGGCTGTACCAGTCGTGCCGAGCGTTGATCGCGGCCAGCTACGAGGATTTCGGGTTGACCCCCATCGAGGCTGCGGTGTCCGGGCGACCGGCCGTGGTGCTGCGCTGGGGCGGCTTCCTGGATACCGTCATCGAGGGCACGACCGGGATGTTCTTCGACCGGCCGGCGGCGGACTCCATCGCCGACGCACTCGACCGCTTCGAGGCCTGCCGATTCGACCCCGACACCCTGCGGGCGCACGCCGAACGGTTCACCGAGCAGCGGTACGCGGAATCGCTGTACGCCGCCGTCGACGAGCTGACCGGCACCGGAGAATCCTGAACGGGCCGGGTAACGGCCAACCGCGCGGCGCGACGCTGCTCGGCTAGTTATGGTTGACGCGAATTTCTCAAAGGAGCACAACACCTATGACCGGAGTACCAGCGTCGGCAGATCCGGCAGACGTCGCCCGCAAGGTTGCCGCTGCTCCCGATCTGCACATGCCGCCGCCGCCCGAGTGGATTCTCGACGAGAACAACCGGGTCATCGACTACAAGATGCAGGGCATGACCCGCGGCCGCAAGATCCGCAACCGGCTCGGTGAGCTGTTCTTCAACAGCTTCGTCACCTACATCCCGTCGCACACCATCCGGCAGGGATTCCTGCGGCTGATGGGTGCGCGGATCGGAAAGCGCACCTCGATCCTGCGTGGCACCACGGTGCTCGACATCGAGTTCCTCACCATCGGTGACGGTGTGGCGATCGGGTTCCGCTGCCTGCTGGACTCCCGCGCCGGCCTCTACATCGGCAACAACGTGACGATCGCCAGCGACGTGCACTTCATCGGCGGCGGACACGACATCAACCACCCGGACTTCCTGCCGGTTCCGATCCCGACCGTCGTGCAGGACTATGTGTGGATCGCCAGTCGCGCGATGGTGCTGCCCTCGCTCATCCACCGCGGCGCCGTGGTGGCCGCGCATGCCGTGGTCAACAAGGACGTCGAGGAACTCTCGATCGTCGGCGGCGTACCCGCGAAGGTGATCGGAAAGCGTCCGGCCGACTCGCTGGGGTACACCAACAATCACCGCCCGCTGTTCTACTGATGGGTGCGGCGTCGGTCCCGTTCGTTGATCACCGGCTCGTCTTCGTCGCGCCCGACGAGGGCCAGACCGCGGTCGGCGACTACGCCCAGGACCTGGTGACCGCGCTGCGCCCGCATTTCGGGGAGATCGTCGAACACCGCACCGCCGGGCCGGGGCAGGACAGTCTGGCCGATCTGCGCCGGCATCGTGCGCAGGTGCGGCGGCTGGTCGCCGACGGCCCGCCCGGGCGGACCCTGGTGCACGCCGAGTTGTCCACCGGGGTGTTGCCCACCTTCTGGGCCGTCGCGGGCCTGCGGGGCGTTCCCGTCACCTCGACGATCCATGATCCGCCGCAGGGTCTGTGGTTCCTGGCCCGCACCCGGAGCATCGCCAAGTCCCGGCTGCTCACCCACGGCATCCACTACCCGCTGCGGCCGCTGTCCCAGGCCATCGAGGGCCGGGTGCACGGGGACCGGACGCTGATCGCGCTCACCGAGACCGGCAGGCAGTCGATCGAACGCACGTATCCGCGCACCACCACCTTCTACGTGCCGCACCTGGTGCGGGACCGGCCCGCCGTCAGGCCGGCCGAGGAGCGACCCAAGGCGGTCGGTTTCTTCGGGTTCGTCTACCGGGGCAAGGGTTTCGAGCAGATCGCCCGGATCCGTGACCTGCTGCCCGCCGATATCGCCATCCGGGTCGCCGGACGCGGCACCGAAGCGCTGCCGCGGGCCGAGGGCATCGAGATCCTCGGCGGCGTCGACGGTCCGGAGGAAGACGCGTTCTTCGATTCGGTGCGCGCCATCGTCGTGCCCTACGGCAAGCGGCACTTCTACGCCGAGACCTATCCGGCCTCCGGCGTGGTGGCCCACGCGATGGCCTACAGCACCCCGGTGGTGTGCACCGGGTACGGTTCGCTGGCCGAATTGGACAGTGCGCACGGTGTTCTCAACGTGAGCCCGCGCGGCGAGGGCGACGACGCCGTCGCCACCGGACTGGCCGAGGGCATCGAGTCGCTGCTCAACGATCCCACCCGGCTCGCCGAGTTGGGGCGCAACGCCGACCGGACCCGCCAGGAGCGTTCGGCCGAGCGGACCGCCGATGCGCTCGTGCAGATCTGGACGCGGGTCCTGGCCGGACAGAGGAAGCGCCTGAACGGGTGAGCGAACCGATCGAGCCGGTGGCGCCCGCACCCACCTCACATCACCTGATGCGCACCCTCTGGGCGGTGTTCTGGCTCTACGGCGGACGCGGCGTCGGCCTGCTGTGGACGGTGATCATCATCGCCCAGCTCGGTATCGCCGACTACGGGCAGTACGGCATGGCGTATGCCGCCTTCTCGTTGATCGGCCCGCCGCTGGACAACCCGTTCGCGGTCCGCGCGGTGCGCGAGTCGCAGGAACGGTTCCTGCGCGAACGGGCGACCCGGTACCTGCTCGGCCTGACGTTGATGGTGGCCGGGGCGGCCCTGGTCGAGGTCAGCTACATCGCCTGGTTCGGGCTGTTCGTGGCCGGCGGCGAGATCATCTTGAAGGCCTACCAGAGTCACTGGGCGCGTGACGGCCAGCCCCAACGGGTCGCGCAGCTCGACACCATCCGTCAGGTCACCAGCGTGATGTGCGCCGCCGCATACGTTTTCCTGGTCGACGACCCCACCCTGCAGATCGCCAGCATGTTCCTGGTGGCGCCGTATGTCGTGATCGCCGTCATCGTCGGCTTCTCGGTGCTGGGGCCCCGCCCCGGTATGCCCGGGCCGCCCAAACTGATCGCCATCCTGATCGGCGAGATGCTGGGCCTGGCCGCCTACCTGCAGGGCGATGTGCTGCTGCTGGGCTGGCTGACCAATGACACCATCGTCGGCTACTACGCACTGACCGTCACCGTGACCATCGCGATCGTCGCCGTCGGACAGTCCTTCGGCATGTCCTACAACCGCTCTCTGCGCGAAGGCGACGGCCAGCTGGCGGCCGGGCCGCCGCTGAAGAGCACCCTGATCCTCGGCGGCGTCGCCGGGTTGTTGGTCCTGATCGTCGGCGTGGTCATGCTGTTCACGCCCGCCCCGACCGAACTCGCCGTCGCGATGATCATCATGAGCCTGTTCTGCGGGATGCGGACCATCACCTCGGTGTTCCAGGCGGTGCTCTACCTGCAGCGCCGCGACACGACCCGGCTGGTGGCCAACCTCAGCCTGCTGCCGATCAAGCTGGGGCTGGTCGCGCTGCTGGCGGTGGCGGGCGCGGTCGGGGCCGCGATCGCGACGGTGATCGCCGATGCTCTGCTGCTCGCCATTTACGCCTATGTCCTCTACCGCACACCCCGTGTCAGAAAGGCGCCGGAATGACCAGGGCGACGTTCCTGCTGTCGAAGGACCCCGTCGCCGAGCACGGCGGGGACGTGGAGCTGTCCCGGCTGGTGATGCGGCTGGCATCGGATTCGCACGACGTGTCGGTGATCTGTCTGTCGCATCAGCCGCCGGGCCGCACGACCGCCGATCTGGTCGACGGCGGTGCCGTGGTGCAGCGGGTGGCCAAGTCCGGCGTCCAGCCGGTGCGGCTGCTCAAAGACACCGTGCGCAGCGGACGCAGCCTCGCGCATGCGCGTTTCGACCATGACGAACTGGTGGCCGCGATCTCCGCGTCGCCGGCCGATGTGTTCGTCGCCGAGCACAGTTACATGGCCGAATCGTTCCTGCGCAGCGACCAACGCGGCGCGGCGCGCTTCGTCGTCAACACCCATGTCAGCGAGTCGCTGGTCTGGCGGGCCACCCGCGGGGTGCTGGGGCGGCTGCAGGTGGGCAGGCTGGTGCGCGACGAACTGCGGGTGGCCCGGGCCGCCGACGCGGTGGGCACCTATGACGCGCAGGAGGCGGAGTTCTACCGTGCCAACGGTGTTCCGTCCGCGCGGTGGCTGGACCTGACGCTGCCCCCGGCCGCCCAGGTCGACGTGTCGGCGACGCCGCGGCGGCTGGTGCTGATGGGCACCCGGGACTGGCCGCCCAACCAGGAGGCCTTCCTGACCGCCCTGCGGCTGTGGCCGCAGATCTCCGCGGGTATCGCGGGCGCCGAACTCTGCGTGATCGGCGCCCGACACGCCAAGGCCAAGGCCCCGCACTATCCCGACGGTGTGCGCGACCTCGGCTTCGTCGACGATCTGGCCGGTTTCCTGGGGACCTGCCGGGCCATGATCGCGCCGATCAGCACCGGCGGCGGGGTGCGGGTGAAGATCCTCGACGCGGCCAGGATGGGGCTGCCGGTGGTGGGCACCACCGCCGCGGTCGGGTCCCTGGGCGATCTGCTGGAACTCGGTGTCCACGACGAGGACGCCGACTTCGTCGCCGAATGCCGCCGGCTGCTGCTGGATCTGCCGGCCGCCACCTCGGCGGGGGAGCGGCTGTACGCGCTGAACAGCCAGTACTGGCAGCAGCGCCGACCCCACCGGGCGATCGAGGCGTTGCTGGCCGGCTAGTACCCGCGCACGCCGACCGCTGCCGCCGCAGGCACCGGCCGGGTCGCCTCCGCGATGCGCGTCTCCAGCGCCGAGCGTTCCTTGTCCTCCCGCCGAAGTTGATCGGCGTAGGCCAGGAAGGTCAGGAAAATGGTGTACAGAAACACGATCTGCGGGATGACCACCACCGGGTGATCGAGATTCAGGGCAACGACCGAAAATCCGATGAATACGCCGCCATAAAGCGCGCCCGGTAGCGAATTCGATCGCAACAACCGGTAACCAATTACGCACCCGATCACGACGACCGCCAGAAAAGCCGCACCGACGAAGATGCCGCCGCGGTGAATCGCGATCAACGGGGCGTTGGACACGAAGTTCTCGATGAAGGCGTATGCGCCGTCCTTGAACTCGCGTTGCGACCAACCCCAGCCGAACAACCAGTGCCCATCCATGCGTCCGGGGAACTCCCGGATCGAGTCCACCCGGTCGGTGGCGCCGGCGTCATTGGAGCTGAGCGTGCCCATCAACCGGGTGCGCACCGAGGGCACCATGAAGGCCCCGATGAAGGCCAGTGTCAGCGTGCCGACCAGGATTTGGCGATCGCGTGAGCGCATCGGGTGGAACACGAAAACCAGTACGACACCGACCAATACGCTGACGATGGCCGACCGGCTGAGCGTCAGCGCGATCGCCGAACCGAGGATCGCGGCCAGTACCACGCGGCGCCAGCCGGTGAAGACGATCATGGCGATCACGAACGAGATGACCAGACCGATACCGGCGGCGTTGGGGTCCAGCCACAGCCCGCCGAGCCGGCTGAAGGCCTGGCTGTCGGCGGCCACCTGGAATCGGTCGGTGCGCGGCAGATTCGAGGTGCCACCGGTGAAGAAGAAACGTTCGGTATTGGCCACGGCATAACCGAAGATCCGGAACGGCTGCAGCAGTATCTGATTGGAGCCCAGCACGATGGACCCGATGCCGATCAGCGCATTGAAGCTGGCCGCATAGACGAAGATCCGGCCGAACTTGGCCAGATGCTCGCGCGGCAGCGCGAGCAGCGCGAAGAAAGCGCCTGTCGCGATCGCCCATTTGGTGTAGTCCAGGATGTTCACGATCGAGCTGAACGTGACCACCATCGACACCGCCGAGATGACGACCAGCACCAGCACACTCTTGGCCAGTGTGCTGCCCAGCACCGGGAAGCGTTTGGCGGCGTTGGGATGGACCAGGGCCGCCACCAGAGCGCCGCCGGCGAACGGCAGATACAACGGTAGGTGGACCCCCGGGAAGTAACCGAACGGCAGCGAGCCGACGGCGATCGCCATACCCCAGTACAGCCACAGCGGGTGGCGAAGTCCGATGTAGACACCGACCGCCAGCGCGATCAACCCGCCGACGGCCATGATCCCGAGTTTGCCGCTGAGCGCCACCGCGCCCGCGACCAACGGGACCAATATGATGATCGCGGCTCCGACCAGCAGGTCGGGCCGCGTGGACGCGCCGAGTTTCATTGCGGGCTCGTCTTCATTGCGGAATGATCCTCACGGCTTTACCGCACCGTCGTTGCATTTAACTATCCTTGCACCGACTCAGCTGGCCGCGCTACAGGGGCGCTCGGCAAAGTGTGCAGCTACTGTTGTTGACGCTATCGTTGCATTGTTGCGGCGATCCCAGAGCGAATGGAGTGCTCCCTTGGCCATCGGTGATTACCTGCGAATTTTTCGCCGGTTGTGGTGGGTGGTGCTCTTGGCGACGCTGATCGGCGTCGCAGTGGGCTACGCGACCACCCTCTTCTCGACCACGCAGTACTCATCGACGACAAGACTTTTCGTCACCACTCAGAGCGGCACCTCGGTGGGCGACGCCTACCAGAACAACCTGTTCTCCCAGGAGCGCGTGTTTTCCTACGCCGGTCTGGCCACCAGTGACCAGGTCGCAGCGCGAGCCATCGATCAGCTCAAGGCACCGCTGACCGTCGACGAACTACGCGCCAAGATCACCGCTGTCCCGCTGCCGCAGACCGTGTTGCTGGATGTCACCGCCACCGATCCGGACCCGGCCGCCGCGCAGCGCTACGCCAATGCCGTTGCCGACCAACTGGTGAACGTGACCGCCGAGCTGGAGACCTCGCGGCGCGGCGGTGAGGCCGCGGCCGCCGCTGTGCTCGTCGACGACGCCAGCTACGGAACCGAAGTGGCCGCCATGGGCCTGACCACCCGCCTGGCCGCCGGCGCGGTGGGCGGCCTGGTGCTCGGGGTGCTGCTGGCGATCGGGCTGGGTCTGTCGGACACCAAACTGCGCCGTCGCGAACGCATGGAGGACGTCACCGGCATCCCGCTGCTGGGCACACTGGTGGCCGACAAGCAGAGCCGCGACGGCATCATCGACATCGACTCCGGCGGCCTGGCCGTCGAGCGTCTGCGCGAACTGCGCACCAACGTGCAGTTCGCCCGCAATGCCACCGGCCAGCATCCCCGGGTGATCGCCGTGACCAGCCCGTCCCCACAGGACGGCCGGTCCTCGACGGCCATCGACCTGGCCGTCGCGTTCGCCGAGTCGGGCCACTCGGTGGTCCTGGTCGACGGTGACCTGGTGAATCCGGAACTGCCGCAGCTGCTCGGGCTGGACTCCGGCACCGTGACACAGGCGGGCACGAAGGGCTTCACCACACTGCTCGCCGGCCAGCACGATCTGTCCGAGTCACTGATCGAGGTGCCGCAGTCCGGGTTCGCGTTGCTGCCGTCGGGTCCGGTGCCCTCGGTGCGCCGTGAGTTGTGGGGCGATCAGCGGGTGCAGCGGGTGCTGGAGCTGCTGCGCGGACACTTCGACTACGTCATCATCGACACCCCGCCGCTGACCAAGTACGCCGACGGCGCGGTGCCCGCCGCGCTCGGTGACGGTGCACTGGTGCTCGGCCGGCTCGGCCACACCAAGACCTCGGAGCTGCGCAAGGCGCTCAAGGTGCTGCAGACCGCGCACGCCCCGGTACTCGGTGTGGTGGCGACCTGCGAGCCCGGACATCGTCGTGAGCTGTCCGCCGACCGCAAGCACCAGGGCGGTGCTCATGCCGCCGCCGCATCGCCGGCCGCCTCCGAGGATGACGCCGACAGCCGCACCGCGAGGTCGCAGGCCTCATCTCGCACCTCGGGATAACGGCGTGCCGAGTCTGATTCGTGGTGCGGCGGTCGTGTTCGTGGCTGTCGTACTGGTGACGTCATGCGCCCCGGCCGAGGCGCCGGCACCACCTCCGGGCTCGGACACCGTGGCGATCAAGACCTTCATCCCGCCCTTCGATGGCAAACCCCGACTGCCACCGCCCGATATGAACGATGACGGGCCGGGGTCGCTGGTATCGGTCGAACCGATGAGCGGCAGCGAACTGCTCAACCAGGACGACGCGACGTACATGCGCGTCGTCTACCGCTCGACGTCGGGCGTGGACGGATCGCCGACCGAGGTCTCCGGTGCGGTCGCGATCCCGCCGGGCGATCCGCCCAAGGGCGGCTGGCCCATCCTGGCCTTCGGGCAGGGCACCAAGGGCGTGCTGAACAAATGCGCGAGCAGCCTCTACGGCAGCCTGCCGCTGAACGCCTGGACGATGTCGGTGTTCGTCCGCTCGGGCTTCCTGGTCACCGTCTCGGACTTCCAGGGCGCCGGGGTCGAGGGTTACCAGCACCCGTTCCTCAACGCCAAGACGTACGGCTACAACGTCATCGACTCCGTGCGTGCGGCGCGGCGGGTCGGCGCCGAAACCAGCGACCGCTGGCTGTCCTACGGCCACTCGGCAGGCGGACTGGCGGTATGGGCGGCCGCCGAACAGGCCCCCACCTACGGTCAGGGACTCGACCTGCTCGGCACCGTCTCGATGGCACCGGCCGCCGACATGTCCGGTCTGGCCGACGCCGCCTGGGAGGGCACGCTGACCCCCGATCAGCGGGTGACACTCGTGTTCGCCCTGCAGTCGCTGAAGTGGTTCAACCCCGAGATGAATCTGGACAATTACCGGCGCGGCACCACCGCCGAGAACTGGGATCAACTGCTCGACTGCATCCCACCGAACTTCGACGACATCGCCAGGGTGCGTGGGTTGATGACCAACGAAGACCTCCGGCCCGCCACCTACGAGGATGTCGTCTGGTTGCGTGAGCGCCTCGCGGAAATCGCTGTGCCACAAGCCCCCAACACCACACCGATGGTCGTCGGTTACGGCACCCAGGACATGCTGGTCAATCAGTCCTGGTTCGAGCAGGCACTGGACCGGGCCTGCGCGATGGGCAGTTACATCGAGATCCGTAAGGGACCCGGCAAGGGGCACGCCGACCTGGACAGTGGTTTCACCCTGCCCTGGCTGATGGATCGCCTCGACGGCGCCGAGCCGCCGCCCAACGATTGCCTGAGCCGAAATTGAGGGCCCCGGTCGATGTGCCACGGGCGCGGGATTATCTGACGATCGTCGCCAGGGGCTGGGTGGTGATCCTGCTGGCCACGCTGCTGGCGCCCGCCGCCGCGTTCGGCATGCAGAAACTCACCGCCGAACGCAGTTACACCGCGTCGGTGCTGCTGTTCGCGCAGGTCGCCGGTGACCCGGGCACCTACTCGGCCTACGCCGGCGGGATCGGGGCCAACGGCCGGATGTCCACCTACGTGTCACTGGCCCAATCCTCGGTGATCAGCGAGCGCACCATCGAGCAACTCGGGTTGCCGCTGACCCCGGCCGAACTCGCGGCCAAGGTCACCGCGACGTGGGAGCCCTACGGCGTCTCGCGGTTCGGGCGGCCCTCCTCGGCGCTGCTGCGGGTCGGGGTGACGGGCACCGATCCGCAGACCACCATCGACACGGTCAACACGCTGGCGTCGGTGCTGATGAAGATGTCCGGCGAGCTGGAGTGGGTCGAGTCCGAGCCCACCGATCCCATCCAGTACACCGGCCCGGCGGCCGAACTCGTCGCCGTCGACCCGGCGACGGTTGCGCACGAGGTCCAGCCCGATCTGACGAATACGCTGCTGGTGGCGACCGGCGTCGGCTTCGCGCTCAGCCTGGTGCTGGTGCTGGCGTTCGGGCTCAGCCGTGACGAGGTGCTGACCGGCAGCCAACTCCGGTATGCCGCCAACTCGTCCGCCTCCTCCAACGGCGAGCCCACCAGGTCTTAGGAGCTCGATGGCACACATGATCTGCGCGAGGACGACACGTAAGGCGCTGGCGAGTTCGCTGCTGGCGCTCGCATTGGTGGTCGCGGGCTGTTCGGAGCCGGACCCCGGCCCGTCCGCCGCGGTGGTCTCGGAAATCCAGCTGCCCGCCGACTATTCGGCCACCGGGCCCGGTGCGCTCGTCAGCGCCACCCGGCTGCCCACCATCGATCGCCGGCTGCTGCGGGTCACCTCTGTCGCGGCCCACATCACCTACAACTCGACCTCCGGTGTCGACGGCAGCTCACAGGTCGTGTCCGGCAGCGTGTTCGCTCCGAGCGGCACCCCGCCCGAGGGCGGCTGGCCCGTGATCGTGTTCGGTCACGGCACCACCGGTGTGCTCTCGGAATGCGCGCCGTCGCTGTCGCCCACCCTGCTGGGTGCCGCCGGGGCGGTGCGGGCGCTGGTCACCCTCGGCTACATGATGGTGGTTCCGGACTATCAAGGTCTGGGCACCATCGACAGCTACCACCCCTACCTGGATGCCACCACGGCCGGGTACAACATGATCGACGCGGCCAGCGCGGCCCGCAAACTGGTCCCCGATTCGTCGGACAGATGGGTCGCCTTCGGGGTGTCCCAGGGCGGCCAGGCGTCGTGGGCCGCCAACGAGTTGATCGCCGGCTACGGTGCACAGGACACCCGGCTCATCGGATCGGTGAGCGTGTCGCCCGCGGCCGATATCACCGGCATGGCGGATATGGCCGCCGAGGGCATCCTGTCCCCGCAGCAGCGGATCGCCATGGTGCTCATCCTGTCGTCACTGCAGAACGCACATCCCGACTTCGATCTCGACGATTACCGGCGTGGCCTGGTCGAAGAGAAGTGGGATCTGCTCGCCGGATGCTCCACCGTTGCCACCGAGGATCGGCTCGCGGTGGCCGAGCAGATTCCGCCGGAGGACCTGCGCCCTTCGACCCCCGAGGCCCTGGACAGGTTGCGCGGGTATCTGAACCAGATGAGCGGTCTGCCGCGCGCGCCGGCCAGCGCGCCGATGTTCGTGGTGCACGGTGACGCCGATGACGTGGTTCCGGTGGTGTGGACCACCGAAGCGGTCCGAAGAGCCTGCGACATGGGCGATACCGTGGCATCCTTCATCGCTGGTGGCCGGGGACACGGTGACTTCGATCCCATCGTGTCGCTGGACTGGATCATGAAGCGGTTCGACGACGCGCCCGCCGACAGCACCTGCGCGGTCGAGGGCGGGCCGTCGATCCTCAAGACCACCTAGTCGAGACCACCACATCGGACGGGCATCCTGACCACCGCGACCGGAGAACGCTCATGACAGACACCAACGCGACGCGCGGTGGCGCGGGGGCCTCCGGCGTGCCGGCCGTCGAGTCCCAGGTGGTCGCCAGTTCGCCGACGCATACCAGGATCATCGGCCTCGACGGTATCCGCGGGCTGGGCTGTCTGGCGGTGGTGATGGGCCATGTGGCGCTGAGTTATTCGCCGGTCACCCACGACAAGGCCTTCCTCGGCGTGCTCGGTCTGGCGCTCATCCTGTTCTTCGTGCTCAGCGGATTCCTGCTGTTCCTGCCCTATATCCGCCGGCTGACCAAGGACCGGGCGAAGGCCGCCATGCCGGACACCAAGCAGTACGCCCTGCACCGGGTCTTCCGGGTCTTCCCCGGGTATCTCACGATCTTCTTGATCTGCAATTTCGTGCTCCAGGTGGCGTACGTGCAGAATTCGGCGATCCAGCCGCACGGCACCGACGCCGGCACCGGGATGATCACCGACCCATGGGAGCTGCTGGCGAATCTGACGCTGACGCAGACCTACATCCCCGAGTACGTGCAGACGGGGATCAGCCCGGCCTGGTCACTCACTTTGGAGATCGCGTTCTACGCGGTGCTGCCGTTGTTGGGTTACCTGCTCTTCGCGCTGCGCAAGCGCACCGATCTGAAGCCGTTGGTGCTGGCCTGCCTGGCCCCGGCCATCCTGCTGGTGCTCGGCATCGTGGGCCGACTGTTCGCGCCGCTGGTGTTCTCGGCCACCGGCGCGGACACCGTGATGATGCAGAACTGGGGGCCCACCTGGGCTGCGGTGTTCATGCGCAGCTTCATCACCAATGCGGACCTGTTCGCCTACGGCATGTTCGCCGCGATCCTGTTCGTCGCGATCGAACAGGGTGTCATCTCCGTCCCGGCGGCCAGGCGCATCCACCTGCTGTGCTTCCCGCTGCTGCTGGTGTCCTTCGCCGCCGCGCTCGTGCTCGCGGTGAAGGGCACCGTATTCGCCACTGCCGGAATCGGCTTCGTCTCCGCGGTGTTCATCGCGATCGTCGTTCTGCCGTTGGCGCGGGGGAAGGATTCCCCGATCGCGCGTTTCCTGGACCTGAAACCGTTCCACTTCGTCGGCGTGATCTCACTGTCGGTGTACCTGTGGCATTACCCGGTGTTGTTGCTGCTGGGCCGCTACGACCTGGCCGCCGGCGACTCCTGGAGCGGCATGTTCCGTAATGTTGCGGTGGTGGCCGTCGTGACGATCCTGCTGTCGACCATCACCTACTACGCCGTGGAGCGTCCGGGCCTCGGTCTCGTCAATCGGTTCCGGAAGAATTGATGCGCCGCTACCTGGTGCCGGCCGGCATCGTGCTGGCTGTGCTGATCCTGGTTGCCGCCGCGGTGCTGGTGGTATCCCCGTCCGCCCGCCAGACCGTGGGCCTGTCGGGTGAGCCGCCCGCCGCGGCGCTGCCCCAGCCGATCGACGGTGCGGACCTGTCGGGCAGCGGCGCCGGTTCGCTGGTGAGCGCGATGTCGATGCCCGAGTTCAGCCGCAGCCCGCAGGGGTCGGCGCTGAACTCCGCACGGGTCGTCTACCGCTCGACCAACGGTGACACCGGCGAGCCGACGGTGGTGTCCGGTGCGGTGTTCACGCCCGGCGGTGGCGCGCCGGCCGGGGGCTGGCCGGTGGTCGCCTTCGGTCACGGCACCCTGGGCATCGACGAGCCCTGCGGGCCGTCGCTGTCGGCGACACTGCTCGGTCTGACCGATTGGGTGGTCAAGCTGACCGAACTGGGATTCGCCGTGGCGTTGGCGGATTTCCAGGGACTCGGATCCCCGGGGATCCATCCGTATCTGGATTCGCGCACCGCGGGCCGGAACATGATCGACTCGGTGCGTGCGTTGCAGCGCACCTTCCCGGATGTCTCGGACAGGTGGGCCGCACTCGGCGGCTCGCAGGGCGGTGGTGCGGCGTGGGCGGTGGGGGAGCAGGCCGGGACGTACTCCCCGGAGATGCTTCCGCGCGGAGTTCTCGCGCTGGCGCCCGTTGCCGATATCGCGGGTCTGGTCGACAAATCCGTCGACGGCACGTTGACCAAGGAACAGGTCGCAGCGTTGGTGCTGGTCGTCGAATCGCTGGCCCGGCTGCACCCCGAGATGAACCGGGACGACTACCGCAGCGGTGTGGCGGCCGAGAACTGGGACATCCTGATCGCCTGCTCCGGTGATGCGGTACATACCCGGGAGGCGGTGATCGACCGGCTCGAATCCGATGACCTGAAGCCGCGGACGCCGGAGGCCGCCGAGCAGTTGCGGGGCTACCTGCGGCAATGGGCGCTACCGCAGCAGCCGCTGGCGGCGCCGATGTCGGTCGTGTACGGCGGTGCGGACGAATACATCGACCCACGCTGGACGACGGATGCGCTGGCCCGCGCCTGCGAGCTCGGCGGCACGGTGGTGTGGGACTTCCAGCCCGACAGGGGCCACGGCGACCTGGAGGTGGCCGATCAACTGGGCTGGTTGGCAGAACGGCTCGAGGGGCTGCCGATGCAGCGTCCAGCGGGGGAAGCGGCCGCCAACGCGTGCGGTTAGTCCGCGGAAGGCCCGCCGCGGACACGGGTAGCCGGTCCGGGCCCGTCGAACAGCGCGCACGGGCAATTGCCTCGCGCCTCCGCAGCGAAGCCGTAGGAACCTGTTCGCGGCCCGGGCAGGGCGATGTGTCAGACACTGCCAATTCGGTGCTCCGGTAGGACACGATTCGCTATTCGGGGAATGGCAATCCAGGAATGGCACGAATGTGCCGATCCAATTGGTACGGATGATGCCGGAGTGAATTGGTGGGTTGCCACCACCGCCAATCGTGCAGCGCTGCCATTGGGCGGGTTCGACCGTCCGCGGCGCTGGTCGGGCGTTTGTCGGGCCATCGCGGCGGGTACCGGATACTCGCGATCGCAAGCACTCCGGGGCCGCCGGCCGGTGGTGTCTCGCAACGTCGTAGCGGAATGTCCGTCGGACCGTCACCGCACCGCGGGAGGTCAGGACAGGTTGCCGGAGGCAGGTCCTGCGGCTAAGCCACCGCGCAGGTGAACCTTGCGCGCACGCGCAGTTTCAGCAATTGCTCTGGACGCGACCCCCCGGGCGCCATGGGATCTTGATTCAGGTGTAACGCGTCGGCAACCCGGGCGATAACCCTTGAGTACATCCATTTAACAGAGACCGTTTAGCCTTAATCACCTGGTCAAATCGTCGCGAGCGTCAGTTTTTATCGACTCGCCCGCGCGCGGGGGCACGGCAGAACGAGATCGTATCCACCGGCGAATTTGCGTCGGCGTCAGCCGAAGGGTGGATATTTGGGCGGAAATGTTGCAAGAAGCAGGAAACAAAGCGATAGTCTTAGGCAGCATGCTTGGACCGGTGCAGCAAACGAAGGTGGACGCGCAGGTGACGTTGGTGAGAGAGACGGAGGCGCCGATCGCTCTGGTGAGCGCGGCGCCGGCCCGCGACCACGACGGACTGCAGTGGCAGCGGCGCTACGGATTGGCGCTGCTGATCACCGATGTGGTCGTCGTGGGCGCGGCCATGGCCTGCGCCCAGATGGTGCGCCTGGGCCGCCCAGTTACCGATTTCGATCCGCTCACCAAGTACTTCGGCCTGCTGTCGGTGATCTTCGGCTTGATCTGGCTGGGTTTGCTGACGGCCTACCGCAGCCGTTCCCCACGGATCGTCGGAGCCGGTATCGAGGAGTACCGCCGGGTGCTGTCGGCGACGCTGGCGACGATCGGCGTCGTCGCCGTCACGCTCATGATCTTCCGGCCGGAGTACGCCCGCGGGTATCTGGCGCTGGCCTTCCCGCTCGGTCTCGTCTTCCTGGTGCTGGGCCGCGCCGCCTGCCGCCGCGTCCTCGGCTGGTACCGCAAGCGTGGACAGTGCGTCAATGCTGTGGTGGCGGTCGGTAACGCGGCCGCGGTGCGCAGCCTGGTCCAGTCCCTCGACCGTGCCTGGGGTTACGGCTACTCGGTCGTCGGCGTCTGCCTGACCGGCCGCGTCGGCGGCGGCACCCTCGATGTGCCGGGCGTGGGCCCGCTGCCGATCCTGGGTGACGAACATCAGGTGGAAGAGGCGATCGCCAAGGCCAACGCGGACACCGTCGCCCTGACCACCACCGAGCACCTCGGCCCCGAGGGCGTGCGGGAGCTGTCCTGGGATCTCGATCGACTCGGTGTCGACCTCGTGGTCTCACCGGGCATGGTCGATGTCGCAGGCCCGCGTCTGACCATGCGTCCGGTGGCCGGCCTGAACCTCATCCACGTGGAGAAGCCGCAGTACAGCGGCACGACGAAGGTGCAGAAGCGCGCGTTCGACATCTTCGTCTCGCTGTCCGTCCTGACCGCCGCGTTCCCGCTGCTGCTGGTCAGTGCCATCGCCATCAAGCTCACCAGCCGTGGCTCGATCTTCTACATGTCCGAGCGCATCGGTCTGGACGGCAAGCCGTTCCAGATGATCAAGCTGCGCACGATGGTGGAGAATGCCGACAAGTTGGTCGCCAGTCTCGCCGACATGAACGAGATGGACGGCGGTGTGCTGTTCAAGATCCGCCGCGACCCCCGGGTCACCGCGGTGGGCCGGATCCTGCGCCGCTACAGCATCGACGAGCTGCCCCAGTTCATCAACGTGCTGCGCAAGGACATGAGCGTGGTCGGCCCGCGGCCGCCGTTGCCGTGTGAGGCCGACGCCTACACCGATCAGGTCCGCCGCCGTCTGCTGGTGCTGCCCGGTATCACCGGCCTGTGGCAGGTGAGCGGTCGCGCCGACCTTTCCTGGGACGATTCGGTGCGCCTGGATCTGTCCTACGTCGAGAACTGGTCCATCAGCGGTGACCTGCTGATCGCCATCAAGACCGTGCGCACCGTGCTCGGTGGCACCGGCGCGTATTAAGGGGCACTGGCCCGGTTTCGACCGTCCGGTAGCGTAGGGACGTGCGGCTTTCCCGGAGCAATGACAGGCCGCGTTGGCTCACCCGCACCGCCGTCGCCGCCACCATCTTCGTCGTCGTCTTCGCCCAGATCCTGCTCGGCCGTGCACTATTGCCGTTCGCGGTGCCGCTGGGCCTGGAGTTCGTGAACAGCTTCCCGTCCTCGGGAGGGCCGCCCGTCGCCGTGGACACCGCCGATCTCACCGACGCCGGGCCCGGCTCGCTGGTCACCGCCACCACCATGCCCGGGGTGACCCGTCGGGTGGAGGCCCGGGACCTGCGCGCCGCACGGGTGCTGTACCGCTCCACGTCCGGTGACACCGGAGCGCCCACGGTGGTCTCGGGTTCGGTGTTCACGCCCAAGGGGACCCCGCCACCGGGCGGCTGGCCGGTGGTGGCCATCGGCCACGGCACCGTCGGCATCGACAATCCCTGTGCGCCTTCACTGTCGGACACCATGCTCGGTGCACTGGCCTTCGTGACACCGTTCATCGATCGCGGTTTCGCGGTGGCGGTGCCCGACTACGAGGGACTGGGCGCCAAGGGCATTCACCCCTACCTCGATGCCAGGACCGCCGGTCTGAACATGATCGACAGCGTGCGGGCGCTGCGCCACACCTTCCCCGAGGTCTCCACCACATGGCTGGGCTTCGGCCACTCACAGGGCGGTGCGGCCACCTGGGCGGCCAATGAACAGGCTTCGGTCTACGCCCCCGAACTGCAACTGCTCGGCACCGTCGCGGCCGCCCCCGCCGCCGATGTCAGCGGTTTCGTGGACAAGTCACTGCGCGGCGAGCTCACCTCCGACCAGGTGCTGGCCATGCCGGTCATCGTGGAATCGCATGCACGGCTGAATCCGGAGCTGAATCGCGACGATTTCCGGGCCGGAGCGGCCGCGCAGTACTGGTCGGTGCTCACGGCCTGCCAGGCGCCGCAGATCTATGAACGCCAGGCGGCCGCAGAACATCTGCGCCCCGAAGATGTGGCGCCGCAGTCGGTGGCCGCGGCCGACCAGCTGCGAGGGCTGTTGCGCGACTGGGCACTACCGCAGCGTCCGCTGTCCGCACCGCTGTCGGTGTGGTACGGCGGGGCCGATACCCTTGTCGACGCGGAGTGGACGGCAGCGGCCATTGCGCGCGCATGTGCCATGGGAGGAACGGTGACAGTGCAGTTCGAACCGGACAAGGGGCACGCGGGTGTCGATCTCGCGAGTCAATTGAATTGGATGGCAACCCGATTCGCCGATCAGCCGGTGCCCAATGACTGCTGATCCGCTGCGCCTGCCACTGGACCCCGACGCCCTGCGCGCCGAGCTGCCCGCGCCCTGGAGCCGGCTGGACATCGTCGAGGAGACGGGCTCGACCAACGCCGATCTGATCGCGCGGGCGGCCGCCGGCGAGGACATCGCCGGCGCGGTGCTGTTCGCCGAACACCAGAGCGCCGGCCGCGGCCGGGGCGGGCGGGTCTGGACCGCGGTGCCGCGCGGACTGGTCATCGTCTCGGTGGCCATCTCGGCCGACGGTGTCGACGAACACCTGTGGGGACTGCTGCCGCTGCTGGCCGGCGTCGCGGTTTCCGACACGCTGGCGGCCGTCGGTATCCAGGCCGGCGTGAAGTGGCCCAACGACGTCCTCATCGACGGCGCCAAGATCGCCGGCATACTCGCCGAGGTCGCCTCGCCCAAGCCGGTGGTGGTGCTGGGCATCGGGCTGAACGTGGAGGTGCGGCCCGAGGAGATCGGTCAGACCCAGGCCACCTCCGTGCGTGCGCTCGGGGTGAGTGCCGGGCGCACCGAGATCGCCCGGATCCTGTTGCGCGAGCTGGGCACCCGCATCCGGGCCTGGCAGGCGGGCGGGTCCGCAGCGCTGCTGGCCGACTATCGGGACCGCAGCGCCACGCTGGGCAGGCCGGTGCGTGCACTGCTGCCCGGCGGCAAGGAGATCGTCGGCACCGCGACGGACGTCGATGCCCAGGGTCGGCTCTGCATCGACACCGGCGACGGCACCGAGGTCATCGCCGCGGCCGATATTGTGCATTTACGCCCGCTATCCGGTGAGGTGTTTGAGTAGAGTCCACACCGTGGGCTATCCGGAGAACGTGCTGGCCAGAGACGAGCATGTGGTGCTGCACCGGCATCCGCACTGGAAGCGGTTGCTCGGGCCCGCGCTGGTACTGCTGGCGGCCAGTGCGCTGGCCGCGTTCGGGGCAGGCTGGGTGAACCAGACCGACTGGGACGACAACGCCAAGCGCATCATCTTCGGCGTCATCGCCGCGCTCTGGTTGGTGCTCGTCGGCTGGCTGACCATCTGGCCGTTCCTGACATGGTGGACAACGCATTTCGTGATCACCGACCGCCGGGTGATGTTCCGTCACGGACTGTTGACCCGCAGCGGTATCGATATCCCGCTGGCCCGGATCAACAGTGTCGAGTTCAAGCACGGTGTGCTGGACCGGATGCTGCGCACCGGCACGCTGATCATCGAGTCCGCGTCACAGGACCCGTTGGAGTTCTACGACATTCCGCGCGTCGAACAGGTGCATTCCCTGCTCTATCACGAAGTCTTCGACACCCTCGATTCCGAGGAATCGCCGAGCTGATCGGCGTCGCGGACACGTCTGCGCAGCGGGGTGACCGTGTTCTCGTTGCCGGTGCCGTTCTCGCCGAAGTCCCGTCCGGCGCTCTGACCCAGCTGGCCGTGATGCTCGGCATGGTCCTCGAAGGCCTCGGCGATGCCGCCCGCGGTCAGCGTCGACTCCAGCGCCTTCTCCGGGTTGCGCCCGTGCTCGTCGGGGAACACCCAGCGGCGGAACGCCCAGAACCGGAACGCCATCTGCAGCAGGTTGCCGATGATGTAGGCCGAGATGAAGTCGGCGATGTTCTCCACCGTCAGCGACACCTCGGGGACCCGCAGGCCCAGCACATAGCTGGAGAAGTAGAGCGGGGCCATGGCCAGCACCACGCCGACGCCGCTGACACCGAAGAACAGCAAGGCCTCGTGGTGACGTTCCCGGCCGCCGCGGTCCTTGAAGCTCCATTCCCGGTTGAGAATGTAGGACGCGATGACTGCCACGATGCCGGCGATGATCTTGGCCGTCACCGGCTTGGGCTCGAGAATGGTCAGCTTCAGCGTGTAGAAGATCACCGAGTCGATGACGAACGTCGTCGCGCCCACGAGGGCGAACTTGATGAGCTCATGGTGCCGCTCGGCGAAGGGCCGGATCGGGCGGGGTAGCCGCGCAATCGTGGCATCAGCGAAGGACACGAGGAGCAAGTCTACGGAAACACCCTGCCGAAGGTGAACCTGTGCAGGTCACCGCCGGTACCGGTCGGCCCGGATGCGGGTCGCGCGGGGCATGACAACATATGTGCCGTGCCCCGAACGCCCAGTGACTCCCGAGCGCCCGTCGTCGCGATGATCGGCGGGGGCCAGCTCGCCAGAATGACCCACCAGGCCGCCATCGCGCTCGGGCAGACGCTGCGCGTGCTGGCCGCCGGACCCGACGATCCTGCGGCACAGGTCACACCCGATGTGGTGATCGGCGCGCACACCGACCTGGACGCGCTGCGGCGCGCCGCGCAGGGGGTCGCGGCGCTCACCTTCGACCACGAACATGTGCCGACCGAGCACCTGGAACAGCTGGTCGCCGAGGGCGTGACGGTGGCGCCGCCGCCGCAGGCCCTGATCCACGCCCAGGACAAGCTGGTGATGCGCCGCCGGCTGCAGGCCCTCGGCGCACCCATCCCGGCGTTCTCGGCGGTCGCGACCGTCGATGATGTCGATGCCTTCGCGCAGCGGACCTCTCGACCGGTGGTGGTCAAGACCGTGCGCGGCGGCTACGACGGCCGTGGCGTGGTGCTCACCCGCGACCTCGCGCACGCCAGGGAGGCGGTCGCCGGCTACCTGGCCGACGGTGTCGAGGTCATGCTGGAGGAGCGGGTGGCGATGCGCCGCGAGCTCTCCGCGCTGGTGGCGCGTTCCCCGTTCGGGCAGGGCGCGGCCTGGCCGGTGGTGCAGACCGTGCAGCGCGACGGCATCTGCGTGGAGGTCATCGCACCGGCGCCCGGCCTGCCCGCCGAGATCGCGGCCGGCGCGGAGGCGCTGGGCCTGCGGCTGGCCTCCGAACTGGGTGTCGTCGGCGTACTGGCGGTCGAACTGTTCGAAACCGAGACCGGTGAGATCCTGGTCAACGAGCTGGCGATGCGCCCGCACAACTCGGGGCACTGGAGCATGGACGGTGCCCGCACCGGCCAGTTCGAACAGCACCTGCGGGCGGTGCTGGACTATCCGCTCGGCGATACCGCGGCGCTGGCCCCGGTGACCGTGATGGGCAATGTGCTCGGTGCCGCCGAGACTCCGCAGATGTCGATGGACGAGCGGGTGCACCATCTGTGCGGACGGATGCCCGACGCGAAGGTGCACCTGTACGGCAAGGGGGAGCGGCCGGGCCGCAAGATCGGGCACGTGAATCTGGTGGGTGCGCCCGGTGGATCTCCTGATGACCCGGAATACGTTGGGGCGCTGAGGGAAAGAGCGCAGCGCGCAGCACACTGGCTGTCGCATGCGCAGTGGACGGACGGATGGGACGGGCATTGAGATGACAGAAGTCGACACCTTGGCCGGCCCGCGGGTCGGGGTCATCATGGGCAGCGACAGCGACTGGTCGGTGATGGAGGACGCCGTGCTCGCGCTGGCCGAGTTCGACATCCCCTTCGAGGTCGGTGTCGTCTCGGCGCACCGCACGCCGGCACGGATGCTCGATTACGCCCAGAAGGCGGCGGCCCGCGGTATCCAGGTGATCATCGCCGGTGCGGGCGGGGCGGCGCATCTGCCCGGCATGGTGGCCGCCGCGACACCGCTCCCGGTGATCGGGGTACCGGTGCCACTGGCCCGCCTCGACGGCCTGGATTCACTGCTGTCCATCGTGCAGATGCCCGCCGGGGTGCCGGTGGCGACGGTGTCCATCGGCGGAGCCCGCAATGCCGGCCTGCTCGCGGTGCGGATTCTCGGCGCGTTCGATCCCGCGCTGCGCGCCCGGATCGAGGCGTTCCAGGCCGACCTGGAGAAGATGGTGCTGGCAAAGGATGCCGCACTGCGGGACCGGCTACTGGGTGGCACGGATTAACCGCTAAAGTTACCGACGAGTAGCGAGGAGATCCCGATGGTTGCCAACCCGTCATTCGACCTGTTCCAGCTCTCCGATGAGCACAATGAGCTGCGCACCGTGCTGCGCTCGCTGTGCGAGAGGGAGATAGAGCCCTACGCCGCCGAGGTGGACGCGCAGGCGCGCTACACCGACGAGGCACTGGCGGCGCTGGATGGTTCCGGCTTCTCCGCGGTGTTCATCCCCGAGGAGTACGGCGGGCAGGGCGCCGACTCGGTCGCGGCGTGCATCGTCATCGAAGAGGTCGCCCGGGTGTGCGCGTCCTCCTCGCTCATCCCCATCTGCAACAAGCTGGGCACCACCGGACTGCTCATGCGCGGTTCCGAGGAGCTCAAGCAGAAGGTGCTGCCCTCGATCGCGGCCGGCGAGGCCACCGCGTCCTACGCCCTGAGTGAGCGCGAGGCCGGCAGTGACGCCGCGGCGATGCGCACCAGGGCGGTCGCCGACGGTGACGACTGGATCCTCAACGGCACCAAGTGCTGGATCTCCAACGGCGGCAAGTCGACGTGGTACACCGTCATGGCGGTGACCGACCCCGACAAGGGCGCCAACGGCATCTCGTCGTTCATCGTGCACGCCGACGACGAGGGATTCAGCGCCGGGCCCAAGGAACACAAGATGGGCATCAAGGGATCGCCCACCACCGAGCTGTACTTCGAGAACTGCCGGATCCCCGGGGACCGCATCATCGGCGAGCCCGGCACCGGCTTCAAGACCGCGCTCGCGACCCTGGATCACACCCGGCCCACCATCGGTGCCCAGGCCGTCGGGATCGCCCAGGGCGCGCTGGACGCGTCGATCGCGTACACCAAGGAGCGCAAGCAGTTCGGTAAGTCGATCGCCGACTTCCAGAGCACCCAGTTCATGCTCGCCGACATGGCGATGAAGATCGAGGCCGCCCGGCTGATGGTCTACACCGCGGCCGCACGCGCCGAGCGCATGGAACCCAACCTGCAGTTCCTGGCCTCGGCCTCGAAGTGTTTCGCCTCCGATGTCGCGATGGAGGTGACCACCAACGCGGTGCAGCTGTTCGGTGGTTACGGCTACACCGTGGATTTCCCGGTGGAGCGGTTCATGCGCGATGCCAAGATCACCCAGATCTACGAGGGCACCAACCAGATCCAGCGCGTCGTGATGAGCCGCCAGCTGCTGAAGTGAGCTGACCCTGCGCGAGCAGTCACGAAAGGCCCCAATTCCCACGCGGATTGGGGCCTTTTGCGACTGCTCGGCGGCTACTTGAGCAGCTTGGCGACCTTCTGGTACGTGGTGCGGACCGTCTCGCTGCGCCGGGCGATGTGCACCGGGTGCTTGGGCACGGGCACCAGGATGCTCACCGGGTGGCCGACGAAGGTCGATTCGAAGACAGCCGTCATGGTCTTGTCGGTGTAGGCGGTATCGAGCGTGCGGCGGTAGCGTTCGGCATGCTCGGGCTGGGTGAACAGCACCTTGTTGTAGCCGATGTAGAACGGCACCAGCGCGCCGCCCTGCTCCAGGTAGTGCACGGTGCCGACGCACACGCCCGGCCACTGCTGGTTGAACACATCGTCGGCGATCACCACACCGCCGTCGACCAGGCTCTTCTCGGCCAGCCGCATATCGCTGAGCACGATCTCCTGGGTGTGTCCGCCGTCGACGGAGAAGATCCGCACGTGGGACATCGCGGCGATATCGCCGGGCACGATGGCCGTCGAGTCACCCTGATGGATGACCAGGCCGGTGCGGTCGGCCCACTGGTCGAGGTGGTGCAGGAACCGGTCCCGGTCGCCCTGGCCGGACTTGTCGATATTGGACTCCTGGTCCTCGAACAGGTCGATGGCGATGGCGGCCTCACCTGGTTGCTGCAAGAGCTTCATCGCGATGAACAGCTGCCCGTGATGCACGCCGATCTCGGCGATCGGGCCGTTGATCCCGGCCTCGCGCTGATACTGATCGACGGCATGTAGCAACCCGATTGCCGCCGACTCCGTATAGCCCTGCACACGTCGATGGCCCATATGCCGATATGCAGCGAATTTCATCGCGGTGCTTCCCACCTGTCACAGGGTACTCATCCGAGGCCGGTTGGCCTATCCGAGGACGATATTGACGCTCAGGGTATTTGATCTTGCCCGCGGCGGCAGGGATTACCCCCGGCTGACTTTCTCCATCACCCGACGCCGCTCGAGAGCCGCCGGATCGGGGTTGGTGACCTGTACCAGCGATGCACCCGCCGACAGTACGGCCAGAAAATGCCGGATCAGGTCGTCGTCGGTGTCCCAGGCCGCGGTGGACAGCACCCGGTCGGAATCGGTCAGCTCCTGCTTGCTTGCCGAGTCGGCGGCCAGCGCGAGCAGATCGGCTGCGGACCGGCCGTTCAGCGCGGCGCCGGGTGCACGCTCCGGGACGATCTGGTCGCCGTGCACGCGCACCGACGTCGCGTAGTCGGTCACCCCGATGGGCAGGTCGGGGACCGGTTTGCCGAACGGGTCGAGGGAGAGTGCCACCACTTCCCCCATCCCGGCTGCCGCGTCGGCTTCCTCGAGGCGTTCGGCCGTGCACAGCGCGATATCGGTGGCGTCGTCACGGCCGAACACGACCTCGGCGCCGATCCACCAGACACCCAGCAGCACCGCCGCCGTCTGCCAGTGCGCAGGCAGCAGGACCGCGACCCGGCTGCCCGGGCCGGCCCCCAGCTCGTCGCGCAGCAGGTTCGCGGTCTTGGCGGCCCAGTTGGCCAGCGTCACGGTGGACACCTCGATGCGCTCACCGGTGGCGTCGTCGTAATAGGTGATCCGCGGTCCGACCGGGTCGCGTTTCAGCAACGGGTCCAGCAGGGCCGCACTGACGGTCGTCACGTCAGTTCACGCACTGGGGGTCGTCGGAGCCGGCGGTGATGATCGGCGAGGGTGGCGGCGGCGGGGCGTCCTCGGGCGAGGAGATCAGACCTTCGCCCTCGTATCCCTGGTACCACTCGGTGGACGCGGGATCGGCCGACGGTGCGGTGCCCTCCAGGCCCGAACCCGGGCCCGCGTAATCGTCGGACAACACGACCTGCACGGTGCCCGGCGCCATCGCGGGGTCCTCGATGACGGGCAGATTGCCCAGGTTCTTCGAGACGGCCTGGGCGCCGAGGTCATCCACGCTGAGCGCGCGCACCTGGCTGTTGGCCACCCCGTCGCCCTCATGGTTGCCGACGGCACCGGGGGTGAAGCCCCCGCCGGTCAGCACCTCGGACACGGCGGCGGCCAAGCCGCCGATATCGGTGTCGTTGACCACGTCGACGGTCGTCTTGTCGGGAGAGTAGGCCACTTTCTCGGTGTTGCCCTGGGCCTGCTCGTCCAGCAGGCTGCTCACCCAGTCCTTGACGTTGTCCGGGTCGATACGCACGACGGACTGCATGCCGTCATCGCTCCAGCCGTCCTCGCGCAGGATCGGAATGGTGGCAAAGGCGACAGAACCGGCCGCGATCTCCTGCAGCTGCTTGACGAAATCCATGATGTCCCAGCCATCGGAGAGCACCACCGAGCGCTGAACGGCGGTCTGCAGCCGGCCCAGGGTGGCCGGGCTGGACAGCGTCTTGCCGGAGATCACCTCATGGGCCAGCGAGGCCATCACCGCCTGCTGTCGGGTGACCCGGTCCAGGTCCCCGCGCGGCAGGTCATGGCGCTGCCGGACGAAGCTCAACGCCCGCGCGCCGTCCAGCTTCTGCCAGCCGGCCGGGAAATCCGCGCCGGAAAGGGGTTCGTAGACAGGTGCCTTGAGGCAGACGTCGACGCCGCCGAGCGCGTCGGTGATCAAGCTGAAGCCCAGCAGCCCGATCTCGGCGTAGTGATCGACGGTGACACCGGTCAGGTGCGCGACCGTCTCGATCAGCGCCTCCCGGCCCGCCTCGGTGCCTCGCTTCTCGCCCTCGGCCGGGTCCATGCCCTCGACCTCGATGAGCTGCTTCATGGTCGAGAGCCGGGCGTCGCCGTAGACGCCGTTGATCTTCATCTTTCCCTGGTCGTCGGGGAGTTCGACGTAGGTGTCGCGGGGGATCGAGATCGCGGTCGCCGACTTCCCGTTGTTCGGGATGCGCACCAGGATGATGGTGTCGGTGTTGGTGGCCACATCGTCGCCGACCCGCAGGGCGGCCAGTTCCTCGGCCGACAACGGGTTGCCATGTGCATCGGTGCGACTGTCGACGCCGACCAGCAGGATGTCGATCGCGCCGTCCTCGCCGCCACCGCCGAGGGCGGCGGAGTTGACATGGTTGATGCCGTCCTCGAACGAACGCACCGTGCTCCAGGCCACGCCAGTGGACACCACGACCGCCACCGCGGCAATGACGCCGACCGTTCTGGTCAGCCGATTTTGCATCAGCCCAGGCTACTGGCCGGACCGTCGATGTCCGCCGAAGCGCGTCGGCGTGCCAACGTCGCGGTGCGGATTCTTCACAGATGGCGCGGTAACGATGACGGGTCGGCGAACGACACAGTGCGTACCGGTCGTCACCGGCGTTTGCACCGTCTGCGCTGGGCGTTCGGTCGATGGGTCACAGGAGGTCCGGTAACTTGAGCGGTATGCGGAAAACGATGGGCAGGACTTTGGGCCGCGCGGCCGTCATGGTCGCGTTGGTGGTGTCGATGGTCACGGTCAGTCCGGCCACCGCGAACGCGGTGGTGGCCCCGGCGGACGGTTACGGATTCGCCCAGGGCTACACGTGGGCCACCGGAAACCCGGCCGATTCCGCCCGTGAGATCGCCGCCGTCGGCAAGACCGGCGCCAGCTGGGTGCGTCTGCCGCTGGACTGGGGGATCGTCGGGATCGGTCCGGGTGAATACAACTGGGGCTACTTCGACAGCTTGGTCAACGCCGCGAGCGCGAACGGTCTGCGCGTGCTCGGGTTGATCTCCAATACCCCGTTCTGGGCCCGCACCGAGGGCGCACAGCTGCTGTTCCCGTCGTCGCCGCCCAAGAACAACGCCGAATTCGGCGCCTTCACCGCCGCGGCCGCGAGCCGCTACGCGGGCCGGGTCAACGCCTGGGAGGTCTGGAACGAGCCGAACCTGCCGCTGTTCATGGGCTTCGCCGACAACAAGGCGGTCCGCTACACCAACATGCTCAAGGCCGCCTACCCCGCCATCAAGGGCGCAAACCCCGGAGCCACGGTCGTCGCCGCCGGGCTGAGCCCGCTCGGCGGCTCCGATTCGCCCCCCGGATTCCTGGAGCAGATGTACGCCGCAGGCGCCAAGGGCTCCTTCGACGCCGCAGCCGCCCACCCCTATGTGTTCCCCGGTGGGTTGGCCGCCGACAGCAACAACGGCTGGTCCGATGTGCTGCGCATGCACGATGTGATGGTGGCCAACGGCGACGGCGGCAAGAAGATCTGGCTGACCGAGATGGGCGCGTCCACCAGCGACATCCCCGGTGACGGCGTGAGCCAGCAGGAGCAGGCCAAGCAGATCGTCGATGTGCTGGGTGCCGCGGCGGCGGTCGGCTGGGCGGGCCCGGCCTTCATCCACGCCGTGCGTGACCTGGACAGCTCCAACCGCAACGACCGCGAGGCGAACTACGGCGCGCTGCTCACCTCGGATTGGCAGCCCAAGGTCGCGGCCGGGGTGCTCGCCGGATAGCGGTCGTGCCTGCCCGAATCGTCATCACCGGCGCGGGCGGGCAGGTCGGCCGGTTCCTGGGCGGTGAACTCACCACCCAGGGGCGCGATCTGCTCGCGTGTACGTCGTCGCAGTGGGACATCACCGATCCGGCCGCCGGCACCGACATCGTCGCCCCCGGCGATCTGGTGATCAACTGTGCCGCCCTGACCGCCGTCGACATCGCCGAGACCGCGGAGGCCCGCGCGTATGCCGTCAACGCCGTCGGGGCAGGAAATGTCGCGCGTGTCTGCGCGTCCCACGGCGCCCGGCTCATCCACATCTCCACCGACTACGTGTTCAGTGGTGAATTCGACGGGGCCCCGCGGCCCTACGAGGTGGACGATCCCGTCGGCCCGCGCAGTGTGTACGGCCGCAGCAAGCTCGCCGGGGAGCGGGAGGTGCACGGCGTGCTGCCGGAGGCAACCGTCGTGCGCACCGCCTGGGTGTACACCGGGGTGGGCAGCGATTTCGTCGCCACCATGCGCCGGCTGGAATCCGAACGTGACCACGTGGAAGTGGTCGCCGATCAGACCGGCTCGCCGACCTATGTCGCCGACCTGGTCGGGGCACTGCTGCTGATCGCCGACGATCCGGCGCCCGCGCCGCTGCTGCACGTCGCCAACACCGGCCCGGCCAGCCGCTACGAGCTGGCCCGCGCGGTGTTCGCCGGGATCGGAGCCGACCCGCAGCGGGTGCGGCCGGTGAGCACCGATCGGCACCCGCGGCCCGCGCCGCGTCCGGTGTACTCGGCGCTGTCGACCGCCCGCTATGACGCCGACCACAGCCCGATGCGGTCCTGGCAGGACGGGCTGCACGCCGCCCTGACGGCGTTGCGGTGAAGGCCGGGGCGAGCGTTACCCTCTGCAGCGTGGGCGACGAAGTGGCTGGGTGCGGTGACTGACGAACTGAAGGTCGTGACGGTGACCTATTCGCCGGGCCCACATCTGGATCGTTTCCTGGCCTCGCTGGCGCATGCCACCGATCGTCCGGTGACGGTGATCATGGCCGACAACGGTTCCACCGACGGCGCCCCCGAAGAAGCGGTGCAGCGCTATCCGAACGTCCGGTTGCTGCGCACCGGCGGCAATCTCGGCTACGGCACCGCGGTGAACCGGGCCGTCGACGCCCACGTCACCGACGGGGAGCTGTTCATCGTGGCCAACCCCGATGTGCAGTGGGGTCCGGGCAGCATCGACGAACTGCTGGCGGCCGCGCAGCGGTGGCCGCAGGCCGGTGCGTTCGGCCCGCTGATCCGCGATCCGGACGGCTCGGTGTACCCCTCGGCGCGGCATCAGCCCAGCCTGATCCGCGGCGGTATGCACGCCGTCGTGGGCCCGGTCTGGAAATCGAACCCCTGGACGGCGGCCTACCGGCAGGAGCGGCTGACCCCCACCGAGCGGCCGGTCGGCTGGCTGTCGGGCGCCTGCCTGCTGCTGCGCCGGGAGGCGTTCAACGGCATCGGTGGGTTCGACGAGCGCTATTTCATGTACATGGAGGACGTCGATCTCGGTGATCGCCTCGAGCGGTCGGGCCGGCAGAACGTCTACGTGCCGACCGCGGAGATCCTGCACGACAAGGGTCACTCGACCGGGCGGGATCCCGCCCGGAATCTGGCGGCCCACCATCGCAGCACCTACACTTTCCTGGCTGACCGTCATTCGCGCTGGTGGCAGGCCCCGCTGAGGTGGACGATCAGGGGTGCGCTGGCAACCCGAGCCGGTCTGGTGGTCCGGAACTCTCGACGCAAACAGGCGAAAGGGCGGCTCTGACATGGCCGGCACACTCGATCCCGCGGACGTGGACGCGGTCATTCTGGTCGGCGGGCAGGGCACCCGATTGCGCCCGCTGACCCTGTCGGCGCCCAAACCGATGTTGCCGACGGCCGGTCTGCCGTTCCTCACCCACCTGCTGTCGCGAATCGCCGCGGCCGGTATCCAGCACGTGGTGCTGGGCACCTCCTACAAGGCCGAGGTCTTCGAAGCGGCCTTCGGCGACGGGTCGAAGCTCGGATTGGAGATCGAGTACGTCGTCGAGGAGGAGGCGCTGGGCACCGGTGGCGGTATCGCCAACGTGGCCGGCAAGCTGCGCCACGACACCGCGCTGGTGTTCAACGGCGATGTGCTCTCCGGTGCCGATCTCGGCGCCCTGCTGAACTGCCACGCCGGACATCAGGCCGATGTGACACTGCATCTCGTGCGGGTCGGGGATCCGCGTGCCTTCGGTTGCGTGCCCACCGACGCCGACGGCCGGGTCACCGCATTCCTGGAGAAGACCCAGGACCCGCCGACCGATCAGATCAACGCCGGCTGTTATGTCTTCCGCCGCGAGATCATCGACCAGATCCCGAAGGGCCGGGCCCTGTCGGTGGAGCGCGAGGTGTTCCCGAAGCTGCTCACCGACGGGAAGAAGGTGTGCGGCTACGTCGACGCCAGCTACTGGCGGGATATGGGCACCCCGGACGATTTCGTGCGGGGCTCGGCGGATCTGGTCCGCGGTATTGCCCCGTCGCCCGCGCTGCAGCATCAGCGCGGCGAGTTCCTCATCCACGACGGCGCGGCCGTCTCACCCGGCGCGTTGCTGCTCGGCGGGACAGTGGTCGGCCGGGGCGCCGAGATCGGCGCGGGCGCCCGACTGGACGGCGCGGTCATCTTCGACGGCGTCCGGGTCGAGGCCGGGGCCGTGATCGAGCGCTCGATCATCGGGTTCGGTGCCCGCATCGGACCGCGGGCGCTCATCCGCGACGGAGTCATCGGGGACGGTGCCGACATCGGGGCCCGGTGTGAGCTGCTGCGCGGTGCCCGGGTGTGGCCGGGGGTGACCATCCCCGACGGGGGGATCCGCTACTCCACCGACGTCTGACCGCGAGGCCGGAAGGTGCTGTGCGCTTTCACAATTGGTGAACGCGCAGGAACTCACGGATATCGTCGATCCATACCGACGCCTCTTCGGGGGTGAAGATGTGGCCGGCATCGGGGTACTCGATCAGGGTCGCGCCCGGTATGGCCGCAGCCAGTTGGCGGGTCGTCTGCGGGAGCACGATGCGGTCCTGGCCACCGGCGAAGACCACGGTGGGTACCCCGATGGCGCCGCACGCGGCAAGGGTGTCGACGGATGCCGCCAACCGCGCCTGATCCGCTCCGCCGGCGGGGTAGTGCTCCAGCGTCATCGCTACGGCCGCATCGGCGGCTTGTCGGTCGAGTCCGCCGAGCACCGCGGGGGAGGACAGGCTCACCAGGTAGCCGGCCAGCGTCGCATGATCCCCACTGTGCGCGAGCGCGGTCCAGGTGTCGACCACCAGTCGCAGCTGCTGGTCGCCGCGCGCGAATCCCACGGTGAGCAGCAGCCCCGTCACCCGGTCCGGGTGGCGCACGGCGGCCGTCACTGCGACGGCCGTCCCCAGCGACAGGCCGAGGATGGGGAACCGATCGAAGCCGGCCTCGACCGCGGCCGTGACCAACGAATCGGCGAGGACGGTCAGCTCCAGCGCGTCGCGGGCCGCGGGGGTGGATCCCGAACCGGGGTAGTTCAGGCCGATGAGCCTGCGGGTGGCCGACAGGGTGTCGATCACCTGCCCGAAGTTGGCGCCGACGCTGCCGCCCGCCCCATGGGCCAGCACGAGCGGCGATCCGGTCCCGGTCGCGATGATGTCCGGGTCTGCGACGAGGCGTGGTGGCGTCATACAGTGGACGTTAAACCTTCACGCCGGCGTCAAGGTCAACCTCGTGCGACGACGATCACATGGGCAGGGGCAATGCGAATCGGGGAGCTCGCGCAACGCTGCAACGTATCCGCCAGGTCGCTGCGTTACTACGAGGAACAGCAACTGCTGCACTCCAACCGCCACGCGAACGGATACCGTGACTACCCCGAGTCGGCCGTCGGCGCGGTGACCCAGATCCGGGCGTTGATCGACGCCGGGTTCAGCGCCGCGACCATCCGAAAAGTGTTGCCGTGCCTCAACGGCGACGATGTGGACATGTGCCCGCAGGTGGCCGAGGTCATCCGTGAGACGTTGCGGGGCATCGAGGATCAACTGCGCGACCTGGACGCCAAGCGCAGTAAGGTCACCGCGCTGCTGTCGGGCCAGGGCGTGCCCTCGCGCGCCGGCGCCGACGAGGCATCGGGTCGCGTTCGGTGAGCTGTGCTGCGACCGGTGCGGCGATGACTTCGAGCCATGTGGGGGTGGTCTTCGTCGTCGATGTCCTGCGCAGCCGTTCGGCATCTGCGGCAGAGTAGATCTCGCCCTGTCACCACGGCGAGGAGCCGCACCGATGACCTACAGCGTTTTCGAGCTCTTCAAGATCGGGATCGGACCGTCGAGTTCACACACCGTGGGTCCGATGATCGCCGCACACCGGTTCGCGGATCTGCTGGTGACATCGGGTGTGCTGGAGTCCACCAGCCGGGTGGCGGTCGATCTGTTCGGATCGCTCGGCGCCACCGGCGAGGGGCACGGCAGCATTCCCGCCGTGGCGCTCGGCCTACTCGGCGAACTGCCCGAGCAGGTCGACCCGCAGGGGATCCCGTCGACGCTGGCCGGTATCCGCGACAGTCACGCGCTGACGATCCTCGGCAGGCACACCATCGGTTTCCGCCTCGACGACGATGTCGTGTTGCACCCCCGCAAGCGCATCGGCACCCACTCGAATGCGATGCGTTTCGTCGCATCCGATGCCGGCGGCACGATTCTCGCCGAACGGGTCTACTACTCGATCGGTGGCGGATTCGTCACCGACGATCACGGTGCGGGTCCCGACACCGGCGCACGCCCGCCGATTCCGCATCCGTTCGGCAGTGGCGAGGACCTGCTGCGCGTGGCGTCCCACACCGGACTGGCGATCAGCGGCATCGCCCGCGCCAACGAGGACGCCCTGCGCCCCTCGGCGGCGGTCCACGCGGACCTGCTGCGCATCTGGTCGGTCATGCGCGACTGCGTGGCGCAGGGTTGCGCCACCCACGGGGTGCTGCCGGGTGGTCTGCATGTTCGCCGGCGGGCCGCCGATCAGGCCGCGTACCTGGCCTCGCCCTCAGATGCCGATCCCTGGTCCGCCATGGACCATGTCACCACCTACGCCCTGGCGGTCAACGAGCAGAACGCCGCCGGCGGCCGGGTGGTGACGGCACCCACCAACGGCGCCGCGGGCATCATTCCGGCCGTGTTGCACTACTACAGCGAGTTCGTCGCCGAGGCCGACGACGACGGCGTGGTCCGGTTTCTGCTGACCGCAGCCGCGATCGGTTCGATCATCAAGGAGAACGCCTCCATCAGCGGTGCCGAGGTCGGCTGCCAGGGCGAGGTCGGGTCGGCCTGCGCCATGGCGGCCGCCGGTCTGGCCGAAGTCCTCGGCGGCACACCCGAGCAGGTCGAGAATGCGGCCGAGATCGGCATCGAGCACAACCTGGGCCTGACGTGTGATCCCGTCGGCGGGCTGGTGCAGATCCCGTGCATCGAGCGCAACGCCGTCGCCGCGGTCAAGGCGATCACCGCCGCGCGCATGGCGCTGCGCGGCGATGGACAGCACCGGGTGTCGCTCGATGATGCGGTGAAGACCATGCGGGAGACCGGAATCGACATGCTCGACAAGTACAAGGAGACCGCGCAGGGCGGGCTGGCGCTCAACGTCGTGGAGTGCTGAGTTCCTGGCTAGGCCGTGCGGGCAGCGCGGGCCAGCGCCAGCAGTGCCGGGTCATCCCGCGGCATTGCCTCCAGCGGCCACCAGCGCAGATCCAGGGACTCGTCGCTGCGTACGAAATCGGTGCCGGCCGGTGCGCGCACGACGAACTGCAGATCCAAGTGGCGGGTGGGCAGCCCGAGGGAGCAGGTCAACGGATGTACATGCAGCGCAACCATGTCCGGGTCGATGCGCAGCCCGTCGATACCCGACTCCTCGGTGGCTTCACGCAGTGCCGCCGCGGTGATGTCGGCGTCGGAGTCCTCGCAGTGCCCACCCAGCTGCAGCCAGCGGCCGACGCGCGGGTGCAGGGTGAGCAGCGCGTGCTCGCCGCTGTGATCGAGAAGCAGTGCCGAGGCCGTGACATGCCCGGGCTCGCAGGCCCGCTCGCAGGCGTCGGGCCGGGCCAGCACGAACGCCAGCACCGCGTGGCGCAACGCGTCCTGCTCGGGATCGGGCGCGTTCCACCGGGACAGCAGGTCGACGACGGAGGCGTGCAGGCTCATCTCCGGATCAGCAACCCGTCGACGGGTGCCGGCTCGCGGGGCCCGGTCTCCTCGGCGGGGTAGCCGATCGCGATGGCGCCCAACGGCTCCCAGTCGTCTGCGGTGGCCAGCTCGCGGCGGGTGATCTCGGCGGCGAAGATCGTCGAACCGATCCAGCAGCTGCCCACCCCGCGGACCGCCAGTGCCACCAGCAGTCCCTGCACGGCCGCGCCCGCGGCGACCGTGAACATGGTGTGCTCGGCCGCCGTGCGCTGCGGATCCGGATAGCTGTGTGCGCCATCGGGAACCATGAACGGAATGATCAGTTCGGGGGCGTCGTAGAGGATCTGGCCGCGGCCGGTGCGGCGCTCGGCATCCTCGTCGGAGCGACCGTCGGCGGTCAGATCGGCATGCCATTGGCGCTTCATCGCGTCGAGCAGCGACAGCCGGGTTGCCGGGTCGCGCACCCACACGAAGCGCACCGGGCGGGTGTGATGCGGTGCCGGCGCGGTCAGCGCCTCGGCGACCGACTCTTCGATGAGCGCGGTGTCGACCGGCTCGGCGGCGAACCGGCGCACCGAACGGCGCAGCAACTGTGCCTGTGTGCGGCCCAAGTGAATCGCTTCGGCGGTGCCGAGCCAGAACAGGTCGTCCTCGCCGCTGCGGACCAGGGTGTGGCCTCCTGAGCCGTCGTCGTGCAGCTGCAGTCCGCGTACCACCGCCACCGGGATGCCGGTCAGCTTGCCCTTCACCAGATCTGCCGCGGCGGCGAGTTCGTCGGCCACCGCGATCTCGGTCACCACGAGCTCGTTTCCATGCGGGTCCTGGGCGCCCGCATAACCGTGCAGGACTGTCAGCCCGGCCGCGCCGATCGCGACATCGGTCTGCCCGTTGCGCCAGGCCCGTCCCATCGTGTCGGTGACGACGATGCCGACCCGAACGCCCAGATGCGTTGCGATACCGTCGCGGATCGCCGCAGCGCTGCCATCCGGATCGACGGGCAGCAGGGCCAGTTCGGCGGCGTCGATATTGGATCCGTCCACCCCGGCGGCCGCCTGGATCAACCCGATGGCGTTCTCGGTGATGAGCGTCTTGCCCTTGCGGGCCAGTACCCGGACCGCCTCGTCGTCGATGAGCTTGCGGCGCAGGATGTCCCGCTGCTCGGGATCGGTGGGCGCGGCGACGATGCGGCCCTCGGTCTTGGAGAGCACCTTGCTGGTGATGACGACCACGTCGTCATCGCGCAACCAGCCGGCGGCGCCGGCGATGGCCGCGGCCAGATTGTCGCCGGGACGGAACTCGCCGAGCCCGGTCACCGGGATGATCTCGATGGGCTGCGCAGTACCGTGTTCTGCACTCACGGCGTGACGCCCGCCAATTGCAGGCCGGCCCGCACCATTTCGGCGGTCGCCGCCGGGTCGGTCATGAGCAGGGGGGCTTGCCGGACCTCGACACCCTCGATGGTGGCGGCGTCGCCCGCGTCGATCAGCCAGCCGTCCAGGATGCCGACGCCGCTGCGGGCGCCGAAGTGCTTTCCGACGCCCTCCGAGGACGATTCGACACCGATCACCGAAAGGCATTCGTCGGCCATCCCGCGCAACGGTTTTCCGGCGATGATGGGGGAGTAGCCGATGACGGGGGCCGACGTGGAACGCAGCGCGCCGCGGATACCGCCGACGGTGAGGATGGAGCCGATGCTCACCACCGGGTTGGACGGGGCGATCAGCACCACATCGGCATCGGCGATCGCCTCGGTCACACCTGGTGCGGCTGTGGCCTTGTCGGAGCCGACGTAGGCGAAGCTGTGCGTCTCGATCTTGGCGCGGTAGCGCACCCACCATTCCTGGAAGTGGATCGCCTTGCGTTCACCATCGGGATCGGTGACGACGACGTGCGTTTCGCTGCGGTCATCGGTGGCCGGCAGCAGTCGGGCGCCGGGAGCCCATCGGGCGCACAGTGCCTCGGTGACCTGAGAGAGCGGATACCCCGCGCGCAGCATCTGACTGCGCACCAGATGGGTGGCCAGATCGCGGTCGCCGAGACCGAACCAGTCGGGCTGCACCCCGTAGGCTGCCAGTTCGTCCTTGGCATGCCACGTTTCGTCACGGTGACCCCAGCCACGTTCCGGGTCGATACCGCCGCCGAGGGTGTACATGCAGGTGTCGAGGTCCGGACAGATCCGCACGCCGAACATCCAGGCGTCGTCTCCCACGTTGACGACGGCGGTCAGCTCGTGTTGAGTGGGCGCTTCGGATTCGGCGGCCGCCTCGGCAAACTGCCCGAGTTGCAGCAGGCGCTGGACGCCCAGGAGGAAGCGGGCGCCACCCACGCCGCCGACCAGAACAGTGACCTTCACGCCCTCAGACCCTATGCCAGCCAGCTTTCTTCGGTGTGGCCGCCCGGGGTGTGGGGAACACGCCGGTGCGTGGACACGCCGGATCTATGTCACGAGATGGTATGAAAACTGGCCATTCCGCTTGACCGTGGCAGCTAACGCGTGTCTAATCACATCAGTGTCATTTCGTGGTTCGCCCGCCGGTTTCGGTGCCGCAGACCGGGATTCGATCATATGTTCGAATCCGGATGGCCGGACATCACAATAGTGATAGCTGGGGCAGTGCTGGAGGGGTTTGGCGATCCGTGATTCAGCAGGGGCCCCGATCGGCAACAACGGGGAAAATAATCAGGTGAGGAGGCGGAACATGTCTTTTGAGCAGGTCGATCTCGACCGCGCGCTCCGGTTCGAAGACCGGATGCTCGGTTCAGTGGACAGTGCACCGCACACCACTACCGATTCGGCGGCAAGCGAAATGGTTGTGCGCCCGAGTTTGAGCTTGGTGCCCGACCGTATCGAGTTGGCGCCCGAGTCCTTCGAGGACGACGACCAATGGCAGGAACGCGGTCTGTGTGCGCAGACCGACCCCGAGGCGTTCTTCCCGGAGAAGGGCGGATCGACGCGGGAGGCCAAGCGCATCTGCCAGGGCTGCGAAGTCAAGGACCGGTGCCTGGAGTACGCGCTGGCCAATGACGAGCGCTTCGGCATCTGGGGCGGCTTGTCCGAGCGGGAGCGCCGCCGCCTCAAGCGCGGCATCATCTGACGCGGCACGTTGCGGCCGCAGGCGGTCGCAACGTGCTATTCGTCCTCGGCCGATGGGTCGATGACGTTGGGTTCGACGCCCAGATAGGTGGCTACCTGAGCCACCAGCACCTCATGTAGTAAATCCGAAAGTTCGTCGGTGTCTTTGGCGCGCCGTTCGATCGGCTTGCGGAACAACACAATTCGCGCCCGCGTGGAGTTACCGCGGACATCTACCCCGGCTGGGATCAGGCGGGCAAGCGCGATCGGGCCGTCGGCGACAACCTCCGGCGGCCACTGCACACTGTCGGGATCCTTGGGTGCGATGCGCGGTATCTCGTCGACCGCCACATCCAATGTCGAGACCCGTTGGTGCCACCGTCGCTCGATCGGCTCATAGGCCTCCAGCACCGCCATGTCGAATCGCTCGGCCCGGCTGCGCCAGCCCGGCACCGTCGGCGGCAACAGCGATCCGCGCATGCCACGGCCGCGTCGGGATCCCCGATGCTTACGCTGCGCCACGCAGGAGATGGTAACGGTTGGAGATCGGGCGCCGCGGCGCGCGCGTGTCCGGAGGCCCGCGGCGTCGCCGCACGATAATCTTCCCTGCGTGAACGTTCCCCGTCGCTGCTGCAGGCCCGGGTGCCCGCACTACGCCGTGGCGACGCTGACCTTCGTCTATTCGGACTCGACAGCCGTCGTCGGACCTCTGGCGACCGTGTCTGAGCCGCATTCCTGGGATTTGTGTGTCGTACACGCCGGTCGGATCACCGCGCCCCGTGGATGGGAGCTGGTCCGCCACGCCGGGCCGCTGCCGACTCATCCCGACGAGGACGATCTGGTCGCCCTCGCCGACGCGGTCCGTGAGGGGCGCGAAGGCGTGCAGGCTCTGGTGAACGGCGTGACCGCCGGATTCTCCGACCCCTCGACCGGGCTGCCCGGTGGCTCGCTGATGGCCCCGCCGGTGCATCGCCCGGAACCCAATGGCCGCCGTCGCGGCCACCTCCGGGTGCTCCCGGACCCGGAGCCGAACTCCGAGTAGTTCCGGCCCACACCCGTCGCCGGAAGCACCCCGGTCGGCCGTTTTGCGCGCGCTCACGGGACCTGCGGCGGCCGTCGTGTCGAGACACTAGGCTGAGTGGGCAGAGCAGTTCCCGATTCCCCGTACACAGAGAGCGAGGAGAGCCATGTCTCGGTCCGCTGAGGCTGTCCACGCTGTCATCAAGGCCTATGACGTGCGGGGCCTGGTCGGAGAACAGATCGACGACGCATTCGTCCGCGACGTCGGCGGTGCATTCGCCCGCCTGGTGCGCGACGAGGGCTTCGGCGGGCTGGGGGTACCTCCCGCTCGCGGGAGAGAGCGCAGCGACACGGGGAACGGGTCAGCCAGACCCGTCGACACCGTGGTGATCGGACATGACATGCGGGCCAGTTCGCCGGCACTGTCCAACGCGTTCGCCGAGGGCGTCATCGCCCAGGGGCTCGACGTGGTCCGGATCGGGCTGGCCTCGACCGACCAGCTGTATTTCGCCTCGGGTCTGCTGGACTGCCCGGGTGCGATGTTCACCGCCAGCCACAACCCGGCCGCCTACAACGGCATCAAGCTGTGTCGCGCGGGCGCCAAGCCGGTCGGCAAGGACACTGGCCTGCTGATCATCAGCGATGAGGTCATCAACGGGGTGCCCGCCCACGACGGTGCCGCGGGCACCATCACCGATCGCGATGTCCTCGCCGAATACGGCGATTTCCTGCGCTCGCTGGTCGACCTGTCGGAGCTGCGCCCGCTGCGGGTGGCCGTCGACGCCGGGAACGGCATGGGTGGCCACACCACCCCCGCGGTGCTCGAGGCGATTCCCGGGATCACGGTGCTGCCGTTGTATTTCGAGCTCGACGGCACCTTCCCCAACCATGAGGCCAATCCGCTGGACCCGGCGAACCTCGTCGACCTGCAGGCCCATGTGCTGGCGACCGGAGCCGATATCGGGCTGGCCTTCGATGGTGACGCCGACCGCTGTTTCGTGGTCGATGAGAAAGGCCTGCCCATCTCGCCGTCCGCGGTGACCGCACTGGTGGCCGGGCGCGAGCTGGGTCGCGAGATCGGTGCCACCGTGATCCACAACCTGATCACCTCGCGGGCAGTGCCGGAACTGATCACCGAACGAGGCGGCACCGCGGTGCGCTCACGGGTGGGTCACTCCTATATCAAGGGCCTGATGGCCGAGACCGGCGCCATCTTCGGTGGCGAGCACTCGGCGCACTACTACTTCCGCGACTTCTGGGGTGCGGACTCGGGCATGCTGGCCGCGCTGCACGTGCTGGCCGCACTCGGCGAGCAGCAGCGCCCGCTCTCGGAACTGATGGCCGACTACCAGCGCTATGAGGAGTCCGGCGAGATCAACTTCACCGTCGCCGATGCGCCCGGCTGCGTGGATTCCGTGCTGGCCACTTTCGGCAGTCGTATCCAGTCGCTGGACCATCTCGACGGGGTGACCGTCGATCTCGGCGACGGTCGCTGGTTCAATCTGCGGACCTCCAACACCGAGCCGCTACTGCGGCTCAATGTGGAGGCCCGCACCAGCGAAGAGGTCGACGAGGTGGTGGAACAGGTGGCGAAACTGATTGCCGCGCGCGGCGAGTCGGCGCCGTGACCGCCCGGGCTGCCACCATCGACCTCGACGATGTCGAGGGGTTGCTGGCTGCCGACCGGGAAGGTCTGTTGCGTGCGTCCGCCATGTCCGGCGCGCAGGTGCGTGCCACCGCGGCGTCCGTCGACGAGGGCGCGCTGGAGCTGCTTCGCTCGGACATCCCACCCCGCACGCTGATCTGGGTCGCCGACGGCGGTCCGGCACGCGCGGCGGGCACGCTGCTGTCGGCCGCCCTCGGGGCGGCCAGCGGGGTTCCGATCGTGGTGGCCTCCGAGTTGCCGCCGTGGACCGGTGCGCTGGATGTCGTGGTGGTGGCCGGTGCCGACGCGGGTGATCCCGTGCTGGTGACGGCCGCGGCCACCGGTGTGCGCCGCGGGGCGCGGGTCGTGCTCGTCGCGCCGCATGAAGGACCGCTGCGCGATGTGACGGCCGGTCGGGCGGCGGTGCTGGCCCCGCGGCTGCCGGTGCCCGACGAATTCGGATTGACCCGATATCTGGCCGCCGGTGTGGCGGTGCTGGCCTTCGTCGACACCGCGGTCCGGGTGGACATCGAGGCGTTGGCCGACGAACTGGACGCCGAGGCGCTGCGCAACAGCGCGTCGCGCGAGCTGTTCACCAACCCGGCCAAGAGTCTGGCCGAGCGACTGGCCGGACGCGAGGTGGTGCTGGCGGGGGACAGCGAGGCGACGCTGGCGCTGGCCCAGCACAGCGCGGCGGTGCTGCTGCGGGTCGCGCGTCAGGTGGTGGCCGCGGTCGGTCTGACCGATGCGCTGGGCGCGCTGAGCCCGCTGAACATCGCGCCGGTCGACTACGAGACCGCGCTGTTCCACGACGAGGAACTCGACGGCCCGCTGCCGTCGCGGGTGCGCACCGTGGTGTTGACCTCCGATGAGCAACGGCCGGTGGTGGTGGCACGCACCGAAGGTTTCGCCGACCTGGATGTGGTCAGCGCCGACGATGTGCCCGACAGTGCGACCAAGGTCGGCGGTGTGCGTCCCGAGCAGCAGTTGGCGACGGTGGCGGTGCGCATGGAGATGACGGCCGTGTACCTACGACTGGTGCGAGGTTGAGGGTGTGAATCTCCTCCGAGGAGCTGTCCGAAAGTATGCGTGGGGGTCGCGCACAGCGATTGCCGAATTCACCGGAAGGCAAAGTCCCACACAACATCCCGAGGCGGAGCTGTGGCTGGGCGCGCACCCCGGTGATTCGGCGCATTGTGTGACCGATGACGGTGAGCGCTCGCTGCTGGACATGATCAGCACGGACCCCGAGGGGCAGCTCGGCGCGGGTTCACGGGCCCGGTTCGGTGATGCGCTGCCGTTTTTGGCCAAGGTGCTGGCGGCCGACGAACCGCTGTCGCTGCAGGCTCATCCGAGCAGCCAGCAGGCGGTGCACGGATTCGAACGCGAAGAGCGCCTCGGCATTCCGGTGACGGCGCCGACCCGCAATTACCGGGATGCCAGCCACAAGCCGGAATTGATCGTCGCGCTGGGGCAGTTCGAGGCGCTGGCGGGATTCCGCCCGGCCGCCCGCAGCGCGGAGTTCATGCGTGCGCTGGCGGTGACCGAGCTGGATTCCTATATCGCGCTGCTCACGGGTCAGTCCGACGCCGACGGGTTGCGTGCCCTGTTCACCACCTGGATCACCGCGCCGCAGCCCTCACTCGACAAGCTGGTGCCCGCGGTGCTCGACGGCGCGATCAATTACATCCGATCCGGCGAAACGACCTTTCGGGCCGAGGCGAAGACCATCCTGGAGCTGGGCGAACGTTATCCCGGCGATGCCGGTGTGCTGGCTGCGATGCTGCTGAACCGCATCACGTTGCAGCCCGGTCAGGGCATCTATCTGCCGGCCGGCAATCTGCACGCCTACCTGCACGGGGTCGGTGTCGAAGTGATGGCGAACTCGGACAATGTGCTGCGCGGCGGGTTGACGCCCAAGCACGTGGATGTGCCCGAACTGCTGCGGGTGCTGGACTTCACTCCCGCCGATGACTCGGTGATCCTGCCGCGACCGATCCGCGACGGGGCCGAACTGGTCTATGACACCCCGGCGCCGGAGTTTGCGGTGTCGGTGCTGCAGGTGACCGATGACCAGGTCGGCCACGAGGTTGACGCGCCCGCCGAACATGACGGGCCGCAGGTGCTGTTGTGCACCGAGGGCGCGGTGCAGGTGCGTGCCAAGGCCGGCGCGGTGAGCCTGGAGCGCGGCGCCGCCGCCTGGGTGGCCGCCGACGACGGGCCGGTGCGGTTGCTGGCCGCCCAACCATCGAAGGTGTTCCGCGTGACGGTGGGTTCGTGATGTTTCCGACCGTTGCGACAATCCAGGCGTGATCAATCCATCGGATACGGATGGTCTGAATCAACCTCGTAGCAGATGGCGAACGGCTTGTTGGTGATGAACAAAAAGGTGACATCGTTATCGGCGGTGGCTCCGTGTTCCATCCAGCCGCCCTCCGGGAACCAGACGAAATTCCCCGGGCCGTATTGACCCTTGTGGGTGTTCAGTACGCCGTCGAGCACGTACATCCCGTGCCCGTGGGTGTGGGTGTGCCAGACATTGGTGAAACCCGCTGCGTAGCGCAACAGGAACACCTGCATGCCGGTCTCGGGGTCGGAGAACAGCTCTTTCGACGGAATCTCGGCGCCGATCTGTGGCACCACGAATGTGTCCCACGGCATCCGGCTGGAGTCGGCGACGGTCAGCTCGATCTGATTTGACGGCGTATTCAACGGTGTGTCCTCTCTTGCCAACCACGCCGATTGCGCGGCTACCGAGAAAAGTACAAACGAGCCGTTTCATGTTGGTAATCGATGGATTACACGTCGATATCTCGGATGACGGCGGCATGAACCGGCTGCCCGGCGCGTGCGGTTGGACCCGCAGGGCGGCGCCGAGCGGACACGGTCGGGGGAATGACCGTCACGGGGCCGGTTAAGACATGACGGATTTACATCATATGCCGATTTGTCTAGATAACGGACAAAGCATGGTCTATAGTCCAATGAAGTAGTGATGGCACTCACAGGAGGTGGCTGATGACATCGCAGATCGATGTGGACGGGCAGAATGCGCCGGCGGTCGAATGGCGGGATCGCAAGCGTTATCTGTGGTTGATGGGTCTGATCGTGCCCACGGCGGTGCTGATGATGCTGCCGATCGTCTGGGCGCTCAATCAGCTCGGCTGGCACGCGGCCGCGCAGGTTCCGTTCTGGATCGGGCCGATCCTGGTGTACCTCGTGCTGCCCCTGCTGGACCGACGGTTCGGGCCCGACGGCGAGAACCCGCCCGATGAGCTGACGGAGCGGCTGGAGAACGACAAGTACTACCGGTACTGCACCTACAGCTTCATCCCATTCCAGTATCTGACTCTGGTGCTGGGCGCCTACCTGTTCACCGCGTCGGATCTGAGCTGGCTGGGCTTTGACGGCTCACTGGGCTGGCCTGCGAAGATCGGTCTGGCGCTATCGGTCGGCATGATGGGTGGTGTCGGCATCAACACCGCGCACGAGATGGGCCACAAGAAGGAGTCCATCGAGCGCTGGCTGGGCAAGATCACCCTGGCGCAGACCTGTTACGGGCACTTCTTCATCGAGCACAACCGCGGCCACCATGTGCGGGTGGCCACCCCGGAGGATCCCGCCTCGGCGCGCTTCGGCGAGACGTTCTGGGAGTTCCTGCCGCGCAGCGTGTGGGGCAGCCTGAAGTCCTCATGGGAGCTGGAGGCCAAGCGACTGGAGCGTGCCGGCAAGAGCAAGTGGCACTGGTCCAACGATGTGCTCAACGCCTGGGCGATGTCGGTGGTGCTCTACGGCGCGATCTTCGCGATCTTCGGTGTCGCCGTCGTTCCCTACGTCGTCATCTCCGTGTTCTTCGGCTTCTCCCTGCTCGAAACGGTGAACTACCTGGAGCACTACGGCCTGCTGCGGCAGAAGACCGCCAGCGGTCGCTACGAACGCTGCGCTCCCGAGCACAGCTGGAACTCCGACCACATCGTCACCAACCTGTTCCTCTATCACCTGCAGCGGCACAGTGATCACCATGCCAACCCCACGCGTCGCTACCAGACGCTGCGCAGCATGGATGGGGCGCCGAACCTACCCAGCGGCTACGCATCGATGATCGGGCTGACCTACTTCCCACCGCTGTGGCGCAAGGTGATGGATCACCGCGTGCTGGCCCACTATGACGGCGATATCACCAGGGTGAACATCCACCCGCGGATGCGCGACAAGGTGCTGGCCAAGTATGGGGCCGACCGGTGAGCGCCTACCGCTGCCCCGGCTGCGATTTCGTCTACGACGAGTCCAAAGGCGCTCCGCGCGAGGGCTTTCCGGCCGGCACTGCGTGGGCCGACATTCCCGATGAGTGGCCCTGTCCGGACTGTGCGGTCCGCGAGAAGGTCGACTTCGAGGTCCACGGCGAGCGAAGCGACGGCACATAGAACCGTCCAGATCAGAGAGGAATCCCGAACATGGACTACAAACTGTTCGTCTGCGTGCAGTGCGGATTCGAGTACGACGAGGAGAAGGGCTGGCCGGAAGACGGCATCGCCCCGGGCACCCGGTGGGATGACATCCCCGAGGACTGGAGCTGCCCGGACTGCGGCGCGGCCAAAACCGATTTCGAGATGATCGAGGTCGCGCGGCCGTGACACTCGCCGCAAGAGCCCCGCGAAGCTATAGGGTCGCGGCTATGAGCGCACCCTCGCCCCGGCGTACGGCGCAGCGCGTGCCCTACGCCGAGGCTTCGCGGGTGCTGTTGCGTGACTCGATCCTCGATGGCATGCGAGACATGCTGCTGGTCCGGGACTGGTCCTCGATCACCCTCACCGATGTGGCCCGGGCGGCCGGCATCAGCCGGCAGACCATCTACAACGAGTTCGGATCGCGACAGGGCCTGGCCGAGGGGTACGCCCTGCGGCTGGCAGATCGGCTGGTCAACGCCGTCGACGCCGCGATCAACAACAACATCGGCCGCGTCTATGAGGCCTTCCTGGAAGGCTTTCGTGCCTTTTTCATGGAATCCGCCTCCGATCCACTGGTGATCTCGCTGCTCAACGGGGAAGCCAAGCCCGATCTGCTGCAGATCATCACCACCGACAGCGGTCCGATCATCACCCGGTGCTCGCAACGGCTGACCGAGACCTTCCAGAACAGCTGGATGAAGGCCTCAGACGAGGACGCCGGGGTGCTGGCCCGCGCCATCGTCCGCCTGGCGATGAGCTATGTCTCCATGCCGCCGGAAGCCGACCACGATGTGGCCATGGATCTGGCCAGGCTGATGACGCCGTTCGCAGAGCGGTACGGAGTGATCGAGGCGCCGTAACCGGAGCGGCTCTGCCCGCCGCGATCACCCGAGCCGGCCGGCAGGCTGCTCGTCGCGCCGTCGGCCGCCCCGGTCGACCACGATGGTCAGCACCATCAACCACAGGATGGCCCGCTCGCCGAAGAGGGACACCGTGATGACGGCCGCGGACAACGAGACGACGTTGCCCGCGTGATTCCACACCTCGTTGCGGGCGACCTGGCCGGCCCAGATCGTCGCGGGCATCGGCGAGAACGAAGTTCAGTGCGCCCAGCGCCAGCAGTGACCTGGTCAGACCAGGCGACTCTCCGGGCGCCACATCGCGCCCCTTCATCCCGTTCGGCGAGGCGGTGTACCCCAGGACGCCTGTGTGCCAAACAGTGCCGATGGCGGTGCGACTACGGCGTTCGCTAAGCTGACCACGGACCCCTTGGCTGGCAGAGCGCGCTTGGCGCCTGTCCCGCGAGCCCGCAGGCCGGGGGAGTCGGCACGGGAGTCCGTGTGTGGCCGCGCAGTATCTCAGGCCGCCCGGCCCGTGCACTCACAGGCAAAAGGCAGGTCGCCGCCCGGCGGCCGACAGGTAACAAGGGGCTCTACATGACTGCACCAGAACTGACCGCCGACGTACGCAACGGCATCGACTACAAGGTCGCTGACCTTTCGCTTGCCGAGTTCGGCCGCAAGGAGATCCGCCTCGCCGAGCACGAGATGCCCGGCCTGATGGCGCTGCGCCGCGAATACGCCGACGTCGCGCCGCTCAAGGGTGCCCGGGTCTCCGGCTCGCTGCACATGACCATCCAGACCGCCGTGCTGATCGAGACGCTGGTCAGCCTCGGGGCCGAAGTCCGCTGGGCGTCCTGCAACATCTTCTCCACCCAGGACCATGCCGCCGCGGCCGTCGTCGTCGGCCCGCACGGCACCGTCGAGGAGCCCAAGGGCGTCCCCGTGTTCGCCTGGAAGGGCGAGACGCTGGAGGAGTACTGGTGGGCCGCCGAGCAGATGCTGACCTGGCCGAACGAGCCGGCGAACATGATCCTCGACGACGGCGGCGACGCCACCATGCTGGTGCTGCGCGGCGCCGAGTTCGAGAAGGCCGGCGTCGTGCCGCCCGAGGACGACGAGCATTCCGACGAGTACAAGGTGTTCCTGAACCTGCTGCGCCGGTCCATCGAGGCCGACAAGACCAAGTGGACCACGGTCGCGGAGTCGGTCAAGGGCGTCACCGAGGAGACCACCACCGGTGTGCTGCGTCTCTACCAGTTCGCTGCTGCCGGCGAGCTGTCGTTCCCGGCCATCAACGTCAACGACTCGGTCACCAAGAGCAAGTTCGACAACAAGTACGGCACCCGGCACTCGCTGATCGACGGCATCAACCGCGGCACCGACGTCCTCATCGGTGGCAAGGCGGCGCTGGTCTGCGGTTACGGCGACGTCGGCAAGGGCTGCGCCGAGGCGCTCAAGGCGCAGGGCGCGCGCGTCGCGGTCACCGAGATCGACCCGATCAACGCGCTGCAGGCGCTGATGGACGGCTTCGAGGTCAAGACCGTCGAGGAGGCCATCGGTTGGGCCGACATCGTCATCACCGCCACCGGCAACCAGGGCATCATCACCCTCGAGCACATGCGGTCCATGAAGCACCAGGCGATCCTGGGCAACATCGGCCACTTCGACGACGAGATCGAGATGGCCCGCCTGGAGCGCGACAAGGACATCCGCCGGATCAACATCAAGCCGCAGGTCGACGAGTTCATCTTCCCCGACGGCCACTCGATCATCGTGCTGAGCGAGGGTCGTCTGCTGAACCTGGGCAACGCGACCGGGCACCCGTCGTTCGTGATGAGCAACAGCTTCTCCAACCAGGTCATCGCGCAGATCGAACTGTGGACCAAGAACGACGAGTACGACAACGAGGTGTACCGCCTCGCCAAGCACCTCGACGAGAAGGTCGCCAAGATCCACGTCGAAGCCCTCGGCGGTTCGCTGACCAAGCTCACCAAGGAGCAGGCCGAGTACATCGGCGTCGACGTCGACGGCCCGTACAAGCCGGAGCACTACCGCTACTAGTCACCGTGCGGATCCTGCGCGGTATTGCCACGGCGGCACTCGGTGCCGCCGTGGCAATCGGCTGTTCCGCGCCGTCGCAGGAGGTGGCGGCTCCGGTATCGCCGCCCCCGCCGACCGAGGTCCATCGCGATATCCCCGGTCTGGTCAAGGTGTTTCCCGGTATCGGCGCACCCGTTTCGGTGGCCTGGCTGCAGTGGGGGGACCCGGCAGCCGGAGCCGCCGACGTGCGCTTCACGGACGCCGTCGTGACGCTGTCGCCGGCCGTGGCCGAGGCGATGATGACCCAGTTCGAGCCGACCGACACCGGTCGCGCGCCCAAAGTTCAGGACGCACTGTCGGCCGAGGTGCCGGCCGGCCCCTTCCTCACCGGCGAACTTCTCGATGCGGGGTTCTCCTCGGCTTCCACCAGCACGTACGCGTTCCTGGACCGGGCTACGGCCACGCTCGTGCTGCAGGCGACCAGCCTGGACTGACCGCCCCCGGCGACGAGGTCGGTAGCTCGCGCGTCGCCGGATTCCTGCCATGCTCGGCGACCGAGCAAATGTGTCCGTTGTTTTTGCTGGTCGTCGGTTGATCAGCGTTACATCTGCGCCCGTGAACGACATGTGATGAATCCGTAGCCATTCGGCTACCTGTTTGTTACTGTCCGGTAGTGATTCGGGCCGGGGCTGTGTTTGTCGTGGTGTCTTTGGGGTTCGTCATCAGTTGTCTCGCAACTGGTTTGGCGCATGCCGACGACTGGTATCCGTACTACAACGAGGACGAGTACACCGCGTTCTACACGCCACCGAATCCGTTGCCGGACGTCCCGCCGGGCGAGCTGGTCCGCACCGAGCCGTCCCGGTTGGTGATCGAGCCGTCCGGTCAGGTCGGCAGGCTCAATGCCACTGGCACGCGCGTCATGTACCGCAGCACGGACGGCCGAGGCAATCCGAATGTGGTGACCGGCACCTACTTCGAGCCGTTCAACGCCTGGCCGGGACAGGGCCCGCGCCCGCTGATCGTGTTCGGTCCCGGAACGCAGGGGCAGGGCGACCAGTGCGCACCGTCGCGGCAGTTCAACCAGGGCATCCACTGGTCGCCATATCTGGACATCATGGTCAACTACGAGTCCGGGTTCGTGAACACCATGGTGAACCGCGGGTTTGCGGTCCTGATGACCGACTACGAGGGTCTGGGCACCATCGGTACGACGCATACCTACGTCAACCGGCTGTCCCAGGGGCACGCGATGCTCGACGCGGCGCGAGCCGCTGGCAAGTTGCCGGGCACGTCGCTGACACCCGGTGGGCCCGTTGCCTTCTGGGGCTACTCGCAGGGCGGCGGGGCAGCCGGTTCGGCCGCCGAACTGGCGTCGGCCTACGCCCCCGAGCTCAATGTCGTCGGCACCTATGCGGGCGCCCCGCCCGCCGACCTTGTCGACCTGATCCCGTACGCCGACGGCAGCGCGCTGGTCGGGGTGATCGGCTACGCGCTCAACAGCGTCATGCAGGGCTACCCGGAGGCCGCGCCCAAGATCCGGGCGCTGCTCACCCCGCGCGGGATGGACTTCGTCGACAAGACCAGGGATCAGTGTGTCGGGGAGACGGTCACCAAGTTCATGTTCCGGCACCTGCAGCCCTACTTCAACCATCCGATCCCGGAGCTGTTGAACGACCCGCAGTTCCGCGGAATCTTCGATCTGCAGAAGCTCGGCACGCTGAAACCCAATGCCCCGGTGCTGCTCAACAGCAACCGCTATGACCCGCTGGTGCCTTACGCGCCGGTGGTGCAACTCGGCAAGGACTGGTGCGCCAAGGGCAGCGATGTCGAGTTCCGCACCAACGAGGGTCCGCCGATTTTCAACAAGCTGGTGATCAACCACGCGCTGCCGATGGCGGTCGACGGTGAACCGGCCTTGCAGTGGGTCGCCGACCGGTTCAACGGGGTACCGACGGCACCGAACTGCGGGCAGTTCTAAGGTCGAATGTGTTGTCGGTGGCGGGATCGGGGTGATTGCCCGTCACCTTCTGCGCGCCTGCCGAGGAGGGGGATATGCCGGGCGATGTCGCCGCCATGGGATCACAGGCGCTTGCGCTGTACGGGCAGGGCCGGGTGGCCGAGGCACTGACATTGGCCTGGCAGACGGCCACTGCCCATCCCGATTCGGCTCTGGCGCACTACACCTACGCCAGCCTGTTGCGTGAGTCCGGGCGCGACGACGACGCTGTGGCGGTCGTCGAGCAGGCACTGCGGTTGAGTCCGAGCTTCCCGGATGCGCTGGTGCTGCGCGGGGACCTGCGCCGCTCCTTGTCGGGTGCCCATACGGCCGAAGCCGACTACCTGCAGGCGCTGCGTCTGCAACCCGAACATGCGCTGGCAGTGCACAATCTGGCGGTCAGCAGACTGCGGATGGGCACCACCACCAAGGCGGTGCGTGGCCTGCTGGAGGCCGGTCGGCTGGACCCCGGCCTGGCGCCGCTGGCGCTGGGAAACATCACCCTGGCGCTCACCCGTGTACTGCGCTGGGCGACGGCGTGGGTGGTCCTGCTGGCCGCGGCGCTGATCGTGGTGACAGCGATATATGACGAGGGATTGCCGTCCTTGTTGCCCCGAGTGCTCGCCGTCATGCTGACGGCGCCCTTGATCACCGCGATCGTCTGGACCTTCCGTACGGTGCCCGCACCGGCACTGCGAGTGGTGTTGCGCACACGGTTACTCCTCGGCGTGCGTCTTGCATTCCTGGCCGTGGCCGTCATCGCCGGTCTGGTCACCGCCGTCGGCGCGCCGAGTCTGGCCGGCGTCGCCGGGCCCCTACTGCTGATCGGCATGGTGGGCCTGACGGTGCTGGGCTGGATGACCGGCGCCTAGGCTCGCAGCGTGCTGATTGTGATCGAAGGCCTGGACGGTGCCGGTAAGCGCACGTTGACCGACGGACTGCGCGCGGCGCTGGAGGCCGACGGGAAGTCGGTCGCCTCCCTGGCCTTCCCGCGCTACGGCGCATCGGTGCACGCCGACCTGGCCGCCGAGGCGCTGCACGGACAGCATGGCGACCTCACCGATTCGGTGTACGCGATGGCGACGCTGTTCGCGCTGGACCGTGCGGGCGCCAGGGACGACGTCGAGCGGCTGTCGGCCGGCCACGACGTCCTGATCCTGGACCGCTACGTCGCCTCCAACGCCGCCTACAGCGCGGCCCGCCTGAATCAGGACATCGACGGCGAGGTCGTCGACTGGGTGTATGCCCTGGAATTCGGCAGGTTCGGGTTGCCCAAGCCGGATTTTCAACTGCTGCTCGACGTTTCGGTCGAGCTGGCCGACCAGCGCGCGCGCCACCGTGCCGAGCAGCAGGCCGACCGGGCGCGCGACGCGTATGAACGCGATCGCGGCCTGCAGCAGCGGACCGCCGCGGCCTACGCCGGCCTGGCGGCCGCGAACTGGGCGGGTGCGTGGGTGGTCGTGCCTCCGGATGCCGACCCGGCGGAGCTTGCCGCGCAGCTCTAGCCGCGACCACGCTCGGCGGATAACCCCGAGACACCAGCGTGGCACCCCGGTTTTGTCGCCTTGTGGTGACACCATGGTCACCATGAGGCAACGGATCCTGGTCGTCGATGACGATCCCTCGCTGGCTGAGATGCTCACCATCGTGCTGCGCGGGGAGGGCTTCGACACCGCTGTCATCGGAGACGGCAGCCAGGCGCTGACCGCCGTCCGTGAATTGCGGCCCGATCTGGTGCTGCTCGACCTGATGCTGCCGGGCATGAACGGTATCGACGTGTGCCGCGTGCTGCGCGCCGACTCCGGCGTGCCGATCGTCATGCTGACCGCCAAGACCGACACCGTCGACGTGGTTCTCGGGCTGGAATCCGGTGCCGATGACTACGTGATGAAGCCGTTCAAGCCGAAGGAACTGGTGGCCCGGGTGCGGGCCCGGTTGCGACGCAACGACGACGAGCCCGCCGAGATGCTGTCCATCCATGACATCGAGATCGATGTCCCCGCGCACAAGGTCACCCGCGCCGGTGAGCAGATTTCGCTGACACCGCTGGAGTTCGACCTGCTGGTGGCACTGGCGCGCAAACCGCGCCAGGTGTTCACTCGTGATGTGCTGCTCGAGCAGGTGTGGGGCTATCGGCATCCCGCGGACACCCGGTTGGTGAACGTGCATGTCCAGCGGCTCCGGGCCAAGGTGGAGACCGACCCGGAGAACCCGCAGGTGGTGTTGACCGTTCGAGGAGTGGGATACAAGGCCGGACCTCCGTGATCGGTGGGCCCGCGGTCGGGCGGCGCTCGTGATCTGGGGTACGCGACGCCGGGTCCGTAGCCGTTTTCGTGGCCCGTCCCCGATGCTGCGTGGGCTGGGCGCGGTGGGCCGCGCGGTCAGCTACGCCTGGCGGCGGTCCCTGCAGTTGCGGGTGGTGTCCCTGACGCTGGGGCTCTCGCTCGCGGTCATCCTGGTCCTCGGCTTCGTGCTGACCAGCCAGATCACCGATCGCATCCTGGAAGTCAAGGTGCGCGCCGCCACCGAGGAGATCGAGCGCGCCCGCGACACCGTCGGCGGCATCGTCGGCGGTGAGGAGACCCGCTCGCTGGACAGCAGCCTGCAACTGGCCCGCAACACCCTCATCGATCGCAAGGCCGACTCCGGGCCGGGACTCGCCGGCGCCTACGACGCGGTGCTCGTCGTGCCCGGCGACGGCCCCCGCGCGGCCACTGCCGCGGGCCCGGTACAGCAGGTGCCCGAGGCGCTGCGCGACTTCGTGCAGGCCGGGCAGGTCAGTTACCAGTACGCGACCGTGCACACCGACGGGTTCTCCGGGCCGGCGCTGATCGTCGGAAGCCCCAGCACCTCGTCGGTCACCAATCTTGAGCTGTACCTGATCTTCCCGTTGAACAACGAGGAATCCACCATCGCACTGGTACGCGGCACGATGGCCACCGGCGGCATCGTGCTGCTCGGGTTGCTCGCGGCGATCGCGCTGCTGGTGGCCCGCCAGATCGTGCTGCCGGTGCGTTCGGCGTCCAGGATCGCCGAACGCTTCGCCGAGGGCCATCTCACCGAGCGCATGCCGGTGCGCGGTGAGGACGACATGGCGCGGCTGGCGGTCTCGTTCAACGACATGGCCGAGAGCCTGTCCCGTCAGATCACCCAGCTCGAAGAGTTCGGAAACCTGCAGCGCCGCTTCACCTCCGATGTCAGCCATGAGCTGCGCACCCCGCTGACCACGGTGCGGATGGCCGCCGACCTGATCCACGACCACAGCGACGATCTGGATCCGGCGCTGCGCCGCTCGACCGAACTGATGGTCAACGAACTCGACCGCTTCGAGACGCTGCTGGCCGACCTGCTGGAGATCTCCCGCCACGATGCCGGTGTCGCCGAACTGGCGGTGGAGGCGGTCGATCTGCGCTCCACCGTGCAGAGCGCCCTGGACAACGTCGGTCACCTTGCGGCCGACGCCGGCGTGCAGCTCGATGTCGACATGCCGACCGACGGGGTGATCGCCGAGGTCGATCCGCGCCGGGCGGAACGCATCCTGCGCAACCTGATCGCCAACGCCATCGACCACGCCGAACGCAAATCGGTGGAGATCCGGATGGCCGCCGACGAGGACACCGTCGCCGTCACCGTCCGCGATCACGGTGTCGGGCTGCGTCCCGGCGAGGAAAAGCTGGTGTTCAGCCGGTTCTGGCGCTCCGATCCGTCGCGGGTGCGCCGCTCCGGGGGCACCGGGCTGGGGCTGGCCATCAGCATCGAGGACGCCAGGCTGCACCAGGGCCGCCTGGAGGCGTGGGGTGAGCCGGGCAAGGGCGCCTGTTTCCGGCTGACCCTGCCGCTGGTGCGCGGCCACAAGGTCACCACGAGTCCGTTGCCGCTCAAGCCGCCCGGACTGTCGGGCGGATCCACCGGACCGCAGGCGCGGGTCAAGGATCCCGCGCTCCGGCGCGACCGTGAGTCGGAGGGGGTATGACACCCGCCGTGAGGGCCTTCTGCCTGGCCGTGGCCACCGTGCTCGCCGTCACCACCGCCGGCTGTGCCGGGGTGCCGAGTTCCTCTGCGCCGCAAGCGATCGGGACCGTCGAACGCCCCGCGCCGCCGAGCCTGCCCACGCCGACGCCCGGCATGGAGCCCGACGTGCTGTTGCGCGAATTCCTCAAGGCCACCGCCGATCCCGCCAACCGGCATCTGGCAGCCCGGCAGTTCCTCACCGAATCCGCCTCGCGGGGCTGGGATGACGCCGGCAGCGCGTTGTTGATCGACCGCGTCGTGTTCACCGAGACGCGTCGGCCCGACCTGGTCACGGTGAGCATGCAGGCCGACATCCTCGGCTCGCTCTCCGAGCTCGGGGTGTTCGAGACGGCCGAAGGGGCGCTGCCCGACCCCGGCCCGATCGAACTGGTGAAGACCCCCGGAGGCTGGCGCATCGACCGGCTGCCCAACGGAGTCTTCCTGGACTGGCAGCAGTTTCAGCAGACCTACAAACGCAACACCCTCTACTTCACCGACCCGACCGGAAACACCGTGGTGCCCGATCCCCGCTATGTCGCGGTCGCCGATTCCGATCAGCTGGCCACCGAGCTGATGAGCAAGCTGATCGCCGGACCGCGACCCGAGATGGCGCGCACGGTGCGCAACCTGCTGGCCGCACCACTGCGGCTGCGCGGTCCCGTGACCCGCGCCGACGGCGGCAAGACCGGGGTGGGCCGCGGTTATGGCGGTGCCCGCATCGAGCTGGAGAATCTGTCGACGACCGATCCGCACACCCGCCAACTGCTTGCCGCGCAGATCATCTGGACGCTGTCGCGGTCCGGTATCAACGGCCCCTATGTGATCAATGTGGACGGCGCGGCGCTGGACGACCGCTTCGCCGAGGGCTGGGACACCGCCGACGTCGCGGCCACCGATCCGGGTGCCGCCGACGGCGCAGGCGCGGGCCTGCACGCCCTGGTGGGTGGATCGCTGGTGTCGCTGGACGGCCAGCGTGCGCCCCGGGTGCCGGGCCCGTTCGGACAGATGCCCGATCAGGTGTCGGCGGCGTTGTCGCGTTCCGGGCAGGAAGTGGCCTCGGTGATGGTGTTGCGGCGGGGCGCGCCGGATATGGCGTCCTCGTTGTGGATCGGCCCGATCGGCGGTGCCGCCGGCCAGGCCCTGGACGGCCGCACCCTGACCCGGCCCAGCTGGTCGCTCGACGATGCCATCTGGATCGTGGTCGACGGCGTCAACGTGGTCCGGGTGCTGCAGGACGCATCGGGGCAGCCCGCCCGCATCCCGGTGGACTCGACTGCGCTGTCGGCCAGGTTCCCCGGCGCCATCACCGAATTGCAGCTGTCCCGCGACGGCACCCGGGCGGCGATGGTGATCGACGGGCGGGTGATCCTGGCCGGGGTGGAGCAGACGCCCGGCGGTGGGTACGCCCTGACCTACCCGCGCCGCCTCGGCTTCGGGCTGGGGGACACGGCGGTGTCACTGTCCTGGCGCACCGGCGACGACATCGTGGTCACCCGCACCGACGGTGCCCATCCGGTGTCCTACGTCAACCTCGACGGCGTGAACTCCGACGGACCCAGCGGGAACCTGGCCGGCCCGGTGACGGTGGTGGCGGCGAACCCGTCGACGGTCTACGTCGCCGACCGGCGCGGGGTGTTGCAGCTGTCCGGTTCGGCCGCCGACGACGACCTCGCCTGGTCGGAGGTGCGGCCGCTGATGATCGCCGGCGCGCTGCCGGTCCTGCCTGGTTAACGCTGGGGCGAGCGAAGCGACGGGGTGTTTAGCCCTGGGGCGAGCGAAGCGACGGGGTGTTTAGCCCTGGGCCGCACGCTGTTTGGCGACGAACCCGATCGACATGCGCTGTAGCAGTCCCGGCGCGTACCGGGCGAACCGCCATGCCATGCGGGCCTGTCGCGGCCAGACCAACAGCGCTTTGTTGCCTTCGATGGCCCGCAGGGTGGCGGCGGCCAGCTCGTCGGCGGAGGCGAACGTCGTACTGCGCTGGCCCATCCGGTAGAAGTCTCGGCCGACGAAGCCGCCGACGGAGCCCTTGTCCAGGATCGGCGTCTCGACGGCGGTCGGGCAGATGGCCAGCACTCCGACCCCGCGGCCCGCGGCCTCGGACCGCAGCGCCAGGGACAGCCCCACGACGGCGTGCTTGCTCATCACGTAGCTGGTGATCTGCCCGGCGGCGGCCAGTCCAGCCATCGACGCGGTGTTCACGATGTGGCCGTGGCCCTGTTTCACCATCACCGGGTAGGCGGCCGCCACCCCGTGCACGACACCGCGGATGTTGACGTCGATGATCGCGTTCCACTGGTCCAGGGTCAGCAGCTCGGTGTCACCGCCCCAGGTGATGCCGGCGTTGTTGAACATCAGGTCGATCCGCCCGGCACGGTCGACCACCTCGTCGACACATTCGGCGACCGCGGCGCCGTCCGCGACGTCGAGCCCGCTCCACCGCGCGCCGAGGGGTTCGGCGGTGCGTGCCGCCGCGGCTGCGTCGATGTCGGTGCACACGACCTCGGCGCCGGCCATGCTCAGGGCACGGCACAGGGCGGCACCGATGCCGGATCCGGCTCCGGTCACGATGGCCTGCTTACCCGTGAACATGCCGAAATGGTAACCGTAATGGCAACGGTATGCGCCCGCATGCCGGCGAAACTCGCGTACCCGGTGTTCCCGCCGGCGGCGGATTCACCCCGGGTACGCGAGTTTCGCCAAGGTTGGAGGCCGGCAATGTCGGACCTCCCACCGACACTGGGCGCATGCTGCTGGACCTCATCCTCCCGCTGGAGTGCGGCGGCTGCGCCGCGCCGTCGACGCGGTGGTGCCCGACCTGTGCGGGGCTGCTGGCCGCCGGCGCGGCCGCACCCCGGCTGGTGACACCGCGCCTGGATCCCGGGGTTCCGGTGCTGTCGCTGGGCCGGTACGCCGCCGCCCGCCGGCAGGCGATCGTGGCCGTCAAGGAACACGGCCGGGCCGATCTGGTCGCCCCGCTGGCCGCTGCCCTGCACATCGGACTGGCCCGGCTGCTCGGCTGGGGGCTGCTCGACGCGCCGCTGACCCTGGTGCCCGCCCCGACCCGGCGGATGGCCGCCCGCAGGCGCGGTGGCGACCCCGTGACCCGGGTGGCACTCGCGGCGGCCGCGGATCTGCCCGGTATCACCGTGGTTTCGGCGCTGCGCCTGACCGGTTTCGCCCGGGACTCCGTGGGCCTGTCCAGCGCGGACCGGCAGCGCAATCTGGCCGGCCGGGTGCGGCTGCTGCGGCGGGTGTCCGGGCCCGCCGTGGTGTTCGACGACGTCGTCACCACGGGTGCGACCGCCTGTGAGTCGGTACGTGCCCTGCAAACAGCCGGGGTGGAGGTACACGCGGTGCTGGCGCTGGCCGATGCATGAAAGCGGCGGGAAAACAGCCCGCACTATTGCTGGGAGATGAAGACTTCAAAACAGGTCTGCGAAATTGGTGGCACAGTCAGGTGAACACGGACTACCGTCGGGTCCAACAACCCGTGTTTCTCACGGCGGCACCCGGTACGGGCGCCCGTGCGGTACCGGGACTGCCCTAGTGCGGTTGGAGGTGATTACCCGACACCTGACGCCGGCGGGCGCAGCGACATGCAACGTGCCGACGGCGTATTTGTGACGATCCGGGCACGCGATGCGCGTGCGACTTCCGACAGAAATGAGTTGTCAAGCATGTCAACGAATTCCGTGGAAACCAACAACTCCACCATGGTCCTCGAAGACCGCGACCAGTCGACGGAAGCGCCGGTGCTCAACGCCGACGTCGTCGTCAAGGGCCGCAACGTCGAGGTTCCCGACCATTTCCGGGTGTACGTCTCGGAGAAGTTGTCGCGGTTGGAGCGTTTCGACAGAACCATCTACCTGTTCGACGTCGAACTCGACCATGAGAAGAACCGGCGCCAGCGCAAGAACTGTCAGCACGTCGAGATCACCGCGCGCGGTCGCGGCCCGGTGGTGCGCGGCGAGGCCTGCGCAGACAGCTTCTACGCGGCACTGGAGTCGGCGGCAAGCAAACTCGAAGCACGACTGCGCCGCAGCAAGGATCGTCGCAAGATCCACTACGGGGACAAGACGCCCGTCTCGGTTCACGAGGCCACCGCGGAGCTGGCAGCAGTCGACGAACCCGCACCGCAGGACCCGTTCGCCGTCGAACCCGACCACGAACCCGGCCGCATCGTGCGCACCAAAGAACACGAAGCCACGCCCATGAGCATCGACGACGCTCTCTACGAGATGGAACTCGTCGGGCATGACTTCTTCCTGTTCCACGACAAGGAATCCGATCGGCCCTCGGTGGTGTACCGCCGTCACGCCTACGACTACGGACTCATCCGGCTGGCCTGAGCCGGCCGCCCTGCGCGAGCCCCCGGCGGAGAAGCCGGGGGCTCGCTGCATGCGCGGGCGCGCCCCGCAGGACACTTTCAGGCAGCGATTTCTTTCGGTCGCCTACGATGGATTAGCGGCAGGTAGGTGCGCGGCGACCGGATTGGTCGGACGCCTCGACCGGCCGGCACCATTCATCAACCCACAGGGGAAATAGCGTGCTCGATAAGTTGCTCCGTCTCGGTGAAGGCCGCATGGTCAAGCGGCTGAAGAAGGTGGCTGACTACGTCAACACCTTGTCCGACGATGTCGAGAAGCTGTCAGACGCCGAGCTGCGTGCCAAGACCGACGAGTTCCGCAAGCGGGTCGACGGCGGCGAAGACCTCGATGACCTGCTGCCCGAGGCCTTCGCGGTGGCACGTGAGGCGGCCTGGCGGGTGCTCGGCCAGAAACCCTTCGACGTCCAGCTGATGGGCGGCGCGGCATTGCACTTCGGCAATGTCGCCGAGATGAAGACCGGTGAGGGCAAGACCCTGACCGCGGTGCTGCCGGCCTACCTCAACGCCCTGGCCGGCAAGGGCGTGCACCTGGTCACCGTCAACGACTACCTGGCCAAACGCGATAGCGAGCAGATGGGCCGTATCCACCGGTTCCTGGGTCTCGACGTCGGTGTCATCCTGTCCGGCCTGACCCCCGATGAGCGCCGCGTCGCCTATGCCGCCGACATCACCTACGGCACGAACAACGAGTTCGGCTTCGACTACCTGCGCGACAACATGGCGCACTCCGTGGCGGAGATGGTGCAGCGCGGCCACAACTACGCCATCGTCGACGAGGTCGACTCGATCCTCATCGACGAGGCCCGTACCCCGCTGATCATCTCGGGCCCGGCCGATGGCGCCTCGCACTGGTACAGCGAGTTCGCCCGGCTGGCCCCGTTGATGGAGAAGGACGTCCACTACGAGGTGGACCTGCGCAAGCGCACGATCGGCGTGCACGAGCTGGGGGTGGAGTTCGTCGAGGATCAGCTCGGTATCGAGAATCTCTACGAGGCCGCCAACTCGCCGCTGGTCAGCTACCTGAACAACTGCCTCAAGGCCAAGGAACTCTTCCTGCGCGACAAGGACTACATCGTGCGCAACGGTGAGGTCGTGATCGTCGACGAGTTCACCGGCCGCGTGCTGGTGGGTCGGCGCTACAACGAGGGCATGCACCAGGCCATCGAGGCCAAGGAGCACGTCGAGATCAAGGCCGAGAACCAGACGCTGGCGACCATCACGCTGCAGAACTACTTCCGGCTCTACGACAAGCTCGCCGGGATGACCGGTACCGCCCAGACCGAGGCGTCCGAGCTGCACGAGATCTACAAGCTCGGCGTGGTCTCCATCCCGACCAACCGGCCGATGGTCCGCGAGGACCAGTCCGACCTGATCTACAAGACCGAGGAAGCCAAGTACATCGCCGTGGTCGACGATGTGGTGGAACGCTACGAGAAGGGCCAGCCGGTCCTGATCGGCACCACCTCGGTCGAGCGATCCGAGTACCTGTCGCGCCAGTTCACCAAGCGCAAGGTGCCTCACAACGTCCTCAACGCCAAGTACCACGAGTCCGAGGCCCAGATCATCGCCGAGGCCGGGCGGCGCGGCGCCATCACCGTCGCCACCAACATGGCCGGCCGCGGTACCGACATCGTGCTCGGCGGCAACGTCGAATTCCTCGCCGATCTGCGGCTCAAGGAGCAGGGTCTGGATCCGGTCGCGACCCCGGACGAGTACGAAGCCGCCTGGGAACCGATGGTCAGCAAGATCAAGGCCGAAGCCAAGGCGGAGGCTCAGGAGGTCATCGCCGCCGGTGGCCTGTACGTGCTGGGCACCGAGCGCCACGAGTCCCGCCGCATCGACAACCAGCTGCGTGGCCGTTCCGGCCGCCAGGGCGATCCGGGCGAATCCCGCTTCTATCTGTCACTGGGCGACGAGTTGATGCGCCGCTTCAACGGCGCGACGCTGGAGACGCTGCTGACCCGGCTGAACCTGCCCGAGGACGTGCCGATCGAGGCCAAGATGGTCACCCGCGCCATCAAGAGCGCCCAGACCCAGGTCGAGCAGCAGAACTTCGAGGTCCGCAAGAACGTCCTGAAGTACGACGAGGTGATGAACCGCCAGCGCACCGTGGTCTACAAGGAGCGCCGGATGATCCTCGAGGGCGAGAACCTGGCGCAGCAGGCCCACGACATGATGGTCGACGTCATCACCGCCTATGTGAACGGGGCGACGTCCGAGGGCTACTCCGAGGACTGGGACCTGGAGAAGCTGTGGGAGGCGCTCAAGACGCTCTACCCGGTCGGTATCGATCACCACGATCTGATCGACTCCGATGCCGTCGGCGAGCCCGGGGAACTGACCCGCGACGAGCTGCTCGACGCTCTGGTCAAGGATGCCGAACGCGCCTACGCCGCCCGCGAGGAACAGATCGACGCCATCGGTGGCGAGGGCGCGATGCGTCAGCTGGAGCGCAATGTGCTGCTCAATGTGATCGACCGCAAATGGCGTGAGCACCTCTACGAGATGGACTACCTCAAGGAGGGCATCGGCCTGCGCGCGATGGCCCAGCGCGATCCGTTGGTCGAATACCAGCGCGAGGGCTACGACATGTTCGTCGCAATGCTCGACGGCCTCAAAGAGGAGTCGGTCGGGTTCCTGTTCAACGTCGCGGTCGAGGCCGCGCCGCAGACGGCTCCGGTGGTCACACCGATGTCACAGGGACTGGCCGAGTTCGCCGCCGCGGCAGCCGAGAAGGCATCGGCGACAGCGGCTGATCAAGCACAGGGCCAGGTGGCCACCAAGGAACGCCCGGCCGGCGTGCAGGCCAAGGGTATCGGCGGCAATGGTAGGCCCGCGCTGACGTACTCCGGACCGGCCGAGGACGGATCCGCCGAGGTGAAGCGCTCCGGCACCGCCGCCGCCGCCACCGGCGGGACCCGCAAGGAACGCCGCGAGGCGGCGCGCAAGGGCCGCAAGCGCTGACCGCGTCAGCCGATCTGTAGCGCCACCACCTGCCACCGTCCCGCGACGAGTTCGACGCGGGCGGCGATGGCCCGCACCCTGGGCCCGCGGGTGTAGGTGGCGAACACCTCGGCGGCGTCCACCTGGGCGTCCGCGTCCGCAGCGGTGCTGCGCAGCCGGATCCGGCGCAGCACCGCCGCGCCGCCGGCCTGGGGAACCCGCGCCAGCGTTTGCGTGATGTCGATCAGCTGCGGTGCCAGCAATCCGCGTAACTGGGTCACCGGGCGCCGACGGTCCACCACCTCCAACACCCGCCGCAGGGTGGCGTCGGCGAACATCACCGCCGCCGGGGGCGCCGGAACCTCGCCGACGACCGCGGGCAGGCGGGGCTGCCGGGGCGGGCGCGGACGCAGCGTCGGCGGATGCGGCGCCGGGCGTCCGGCACCGCGCACCGGCGGTTCGCAGTCGATGATCGGCGAGGTCATCGCGGAATGCGTAGCGGCGGTGGGGTGCGGCGGTTCGGGATGGGATACGTGAGTCACGGGCTCTCCAGCGGGCACGGAAACGGACGGGACGGCTGCTGGAGAGGCACAGTCATATCGATGATCGCATGTGTTGGCGGGGCTTCCGTGCACCCATGATGCGCACAGCCGACGATGACCGATACGGTGACGGGGAATCAGCACCGGGTGAGGGGAGGACGCTGTCGCGATGGTGACGAGGTTGTCGGCATCCGATTCGGCGTTCTATCGCTTGGAGAACAGTTCGACCCCGATGTATGTCGGGTCGCTGTCCATCGTGCGCAAGCCGCGCGGCGGACTGAGCTATGAATCCGTACTGGCCACCGTCGAGCAGCGGCTGCCGCAAATTCCGCGGTACCGGCAGAAGGTTCGCGAGGTCAGCCTGGGGCTGGCCCGGCCGGTCTGGGTCGACGACACCGATTTCGACATCACCTATCACGTCCGGCGCTCGGCGCTGCCCTCACCGGGAAGCGATGCGCAACTGCATGATCTGATCGCCCGGATCGGCTCCCGGCCGATGGACAAGTCCCGTCCGCTCTGGGAGATGTACATCGTCGAAGGCCTTGCCCGCAACCGGGTCGCCATCTACACCAAGTCGCATCAGGCGCTCGTCAACGGCATGTCGGCGCTGGAGATCGGGCACGTCATCGCCGACCGCACCCAGAGGGCGCCGGAGTTCGGCGAGGACATCTGGATCCCCGCCCGCGAACCCAGCGACAGGCAACTGTTCGTCGCGGCTCTCGGGGAGTGGGTCACCCGGCCCACCGCGCAGGTCGCCGCGGCGCGCTCGGCGGTGCAGGAGATGGCCACCAATGCCGGAGCGCTCGTCGACGCGGGGCGCCGCATCGCGGATGTGGCGCGCACGGTGGCCCGCGGGACCGCCCCGAGCAGCCCGCTGAACACCACGGTGTCGCGCAACCGGCGGTTCACGGTGGCCGCACATCCGCTCGAGGACTACCGCGCGCTGCGGGCACGCTACGAGTGCGACGTCAACGATGTCGTGTTGGCCGTGGTGGCCGGCGCGCTGCGCAACTGGCTGCTGTCCCGCGGTGAGCCGGTGACCGCGACATCGACGGTGCGCGCGATGGCGCCGAATTCGGTGTATCCCGATGCCGAGATCGATTCGGCCGGACCGGGTCAGGCCATCAGTGAGGTCTCGCCGTTTCTGGTCGATCTGCCGATCGGGGAGGGAAACGCGGTGGTGCGACTGTCCCAGATTGCGCATGCCACCGAATCGCATTCCACCGCTGCGAGTTTGGTCGACGCCCGCACCATTGTGACGCTGTCCGGATTCGCGCCCCCGACTCTGCACGCGATGGGCATCCGGGTAGCGACGAGCTTCTCGGCGCGCCAGTTCAATTTGCTGATCACCAATGTGCCCGGTGCGCAGAAGCAGATGTACATTGCCGGCACCAAGCTGCTGGAGTCCTACGCGGTGCCGCCGCTGCTCACCAACCAGGTACTCGCGATAGCGGTGACCTCGTATAACGGCATGTTGTACTTCGGGATCAACGCCGACCGGGACGCCATGAGTGACGTGGACGTGCTGCCGGCGTTGCTGCGCGAGTCGCTGGACGAATTGCTGGAATCGACGCGCTGACACCCGGGGCGGAAGTTGACTCGATCCGCCGATCGCGATGTGATGGATCGACCATGTCTATCAATTCGCCTAGCGAAGAATCCGCTGCCAAGCCCCAATTGGACGTCATTCCGCACCCGGTGCTCGACGTGCCGATAGATGAAGAGGCACTGGTCAAAGAGGGCCGGTTGGACCTCGTCGTCTTCGGTGTCACGGCCGCCATCGCGGTCGGATTCCTGGTCTGGGGATTCGTCGACACCGCATCGCTGGCCGCCGCATCCGGTGACGCCCTCGGCTGGGTCATGACGAACACCGGGTGGTTGTTCACCCTGATGGCGTCGGCCTTCGTGCTGTTCGTGCTGTGGATCGCGCTCGGCAGGTTCGGCAACATCCCGCTCGGCCGCGATGACGAGGAACCCGAGTTCCGCACGGTGTCCTGGATCGCCATGATGTTCAGCGCCGGCATGGGGATCGGTTTGATGTTCTTCGGTGTGTCCGAGCCACTCTCGCATCTGGTGTCGCCTCCGCCGGGTACCGGCGCGGAAGGAAATCCCGAGGCCGTCCAGAATGCGATGGCCACCACGCTCTATCACTGGACCCTGCATCCGTGGGCGATCTACGCAGTGGTCGGCCTGGCCATCGCCTACGGCGTGTACCGCAAGGGTCGGTTCCAGTTGATCAGCGCGGCCTTCGAACCGCTGATCGGTGATCGCGCGCACGGCGGCTGGGGCAAGGTCATCGACATGTTGGCGATCTTCGCCACACTGTTCGGGTCGGCGGCGTCACTGGGGTTGGGCGCGTTGCAGATTCGCAGCGGCCTGCAGATTGTCGGCGGTATCGGAGAGGCCGGCAACGCGGTCCTGATCGGCATCATCGCGGTGCTCACCTGTGCATTCGTGCTGTCCGCGGTATCCGGTGTCGCGCGCGGCATCCAATGGCTGTCCAACTTCAACATGGTGCTGGCCCTGCTGCTGGCGTCCTTCGTATTCATCGTCGGGCCAACGGTTTTCATCCTGAACCTGATCCCGACCTCGATCGGCAGCTACTTCCAGGACTTGGCGATGATGTCGGCCCGTACCGGCGCCGAGGGTGCCGAGACCGAAGCCTGGCTGGGGTCGTGGACCGTCTTCTACTGGGCCTGGTGGATTTCCTGGACGCCGTTCGTCGGCATGTTCATCGCGCGGATCTCGCGCGGGCGCACCATCAGGCAGTTCGTCACCGGGGTGCTGCTGGTGCCCAGCCTGGTGTCGCTGGTCTGGTTCTGCGTGTTCGGCGGCGCGGCGATGAAGGCCCAGCAGGAAGGCGCCGATCTGGCCGGGGAGGGCACCGTCGAGGGCCAGCTGTTCGGCCTGCTCGGGGAGTACCCGCTGGCCACCGTGTCGACCGTGGTGGTGATGTTGCTGGTCGCGGTGTTCTTCGTCTCCGGCGCCGACGCGGCGTCCATCGTGATGGGATCGCTGTCCGAACGCGGCACCATCGAGCCGCACCGCAAGACCGTCATCTTCTGGGGTGTTGCCACCGGCGCCGTCGCCGCGGTGATGCTGCTGGTCGGCGGCTCCGATGCGCTGACCGGGCTGCAGACCATCACCATCGTGGCGGCCCTGCCCTTCGTCCTGGTGATGATCGGGCTGGCCGTGGCGTTGGTCAAGGATCTGCGCCAGGACCCGATGATGGTGCGCCGCCAGTACGCCGCGGAGGCGGTGAACTCGGCCGTGATCGCCGGTGTCACCGCGCACGGTGACGACTTCGTCATCTCGGTGGAGAAGGATCCCGACGCCGCCCCGGATGCCGAGGTGACCGTGGCGCCGGGTGAACGCGGCGGCGGCTAACCTCGCCTGGTGCGTGTCTACATACCGGCCACCCTGACGATGCTGCAGCAATTGGTGGCCGACGGGTTGATCCATGCCCGCAGCGGCACGGCCTTCGCGGTCACACCGACGCTGCGTGAGTCCTACGCCGAGGGCGACGACGACGAACTGGCCGAGGTGGCACTGCGGGAGGCCGCGCTGGCATCGCTGCGCCTGCTGGCGGCGGAGGGGGAGTCGACCCTGCCGCCCCGGCGGGCGGTGCTCGTGGTCGATGCCGCGGAGGCCACGGCCCGGCCCGACCTCGATGATGCGGTGGTGCGGTTGGCCGGTCCGGTGCCGCTGGCGGACGTCATCGCCGCCTATGTGGACAATGCCGCGGCGGAGACCGAGGTGCTCACCGCCGTCGGGGTGGTCGACGAAGCCGACCTCGGAGATGAGGACGCGGAGCTTGCTGTGGGTGATGCGCAGGATCATGACCTGGCTTGGTACGCCCCGCAGGAGTTGCCCTTTCTGCTCGAGCTGCTGTGACGTAAATCGCATCCAAGCTGGGCACAAATTCACTACGCGTGCGTAAGTTACGGTACCGTAGGTTGCGTGGCGAAGAGTGAAATCAAGGTCTCGGCAAAAGTAGCCGACACGGTGCGTCCCCAGATCGCGGGCGCAGACCGTCACCGCGGATGGCACGCACTGCGCACCATCGCCGGCCGGATCACCACTCCGCTGCTGCCGGACGACTATCTCAAGCTCGCCAACCCGCTGTGGTCGGCACGCGAACTGCGCGGCCGGGTCGTCGAGGTGCGCCGCGAGACGGAGGACTCGGCGACGCTGGTCATCAAGCCGGGCTGGGGCTTCTCGCTGGACTACGAGCCCGGGCAGTACGTCGGGATCGGTCTGCTGGTCGACGGCCGCTGGCGCTGGCGCTCCTATTCGTTGACCTCGTCCCCCCTTCGCGGCGGACAGAACAGGCGTGGCGCCCGCACCATCACCATCACGGTGAAGGCGATGCCGGAGGGTTTCCTGTCGACTCACCTGGTCGGCGGCGTGGAGCCCGGCACGATCGTGCGACTGGCCGCACCGCAGGGCAACTTCGTCATGCCCGACCCGGCTCCGGCCTCGGTGCTGTTCCTGACGGCGGGCTCGGGGATCACCCCGGTCATGTCGATGCTGCGCACCCTGCAGCGCCACGACCAGATCACCGACATCGTGCACGTGCATTCCGCACCGACCGAGTCCGATGTCATGTTCGCCGCCGAGTTGCAGGAACTGCACGACGCGCATCCGGGGTACCGGATGGAACTGCGCACCACGCGGACCCAGGGTCGGCTCGATCTGTCCCGCTTGGACGAGGTGGTGCCGGATTGGCGTGACCGTCAGGCCTGGGCGTGCGGTCCGGAGGCGATGCTCAACGACGCCGAGCGGGTCTGGGCCGAGGCGGGTCTGCCCACGCAACTGCACCTGGAGCGCTTCGCGGTCACCCGCGCCGCACCGCACGGCACCGGCGGCACCGTGACCTTCGAGCGCAGCGGCAAGAGCGTGGCGGCCGACGCGGCGACATCCTTGATGGAGGCCGGCGAGGGGGCGGGCATCCAGATGCCGTTCGGTTGCCGGATGGGCATCTGCCAGTCGTGCGTCGTGGGTCTCGTCGAGGGCCACGTGCGCGACCTGCGGACCGGAGTGGAGCACGAACCGGGGACCCGGGTGCAGACCTGTGTCTCCGCGGCGTCCGGCGACTGCACGCTGGACGCATAGACTTTACTGGCTGGTAACCTACGGTTGCGTAGGTTACGGTATCGTAGGAACGGAAGGAGGGCCGAAAAGTGGCTATTACCGACGTACCGGCGTTCACGCATCTCACCGATGCGGATATCGAAACGCTGGGTGCTGAGCTCGACGCGATCCGACAGGACATCGAAGATTCGCGGGGCGCCAGCGATGCCCGCTACATCCGCCGCGCGATCGCCGGTCAGCGTGCGCTGGAGATCACCGGCCGCCTGTTGCTCGCCGGAAGCTCCAAGCGGGCCTTCTGGTGGGCGGGAGCGTCGACCCTGGGCGTGGCCAAGATCATCGAGAACATGGAGATCAGCCACAACGTCATGCACGGCCAGTGGGATTGGATGAACGATCCCGAGATCCACTCCTCGACCTGGGAGTGGGATACCACCGGGGCTTCGAAGCACTGGCGTTTCACGCACAACTTCATGCACCACAAGTACACCAACATCCTGGGCATGGACGACGATGTGGGCTACGGCGTCATCCGCGTCACCCGCGACGCGCGGTGGAAGCCGATGAACCTGGGAAACCTGGTCTACAACACCTTGCTCGCGGTGCTGTTCGAGTGGGGTATCGGTCTGCAGCACCTGGAACTCGGCAAGATCTTCAAGGGCCGCGATGACCGCAAGGCGACCATGGCGCGCGTCAAGGAGTTCGGCGTCAAGGCCGGCCACCAGGTGGCCAAGGACTACGTGGTGTGGCCCGCACTGACCTCGCTGTCGCCGGGAGCCACCTACAAGTCGACGATGAAGGCCAACATCGTGGCCAACATCATCCGCAACATCTGGACCAACGCGATCATCTTCTGCGGGCATTTCCCCGATGGTGCAGAGAAGTTCACCAAGACCGACATGGTCGGCGAGAGCCGCGGCCAGTGGTATCTGCGCCAGATGCTGGGCAGTGCCAATATCAGTGGCGGCCGGGTGCTGGACTTCATGAGCGGCAACCTGTCCTACCAGATCGAGCACCACCTGTTCCCGGATCTGCCGAGCAACCGGTACCGCGAGATCTCGGTCAAGGTGCGCGCGCTGTGCGACAAGTACGACCTGCCCTACACCACGGGGCCGTTCCTCGTGCAGTACGGCAAGAGCTGGCGCACCATCGCCAAATTGTCGCTGCCGGACCGGTTCCTCAAGGACACCCGCGACAACGCGCCCGAGACGCGCAGCGAGCGGATGTTCGATGAGCTGGAGGGTTTCGGTGTCACCGATCCCGCCACCGGTAAGCGCCGTGGTCTGAAGACTGCGATCGCCACGGTGCGCGGCTGGCGGCAGGGCAAGATCGCCGCGTAGTTCTCTCAACACGTGAACGGCCCCAGAACCCACCCGGGTTTTGGGGCCGTTTCGTGTGCTCGCGGCGAGGTCAGTAGCCGGCCTCGTTGAGGGTGCCGAGCAGCAGCCGCGCCGCGGCGACGCGGCCCGCGGCCGGCCCGGTCAACGCGTCCAGCGCGCACTCCGGGTCGGCGGGCGCGCCCAGATGCCCACAGCCGCGCGGACATTCGTCGACCGCCTCGGCCAGGTCGGAGAAGGCCTGCACCACGTCATCGGCGCTCACATGGGCCAGGCCGAACGAGCGGATACCCGGGGTGTCGATCACCCAACCGGATGCGCGCAGCGGCAGTGCCACCGACTGACTCGAGGTGTGCTTACCCTTGCCGACACCGGACACGTCCCCGGTGGCCCGTTCCGCCTCGGGCACAAGACGATTCACCAGGGTCGACTTGCCCACCCCGGAATGACCCAGCAGGACGGTCACTTTCCCGGTCAGCAGCGGCGCCACCACGTCGAGCGGATCGTCGCGCCCGGCCGTCACCACCTGCAGATCCAGATCGGCGAACTGCGCCGCGAACGGTTCCGGATCGGCAAGGTCGGATTTCGTCAGGCACAGGATCGGTGCCAGCCCGCCGGTATAGGCAGCGATCAACGCTCGCTCGACGAACCCGGTGCGCGGCGGCGGATCGGCCAGCGCCACCACGATCAGCAGCTGATCGGCATTGGCCACCACCACCCGCTCGGCGGGGTCGGTGTCATCGGCGGTGCGGCGCAACACCGTCCGGCGATCACCGCGGCGCACGATGCGGGCCAGGGTGTCCGGCTTGCCGGACAGGTCCCCGACAATGCTCACCTCGTCGCCCACGACGATGGGTGTGCGGCCCAATTCTCGGGCGCGCATGGTGGTGACGTGCCGGTTCGGGTCCCCGCCCAGCGCACAGCCCCAGCGGCCGCGGTCGACGGTGACGACCATGGCCTCCTCGGCGTCGGCGTGGTCGGGACGGGTCTTGGTACGCGGCCGCGAACCCTTGCCCGGGCGGACCCGGACATCGGACTCGTCGTACTCGCGAGATCTCAAATCGTGCCCAGCATGTCGGCCCACATCCCCGGGAAGTCCGGCAGCGTCTTGGACGTCGTCGCGATGTCCTCGACCTGCACGCCGGGAACCCGCAGTCCGACGATCGCCCCGGCGGTGGCCATCCGGTGATCGGCGTAGGACCGCCACACACCGCCGTGCAGCGGTGTCGCGGTGATTTGCAGACCGTCCGGCGTCTCGTCGCACCTGCCGCCCAGGCCGTTGATCTCGGTGCTCAGCGCCGCCAGCCGATCGGTTTCATGCCCGCGCAGGTGCGCGATGCCGCGCAGGGTGGACACCGATCCCGGTGCGGCGAGCGCGGCCAGCGCCGCGACCGCAGGGGCCAGCTCGCCGATATCGTGCAGGTCGATGTCGATGGCCCCGTAACTCGGTGCGCCTTGGGCCTGTAAGTAAGAATCGGCCTGCTGGGCAACGACATTCACTCGTGACAGCAGATCCAGGATGGCGTCCGAGGGCTGGATGCTGTCCGCGGGCCAGCGGCTGATCCGCACCGTGCCCGCGGTGACGGCGGCGGCGGCCAGGAACGGCACCGCATTGGACAGGTCGGGCTCGATGTCCCAGTGCCGGGCGGCGACAGCACCCGGGTCGACCCGCCAGCGGTTGGGCGTGCCGTCGTCGACGGTGACACCCGCGCCGCGCAGCATCGACACCGTCATCGCGACGTGCGGCGCAGACGGCACCGACTCACCGGTGTGCACGACGGTCAGACCGTCACGGAAGGTGGTGCCGGCCAGCAACAGTCCCGAGACGAACTGCGAAGACGCCGATGCATCGATGTGGACCTCGCCACCGGCCACCGAACCCGCACCGCGCACCTCGAACGGCAATCCGGCACCGTCGATGCGAACGCCGAGGCCGCGCAGCGCGTCCAGCAGCGGCGCGATCGGGCGGGCCCGGGCCTGCTCGTCCCCGTCGAAGATCACGGTCTGGGTGCTCAGGGCGGCGACGGCGGGCAGGAACCGCAGCACGGTGCCGGCAAGTCCGCAGTCGATGCGGGTGCCTGCGGCCGGGGCGACGGCGCCGCTTGCGGTCAGCTCGGTGCCCTCGCCGGTGACGGTGACCCCCAACGCCCGGACCGCATCGATCATCAGATCGGTGTCGCGGCTGCGCAACGCGCCGCTGATGGTGGTCACGCCCTGGGCGGTGGCCAGCGCGGCCAGCACCAGCGCGCGGTTGGTCAGCGATTTCGACCCGGGGACCGCCACCGTGGCGTCCACGGGTCCGGTCATCGTCGGTGCAGGCCAGTTGTTCACGGCCTCTATCCTGCCTGGTATGTGTGGGCGATTTGCGGTGACCACCGACCCGGCGTTGTTGGCGGAGAAGATCAAGGCACTCGACGAGACCGTCGAGGCCGCCAAAGACGGTGGTCCCAACTTCAACGTGGCCCCGACCACCACCATCAGCACCGTGGTCAAGCGGCACGATCAACCCGATGACGAGTCCACGCGCAGGCTCCGATCCATGCGCTGGGGCCTGATCCCGCCGTGGGCCAGGACCGGCGAGGACGGGGGCCCCGATACCAAGAAGGGCCCGCTGCTGATCAACGCGCGCTCCGAGACGCTGACCACGTCACCGGCGTTCCGCGGGTCGGCCAAGAGCAAGCGCTGCCTGGTTCCGATGGACGGCTGGTACGAGTGGAAGCCGAACCCGTCCGCCGACGGCAAGAAGGCGTCCAAGACGCCGTTCTACATGTTCGCCGGCGACGGGGAACCGCTGTTCATGGCTGGCCTGTGGTCCACCTGGCGGCCCAAGGGTGGCGAGGAGGGTGCGCCGCCGCTGCTGAGTTGCACCATCATCACCACCGACTCCGCCGCGCAGCTGGCCGATATCCACGACCGGATGCCGCTGACCATCAGCGCCTCGGACTGGGACCGCTGGCTGGATCCCGATGCCCCCGTCGACGCGGGCCTGCTGCGCGGGCACGGCGATCTGGACCGCATCGAGATCCGGGAGGTGTCGCGGCTGGTGAACAGCGTCCGCAACAACGGCCCGGAACTCATCGAGGCCGTCACGCCCGAAGCGGGCCTGTTTTGACCCTCGGCCCGCATGCGCTCGACGCTCTCGGCGCCGATCTGCGGGCGGTCGGGTACACCGTGGACGGCGTCGCCGAACTGCTGGGCGCCGACGTCCACGCGGCGCTGGGCCGGGGCGTGTGGTGGCCGGCGCTCCGCGCGACCGGGGCGGACCCGTTGTCGATGCTGGTGCGGTTGTTCCTGCTCGGCGCCCAGGTGCCCCGCGGGCAGTTGCACGAGGTCTTCACGCGGGTGCCGCTGGATGCGCTGGTGGCCGGTGGCGTGCTGGAACTGGCCGACGGCACCGTGCGCGCGGCACTCGACATCCGACCGCACTCCGACGGCGCCCGGGACTTCCTGGTGGTCTCCGATCAGGACGCCGCGCTGCGGGGCGGGCCGCTGCGGCGCGACCACGTGCTCGGTATCGGCGGTGCATCGATGTCGTTGGCCCGCGCCGTCATCCGCACCCCGGTGCGCCGGGCCCTGGATCTGGGCACCGGGTGCGGGATTCAGGCCCTGCACCTGGCCGGACACTGCGACGAGATCGTCGGCACCGACACCAACGAGCGGGCGCTCACGCTGGCGGCGGCCACCGCACGCCTCAACGGGATGTCCTGGGATCTGCGCTCCGGGAGCCTGTTCGAGCCGGTCGAGGGGGAGCGCTTCGACCTGATCGTGTCCAATCCACCCTTCGTCGTCGGCTCCGGTGCCAGCGACTATATCTACCGGGATTCCGGTGTGGCCGGGGATGGCCTGTGCCGCACCATGATCGAGCAGGTCGGCGACCACCTGGCTCCCGGCGGAACAGCCCAGATCATGGCGAACTGGATTGTCCGCGAGGGTGATTGGCGCGACCGTGTGCGGGACTGGCTGGCAGGCACCGGCCTGCACGCCTGGGTGGTGCAGCGTGAGCTGGCCGACCCGGTGAGCTATGTGTCACTGTGGCTGGCCGACGCCGGCGAGAGCCCGGACCAGACCGCGCGGCGCGGCGGCGCCTGGCTGGACTGGTTCACCGAACAGGGCGTCACCGGAATCGGTATGGGACTGATCTGCCTGCGCCGGCCCCGCGACGGCGAGGCGCCCGAGCAGATCCTCGAAGAGATCACCGGCGCGGACGAACTCGTCACCGGCATCGAGGTGGAGGCCTTCTTCGCCCGCCGCGACTATCTGCGCGACACCAGCGACGAGGCTCTGTTGGCAGCGCGGTTGTCCACGGCGCCGGTCTTCCTGGAGCAGCAGTCCCTGCCGGGGCCGCAGGGCTGGCAGCAGGTCGGCGCCGCGGTGCGGCGCCCGGGTGGGCCGGGCGCGGTGATCGGTGTCGATGAGGTGCTCACCGCGCTGCTGGCGGGCTGTCGGGGCGAGGTGCCGTTGAGCGCACTCATCGCCCTGCTCGCCGCCCACCACGGGGTGGATGCCGGCGCACTCGCCGAGGCGGCGCTACCGGAGGTGCGCGACGCGATCGGGCGCGGGATCCTGCATCAGGCGCAGTGACTAGCGTCGCCGCGCCGCCACCACCGCATAGGACGCATCGAAGGTCACCCCGTCGGCGGTGGCGTAGCGCTCGAATGCCGCGGTGAACGCCTCGGTCAGCCGGACGCGGGTTTCCTCGTCGGAGCGGGTGAACAGGTCCACATGCATGGGGGACTCGTCGGTGACGAAGACCACGGCGTCCTGCACGGACCCGAATTGCCAGGCGTGCTTGCCGTTTTCGATGAAGATCTCGTCGAAGTCGTCGGTCAGCCGGGTGGTGACGATATCGGCCTCGCCCCACTGGTCCGGTGAGTACTGCGCGGCCGGCGGCGGGCCCAGCACGTCGATGATCGGGTTGTAGAACGGATTGTCGGTGTCGCGCACCCAGGTGGAGAATCCGAGGAAACCACCCGGGCGCAGCAGCCTGGCGATCTCGGCGACCTGGCTGACCGGTTCGACGAAGATGATGCCCATGTTGGACACCACCGCGTCGAACCCCGCATCGGGCAATCCGGTGGCGGCAGCGTCGGCGGCGACCCACTGCACCGCTTCGCCGCCGGCCTTGTCGGCGGCGATGGCCAGCAGTTCGGGCGTCAGGTCCACCCCGGTCACCTGCGCGCCGGCCGCGACGGCCGCCAACGCGGCGTTACCGGTACCGCAGGCCAGATCGGCGACGACGGCACCGTCGAGCGGGCGCAACCGGTCGACGGTCTCGATCAGCCGGACGGAGATGGGCGCGATGCGTTGGGCGACGGCCTCGTACCGTCCCGCAGACCAGATTGACACCCGGCCAGCCTATGTCACGATGACGTGGTGGTAGCTCTGTCCGTCACCGCACCGCCGCTGCCCCGGCCGGTGCTGGTCGGCCAATTCTGGGGCGATCTCACTTTCGTGCACTGGCCGGTGCGCCCGGACAGCGTCGCTCACCTGTTTCCGGAGGGCACCCGACCGGATGTCTTCGACGACGGTTTCACCTATGTCGGGCTCATCCCGTTCGTCATGCGCCGCACCGCGCTGGCGGACCGGGTGCCGCTGCCGTTCTTCGGCGCCTTCGCCGAGACCAACGTCCGGTTGTATTCGGTGGATGACGCCGGCCGGCACGGTGTGCTGTTCCGGTCCCTGGAGACCGAGCGGCTGGCGGTGGTGCCGCTGACCCGGATCGGGCTGGGGGTGCCCTACACCTGGGCGAAGATGCGGGTTACCCGCTCCGGCAACCGGATCTGCTATTCGAGCGTACGACGTTGGCCGCGAAGGGGATTGCGCAGCACGCTGCAGGTGACCATCGGCGCGCCGCTGCAACCGACGCCGCTGCAGGTGTGGCTCACCGCGCGCTGGGGTGCACACACGCGCAAGGCGGGTCGCACCTGGTGGGTGCCCAACGATCATCCCGAATGGCCGCTCTACGCGGCCGAGATCGAGGATCTGCGCGACGATCTGGTCACTGCGAGCGGTACCGCGGTGGCCGGGGCCCGGCTGCCCGCGATGTTCTCACCCGGGGTGGCGGCCCGGTTCGGCCGGCCCGCACTGGTGCGTTCCTGACGCCAGGGCTATCTCGTCCTCACGGCCCGGTGTAGCCGGGCGGGTTGGCGGAATCGACCCAGAAGTCCACGCCCAGATCCTGTGCTCCGGGGGTGCAGTTGTAGGCCGACAGGTCGGTCACTCCGGATTCCAGCAGCACGTCCTCGCACAGCAGGGTGTTCCCGGTGTATTCGCGGGCCGGCCTGGTCAGCACGGCGTAGGCGGCATCGGAGTACACCTCGGGCTTGCGGGAACGGGCCATCGACTCGTCGCCGCCGAGCAGGTTCTGCACCGCCGCTGTCGCGACCATGGTGCGCGGCCACAGGGTATTGGAGGCGATCCCGTGCTGGCGCATCTCTTCGGCGATCCCCAACGCGCACAACGTCATACCGTACTTGGCCATCATGTAGGCGGTCGGGGTCAGCCATTTCTGCTCCATCCGGATCGGTGGGGACAGCGTCAGGATGTGCGGATTCTCCCGACCGATCATGTGCGGGATACAGGCCTGGGAGACCGCGTACGTGCCGCGCACCTGGATGCCGTTCATCAGGTCGAAGCGTTTCATCGGCACGTCCAGGATGGGGGACAGGTTGATGGCCGAGGCGTTGTTCACGCAGATGTCGATCCCGCCGAATTGTTCGGCCGCCGCCGCAACCGCGGCCTGCACACCATCGGGGTCGCGCACATCACCGACGATGGGTAGCGCCTGACCGCCGGCCTCCTCGATCTCGCGGGCCGCGGTGTAGACGGTGCCGGGCAGTTTGGGGTGCGGTTCGGCGGTCTTGGCCAGCATCGCGATGTTGGCCCCGTCGGCGGCCACCCGCTTGGCGATGGCCAGGCCGATGCCCCGGCTGGCGCCGGAGATGAACATGGTCTTTCCCTGAAGCGACATGGCCCCCAGCCTACGTGGCCCGAATATCCCCCGTAACACCAACGGTAAGCCTTACGAGATCGGCCGGTGCGAGTGCGACGTCCCACCCGCGCTTACCCGCGCTGCACAGCACCCGGTCCCACCGCAGCGCCGAGGAGTCGATCACCGTCGGTAATGCCTTGCGCTGGCCCAGCGGAGAGATCCCGCCGAGCACGTAACCGGTGGAACGTTCGGCCGCGGCCCGCTCGGCCATCGCGGCCTTCGGCACGCCTAGCGCCGCGGCCGCGGCCTTCAGCGACAGTTTCGAGGGCACGGGCAGGACCGCCACCGCCAGCCCGCCCGGGACGGCCAGGATCAGCGTCTTGAAGATCTGCTCGGGGGCGAGGCCATGTGCGGCGGCCAGCTCGGCGACCGCCTCCTCGCCGAAGGACTCCGCGCGCGGATCGTGCCGGTAACGCAGAATTTCGTGGTCGGCGCCGTCGTCCAGCAGGGCGGCGATCGCCGGGGTTGCTGCTCCTGCCACCGGGCCAGCGTAGTCCGGGAATGTAGACCGCCAGGGCCGCCGTTGTTGCTTGCATCGACGGTGAACGGGCGCCTGAGCCCGGTTGGTGTCGGTCATTGCCTTTAGGATCGTCAGATAGGGGATTTTGGTGCCAACGGCCTGCCTGGATCGTCCGGTGTTCACACTGGAGCTGTTCGGTGATGCCGCAACAGAAGGGACGGTGTCTCCCGCGATGACCGATATCGACGAAGCGGCTCGGGCCGCAGAGACAGATGCCGAGCTGACCGCCCGGTTCGAACGCGATGCCATCCCGCTGCTCGACCAGCTCTACGGCGGCGCGCTGCGGATGACCCGCAACCCGGCAGATGCCGAGGATCTGCTGCAGGAAACCATGGTCAAGGCCTACGCCGGCTTCCGCTCCTTCCGCGCGGGCACGAATCTCAAGGCGTGGCTGTACCGCATCCTGACCAACACCTACATCAACAGCTACCGCAAGAAGCAGCGCCAACCCGCCGAGTACCCGACCGACGAGATCACCGACTGGCAGCTGGCGGCCAACGCGCAGCACACCTCGACCGGTCTGCGTTCGGCCGAGGTGGAAGCGCTGGAGGCGCTGCCCGACACCGAGATCAAGGCAGCGCTGCAGGCCCTGCCCGAGGAGTTCCGCATGGCGGTGTACTACGCCGACGTCGAGGGATTCCCGTACAAGGAGATTGCCGAGATCATGGACACGCCGATCGGCACCGTGATGTCGCGGTTGCATCGCGGTAGAAAACAATTGCGGGAGCTGCTGGCCGATGTGGCCAGGGACCGCGGCTTCATCCGAGACCCACAGCTCGGTGCGCCCGAGGAGGTTTCGTCATGACCCAGTCCCACGAGGATGAGCGCTGGTCGCCGCCGGTCGGCCCAGTCGATCCCGAGCACCCCGAATGCGCCGCGGTGATCGCCGAGGTGTGGACGCTGCTCGACGGTGAGTGCACCGACGAGAGCCGGGACAAGCTCAAGCAGCACCTCGAGGAATGCCCGACCTGCTTGCGCCATTACGGCGTGGAGGAGCGGGTGAAGAACCTGATCGCCAGCAAGTGCCGCGGTGAGAAGGCGCCCGAGGGTCTGCGGGCCCGGCTGCAGATCGAGATCAGCCGGACCACCATCATTCGGGGCTGAGCGCCCGTACCGGCGCACAAAACAACCGCCCGGCTCTCTGGAAGAGAGCTCGGGCGGTTTGTTGTGTGCTGCCCCGATGGCGGCTACGACAACGCGTCAGGCGTTGGGGCGACGGCCGTGGTTGGCCTTCGAGTGCTTGCGGTCGCGCTTCTTGCGGCCTCGCTTGGCCATGGTGAACCTCCGGATCAAATGAATACTTGGGCACCAGTATCTCATGCCGGAGGGACTGCTTTTCCCGCGTGGTCTTCGATGGGCCTTTCGGTGTTGTGGTTCGATATAGGCCGGCAGGCGGATCAGCAGCCGGCCAAGGCGAAATGAGTGGGGTGAAGATGGCCGAGGATGTTCGCGCAGAGATCGTGGCCAGCGTGCTGGAGGTCGTTGTGCAGAAGGGCGACCAGATCGGTGCGGGCGACACCCTGGTGCTGCTGGAGTCCATGAAGATGGAGATCCCGGTGCTGGCGGAGGTCGCGGGCACCATCACCGAGGTGAGCGTGTCGGTGGGTGACGTCATCCAGGCCGGTGACCTCATCGCGGTGATCAGCTAGCCCGTCTGCGGTAACGGCTCATGTCGACTCTCGGCGACCTGCTCGCCGAGCACACCGTCCTTCCCGGTAACGCCGTCGACCATCTGCACGCCGTGGTCGGCGAATGGCAACTGCTGGCCGACCTGTCCTTCGCCGACTACCTGATGTGGGTCCGCAGCGACGACGACGTGCTGGTCTGTGTGGCGCAGGTGCGCCCCAACACCGCCTCCACGGTGCTGCTGGCCGATGCCGTCGGTACCGCCACGGCCGCCGCGGAGATGCCGGTGGTGCGCGCGGCGTTCAACTCCGGTGCGATCGGCCGGGAAAGCGATGTCAGCCAGCCGCGCGGCGACGGCCAATGGCGGAATGTGGAGGCGGTCCCGGTTCGGCACGCCGACCGCGTCGTCGCGGTGATCACCCATCAGACCGCACTGGCCGAGGGCCGGACGTCCAGCCCGCTGGAACGCGCCTATCTGGACTGCGCCGCCGACCTGCTGCACATGCTCAGCGACGGCACCTTCCCGAACGTCGGGGACCTGCCGATGTCGCGGTCCAGTCCGCGCGTCGGCGACGGTTTCATCCGGCTGGGGGTGGCCGGTGAGGTCGCTTTCGCGAGCCCCAACGCCATCTCGGCGTATCACCGGATGGGCTTCGCGGCCGAACTCGAAGGGCACAACCTCGTCGCGGTCACCCGGCCGCTGATCTCCGATCCCTTCGAGGCCCAGGAACTCGCCGCACACGTGCGCGACTCGCTGGCCGGCGGATCGAGCATGCGCATGGAGGTCGACGCCGGCGGGGCGGCGGTGCTGTTGCGGACCATCCCGCTGCAGGTGGGCGGTGCGGCCGTCGGCGCCGCGGTGCTGATCCGCGACGTCACCGAGGTCAAACGGCGCGATCGCGCGCTGCTGTCCAAAGACGCGACGATCCGCGAGATCCACCACCGGGTGAAAAACAACCTGCAGACGGTCGCCGCGCTGCTGCGCCTGCAGGCCCGGCGGACCAACAACGCCGAGGGACGGGAGGCCCTCATCGAGTCGGTCCGGCGGGTGTCCTCCATCGCGCTGGTGCACGATGCGTTGTCGATGTCGGTGGACGAAGAGGTCAACCTCGACCAGGTGGTGGACCGCATCCTGCCGATCATGAACGATGTCGCCTCGGTGGACACCCCGATCCGGATCACCCGCGACGGTGATCTCGGCGTGCTCGACGCCGACCGGGCCACCGCGCTGATCATGGTGATCACCGAACTGGTGCAGAACGCACTCGAGCACGCCTTCGACGGCGACGTGAAGAAGGGATCGGTGACCATCCGGGCCGAGCGTTCGGCGCGCTGGCTCGACGTCGTCGTCCATGACGACGGCCGCGGACTGCCGGAGGGGTTCAGCCTGGAGAAGTCCGACCGGCTCGGTCTGCAGATCGTGCGCACGCTGGTCTCGGCGGAACTCGATGGCTCGCTGGGTATGCACGATGTGGACTCCGGTGGCACCGACGTGGTGTTGCGGGTGCCGATCGGCCGTCACCGCAGGGCCGCTATCTAGCCGGCAGCACAGCGAAATGTGATGTGGCGCACAATGTCTGATGGCTCACAGTCGAACTCGCACGAAAAAGACTGCGGCCCCGACATTCACTGTCGGGGCCGCAGTCGAAGTCTTGCGGGTGGGCCTAGACGCTGGTGCGTGCCTTGGTCCGCGCGTTGCGACGCTTGAGGGCGCGACGCTCGTCTTCGCTCATGCCGCCCCATACGCCGGCATCCTGGCCGGACTCAAGCGCCCAACTCAGGCACTCGGTGGTTACCGGGCAACGGTTGCAGACGAGCTTCGCATCAGCGATCTGGGCGAGTGCCGGGCCGCTGTTTCCCACCGGGAAGAACAGTTCCGGATCCTCGTCGCGACAGACCGCCTTGTGACGCCAATCCATGCTTCTATCTCCTAGTCACGTCGTTACAGTGGCGCTACAAAGACACCCTGAGTTTTTTCGGCTGTTAACGCGCATGCATCAAATGTTTCTGCGCTGTTGCATCCAATGCTTTCACAGGCTGAACAGATGTCAATAGAAGTGCGTTAACACGTGGGCAATGTCACTGCGGTACCGGGTTACCGGACCGCTCACCCGTTTGTACTACACTCAACTCACTTGCGCTCTAAATCTACGCTGCTCACAGCAAATTCGCAGGTCACGAAGTTTCGGTAGACGGCGCCAGTACGCACAGCGCGTCCGGAACCGACGTGAAAGTCATCGCATCACGCAACCCGATGTAGTCGCCGTCGATCTGGCATGCCACCGGTGTGTCGCTGGTCACGCGCAGCCACGGCAGATCGTCTTCCCGGATCAGATGGGGCGCGGTGATATCCGGTGTAGACGACAACATCCGGCGCACCAGGCCGAGATTGCGCCAGACGTTCATGTTCGTGATGGCGAACACCCCGAGTCCGGTCTCGAAGGTCGTATCGGGGTTCGTCCACACCGGGCGGGCATTCGCGTACGTCCACGGACTGGAATTGGAGACGAACGCGAAATGGACGCCCGATGTCGGTTCGCGTCCGGGCAGTTCCACGGTCAGGAGGGGCTCTCTGCGGGCGCTGGCCAGCATTTCGCGAATGGCCACCCGGATGTACCGCGATGCGGTGACGGTTCGGCCCTTGGCGCGCTGAGCCTCCACGGCGGCCACCACGGCACCGTCGACGCCCATGCCTGCGGTGAACACGCCCCACCGCTCGCCGCAGTCCATCAGGCCGATGCGGCGCCACGGCACCCCGCGGCGGTAATCGCCGAGGAGGTCGACGAGCTGGTTGGTCGCCACGACCGGGTCCGGGCTGATTCCCAGCGAGCGGGCGAAGACGTTGGCCGAGCCGCCCGGTACCACGCCGACGGCGGGCGCGCGTTCGGAGGGTTCCTGCAGTACGCCGTTGACCACTTCGTTCACCGTGCCGTCACCGCCGTGCACGATCAGCACGTCGATCCCGTCCCGGGTGGCCTGATGGCCGATCTCGATGGCATGGCCCCGGTGATCGGTGTGGATCACGGTCAGGTCGACGCGGCTCTCCAGCGCGTGAGCCAGCAGGTCACGTCCCGCCGGGGTCGTCGATGTCGCGTTCGGGTTCACGATCAGCACGGCACGCACGGGGAACCAGCCTAACCGCGAATCCGCCGGTGGCGAATCGCCGCACACAACACCGGGTGAGCGGTCGGGGCATGCTCGATGATCGTCGGGTGAACATCGGGGTCCCCGATCGCGTTGGGGTTCAAGCCCGTTGCGATGACCGTGGTCAGTGCGCGCCGGCGGCGTCGGGCAACAGCGCCGGGCAGGCGCCGAACAGATCGGTGGTGAGCTCGAAATGCCATGTCTCGTTGGCGTAGATCTGGCACAGCCCGAACCGCGGTCCGTTGGTGATCATCCACTGGTCGGCGCCCGGGCCGCCGATGTCCACGGCCGCACCCACCACATGCCGCGACTGCTCGGGAGTCTGGACGTACTGTCGGGCCGCGGCGTAACTGCCGTAGGTCACGATGGCGTCGTCGAGCAGCTGCTGCTGGAACTCCGGGGAGCGCCACCCCGAGGTCACCGTCACGGTGACACCCTCGGCCGCCGCGGCGGAGGTGGCGTTCTGCACCGCCGCCAGCAGGGTCGGGTCCAGCCGTCCGATCGCCGGGTCCGCCACATCGAAGGCGGTCAGCGGCGCGCTGTCCGGCGCGGTCTCACCGGCCGGGTCGGCATGGGACAGCGGCGCCGACAGCACGGCGGCGACGGCCATGGTCGCCACGGTCAGCACGAAACGCATCAGGCCAGTTTACCGGCCGTCGCCGAAATCCCCGTCCACGTAACGCCAGGTACCGTCGCGGGCCCGGCTGCAGCGGCTGCGTTCGTGCAGGATGTGCCGTTTTCCGTGCTGTAGGTACTGGGCGCGGAATTCGACGATCCCGGTATCGTCGTCGGCGCCCCCGGACTCGGTGTCCACGATCTGCAGCCGCCGCCATGTGATCTGCCCGTCGAGCTCCAGCCGCGCGGGCCGGGTGCCGGGATGCCAGCTGCTCAGCAGGTAGTCGGCGCGACCGCGCGCGAAAGCACTGAATCGCGAACGCATCAGCGCTTCGGCGGTGGCGGCGGCCGCCGTTCCGTCGTGCAGCGGTCCGCAACAATGGCGGTAGGCCCGCCCGGATCCGCAGGGGCACTGCCCGGTATCAGCCTCGGACATCTGAAATTCCTACCGCAGAGGCGATCTCGTCCACCATGGCCTCGATCCGTGCCGGGTCGTGCAGGCGGTCCGGCACCCACGCCAGAGCGATTCGGACCGGGGCCCAGGTGCTTTCGTCGATCGGGATCAGTTTGAACTCCGGGGGTGAGAAGATCCGGCCGATGGCCGAGGCCGGCGCGTAGGTCACCATCGCGACGAGATGACGGTTGAACACCTGGGTCGCCATCTCCAACTCGCCGCCGAGTTGATTGGTGGTCCGCACGATTCGGTGTACTCCGCGGGCCTGAAGGCCGCGGGTCAGCCCGGCGAGCACCACCGGGTTCGGTCGGGCGAAGTCGATCACCACGTCACGGTCACGCAGTGCCTCGATGGTCACGCTGTCGCCGGCGGCCAGCGGATCATCGAAGCGAACGGCGATCGCGCCCGGGTAACTGGCCACCACCCGGTGGCGTAATCGCTTGTCGGAGTGCGGCAGGTGGATCAGGCCCAGATCGAGGTGCCCGGACACGAGTTTGGCGATGACCTCCGCCGCCGATCCGGGCACACTGAACTCGGCCGGGGACCTCAGCGCGGCGACCGTCGTCTCCAGTCGCGCCAGGAAGTCCGATGGTGCGTATGCGGTGGCGCCGATCCGGACCGGCTTGGCGCCGTTGGTGATTCGCGATGCCAGGGCCTTGAGGTCGTCGACCCGGTCGAGGATGTCGCGGGCCGGGCCCAGCAGCCTCTCGCCCAGCGGGGTGAGCCGCACGTTGTGGTAGTCGCGTTCGAACAGTTGACCGCCGAGTTCGTTCTCCAGCAGCTTTATCTGCTTGCTCAACGGCGGTGGGGTGATCATCAGCCGGTCGGCGGCACGTTTGAAGTGCAGTTCCTCGGCGACTGCGACGAAATAGCGGAGCCTGGTGAAGTCCACTTGCATGCGGGCACGTCCGAAACAGGTCGAGGCTGATGTTGGCTCCGGCGATCTTAAGCCTGGGGCGCGGGCGCCGGGTCAGCGAGGCGGTGTGGCCACCTCGGCCACCGACTCCAGGACTCCGCGGGCCATCAGATCGTCGATCTCGTCCTGGCTCAGTCCCAGCAGCTCGGCGGCCAGCTCGCGGGTCTGCTCACCCAGCAGCGGGGCCTGCCCCAGTGGCGGGTCCGCGATGCGGTCGGAGTGGATCTGGGCGTTCTCCAGGATGTAGGGCTCCCGGCCGTGCGGATGCAACTCCTCCCGGAACGCGCGCCGGTCGATGTAGTAGGCCCAGCCGGGCACATCGGCGGCGTGCAGGACGGCGCCGGCGGGCACTCCCGCGGTCTGGAGCAGTTCCATGGCCTCGCCTGCGCTGTGCTCGGCGGTCCATTCGGCCAGCGGGCGCTCGCCGATCACGGTGCGCAGGGCCCGGTGGTCGGCATCGTCGCGGACGGTCACCGCGACCCAGGCGTCGACGCCGCGGGCGGGGAACAGGCCCCACGGATGCGCGGGCGGCTGCTCGGGGAGGCCGAGCACCTTGCCGGCGATCTCGGCGGCCAGATGGCTGATCATCACCTCGGACTGGGCGACGCTGGCGGCTCCGCCGGCCCCGGTGCGCTCCCGGCGCAGCAGCAGGGCCAGCGCGGCGAGCGCGCCGATCCGCGCGGCGACATGATCGGGGTAGACGGTGACGGCATCGCAGAAGGCAGGCTGGGGCGAGCGAAGCGACGGGGAATCGTCCTGGGGCGAGCGAAGCGACGGGGAATGATCCCGTTCGTCCGGGTAGGCCCACTGGTCGGTGAACCCCGCGGCGGCCCGGACCAGCGGGCCGTAGCCGAGCCGGTTCGCCCACGGCCCCGTCGGGCCGAACGCCGAACTGTCCACGACGACGATGCCCGGGTTGATTCGGTGCAGCGTGTCGTGGTCCATTCCCAGGGTGGCGGCGACACCGGGTTTGAAGTTGGTCAGCACCACGTCGGCGGACTCGACGAGCCGGTGCGCCAGCGCCTGGCCTTCCGGGATGCGCAGGTCGATGCTGATCGACTTCTTGTTGCGGTGCCCGGCGGCATAGGTGTGCGATATCGACGCAAGGTTGCCGCGCAGTCCGTCCGGGAACGCCGAGTTCTCGATCTTGACGACGTCGGCGCCGAGGTCACCGAACAGCCGGCCGGTATCGCTGCCCACCACGATGACCCCGAGATCCAGCACCCGCAGACCCTCCAGTGGCAGGCCTTCGTCGCGGCGCGTTCGCCCGCCCAGGATGGGTGCACCCGCGAGCCGGGCGCCCGGCCTGCTGGGGGAGTTGAGCGTGCTGGCCCGGTGCCCGTCGATCTCGACGATGCCCACCGGAACCGGTGCCGTCACGCCCGTGCTGAGCTCGACGTCGCGGAAGAAGCCGCGCTCTCTGACGTGTTCGCTGCGCAGCGCCTCGGCGAGGGACAGCACTGCCGCGGTCGGCACCCGGTGGCGTTGGCCCTGCTCCTCCAGTTCGGCGCGCGTCTTGTCGGCGCAGAATCGCCCGATCGCGCCCAGCAACTCGACCGAGGTGAGGCGCTCTCGCAGGCTGTAGTACTTCGGGTCGGCGAATTCGGCTGGGCGGCCCAACCATTCGAACATGCCCTCCCACTGCCTTTTGGCCAACAGGCAGATTCGCACGTGCCCGTCGCGGCACGCGATGATCGGGTACCGCAACTGCTCGGCAGCCCAATTGCGCTTCTGCGCGCTCAGCGCCACCCCGGCCGAGGCGGTACCGGCCGTGCCGTACGGCGGATCGAGGGTCTGCATGGCGCCGTCGAGCACCGAGAAGTCGATGAGATCGCCTTCGCCGGTCCGCAATCGGTCCAGCAGCACGCTGACGGTGAACACCGCCGCCTGCGCGGCGGCGACCTGGTAGGGCAGGTGGCGCCCGGGCGGCACCAGGGGTGCGCGCCCGGGGATCCCGGACCGGGACAGCTCACTGGTCAGGGCGTGCAGCACCGGCGTGGTGGCCTGCCAGTTCCGGAATCGGGTGTCGCGGCCGAAATCGCTGATGGACAGGATCACCAGTGTCGGGTGCGCCGTCCGGATCGCGCGGACGGCCAGTGCACCTTCGGCGGCGGAGCCCGGCGCGGTGTTCTCGATGAGGATGTCCGCGTCGGCCAGCATGCGGGTCCAGGTGTGGGGGTCCGCCACGGTCACCGCATCCAGTCCGTGCCGGTTCATTGCCGTGTCCAGCGGCAGCGGTTCGTCCTGGGAGCTGACACCTTGCAGCGCAACCACAGTGACGTGGGCGCCCAGATCGGCCAGCAGGCGTCCGACGGCTGTCATCGGGCCGGTGGTCAGGTCGAGGACCCGTACGCCGGACAGTGGCGGGTCATAGGGCATGGGTTCTAGTTCCTCCGGGCCTGGCGGAACGGGATATCGCGGTCGACTTCGGGTTCCTTGGGCAGCCCGAGCACCCGTTCGCCGATGATGTTGCGCTGGATCTGGTCGGTGCCGCCGCCGATCGAGGTGAAGAACGCGTTGAGCGTCAAGAAGTTCACGTCATCGGATTCGGGGTTGTCGCTTCCGGCCAGCAGGGCCTGAGCGCCGATGATGTCGGTCTTCAGTCGCGCCTCGGCGTGCAGGATGCCCGACATCGCCAGCTTGCCCAGTGACATGACCGGTGATGAAGTGCCCTGCTTGGCCTCGGCCTTCGCGCGGGCGTTGTTGAGGCCGTTGAGTTCTCGCAGGGCGAGCGCCTCGGCCAGTGACCTGCGCACCGCAGCGTCGTCGAGACGTCCGTGCTCGCGGGCGAGGTCGACGAGGCTGTTGGCCTTGGAGCTGTTGCGACCGGATCGCCCGGCCGACCCCATCAGGGAGCGCTCGTAGGCCAGTGCGGTCTGCAGCACCCGCCAGCCGTTGCCGGTGCCGCCGACGACGTAGGCGTCGGGCGTCTTCGCATCGGTGATGAACACCTCGTTGAAGTGCGACTCGCCGGTGATCTGGTGCAGCGGCCGGACCTCGATCCCGGGCTGTTTCATTCCGATGATGAAGAAGGTGATGCCCTGGTGTTTGGGCGCATCCCAGTCGGTGCGGGCGATCAGCAGCGCGTAGTCCGACGTCAACGCTCCCGATGTCCACACCTTCTGGCCGTTGATGACCCACTGGTCGCCGTCACGCACCGCGGTGGTGCGCACGCCGGCCAGATCCGAGCCCGCCCCGGGCTCGCTGTAGAGCAGGCAGGTACGCGACCTCTCGGTGAGAAAGTCGCGCAACAGATCGTGTTTGATCTGCTCGGTGCCGAATTTCAGCACGGTGTTGGCCGGAATGCTGTACTTGTCCTGGCGGGCGCCCGGTGCACGCACCGCGCGGAACTCCTGGTCGATGACGTTGGCGAGCTGGTGGGGATACTCCCGGCCGTACCACTGGGCCGGATAGGTCGGTGTGGCGTATCCGGCGTCGAGGACCTTTTCCAGCCACGCGATACGCTGCGGCGAACTCGCCCACGGGTCATCGGATTTGGGCAGGGCGGTCCAGTGGGCGGCCAGCCAGTCGCGGACCTCGGCACGCAGCTCGTCGGCGGAGGGCAGGGTGTTCTCGGTCATCTCAGGCGCCCTTCGACAGCAGGTAGCGCTCGCGGTGTGCCGCGGAGTCGCCGAACAGTTGCAGGCCGGTGCGCGCCCGGCGCAGGAACAGGTGCGCGGGATGTTCCCAGGTGAACCCGATGCCGCCGTGCATCTGGATGGCCTGCATGGCCGTCTCGACATACGCTTCGGCGCACGTGAAGCCCGCCAGTGCGACGGCGCCGGCGCGGGTTTCGGGGTCTTGGTAGCGGGCCGCGGCGTGCTGGGCTGCCGAGGTCGCCGATTCGACCTGCAGCAGCAGGTCGGCAGCCATGTGCTTGAGCGCCTGGAAGCTGCCGATCGGGCGGCCGAACTGGATGCGGGTCTTGAGGTAGTCGACGGTGATGTCGAAGATCCGCCGGGAGCCGCCGGCCTGCTCGCCGGCCATGGCGATCACCGCCAGATCCAGCGCCTGCTGCACCGCATCCCAGCCCGCGGTGCCGATGCGCCGGGCCGGGGTCGCGGTGAAGGTGTAGGTGGACAGCGGGCTGGTCGCATCGAAAACCGTTGCGGCGGTGCGCTGGAAGCCGGGGGCATCGGGGGCGACCTCGAAGACGGCGGGGCCGTTGTCGGTCAGCGCGATGACCAGGACGACATCGGCGATCTGCCCGAAGGTGACGTAGTGCGCGGTCCCGGTCAGGGTGGCGTCCGCGCCGGCCCGGATGTCGACCGCGTCGGCGGTCCAGGTCCCGCGGGCCCCGGTGACGGCCACGGTGCCGATCGCGGTGCCGTCGGCCAGCCCGGGGAGCAGACGCTGCTTGTCGGCCTCGGTGCCGGCCGACTGGATGAGCGCAACGGTCAGTACCGCGCCGGACAGGAACGGCGCGGGCAGCAGGGCGGCCCCGGTCTCCTCGGCGACGGCCTCCAACTCCGGCGCGCCCAGACCGACACCGCCATACTCGGGTTCCACCAGCAGTCCCGGTACGCCCTGCGCCGCCAGCTTGGCCCACAGTTCACGGTCGAAGCCGTCCGGTGAGGTCATCACCCGCCGCACGTCGGCCTCGGTGCAGTCGTCGTGCAGCAGGGCGCGGACCGCGGATCGCAGCTCGGCGCGCTCGGTCACGCTGATCGTCATGGCGTCCATGCAACGCGGTCGCCGCAGCTGTGTAAATCACGCACGCCGACACCGGCACGTTTCCGATCGGGACATGTACCGGGTCGACGCGCCCGGGAGGGTTACTCGCCGAGCACCTCGGCGGCGATCCGGAACGCGTTGTTGGCATCGGGGACCCCGCAGTAGATCGCGCTCTGCAGGATCACCTCCTTGATCTCGTCGGCGGTCAGCCCGTTGCGCAGCGCGGCCCGCACATGCATGGCGAATTCGTCGTGATGGCCGCGGGCGATCAGCGCGGTCAGGGTGATCATCGAGCGCGACTTCCGGTCCAGGCCGGGCCTGGTCCAGATCTCACCCCAGGCGTACCGGGTGATCAGGTCTTGGAAGTCGGCGGTGAATGCCGTGGTGGCGGCCACCGCGCGGTCGACGTGCGCATCGCCGAGCACCTGGCGGCGCACCGCCATACCGTCGTCATGTGTGGTCACGGTTCTCCTTGAGGTAGAGCCGGGCGCGGTCCACCGCGGTATCGACGAGATGGGCGGTGGCGCCGAGGTAATCGGCCGACCCGGTGCGTCCGGTCAGCGCCTGCATGGAGTGCTGCTCGGCGTCGATGCCCGGGGCGGCGGCGAGGTTCGCGGCCGCGGTGGCGGTATCGACGCGCAGACCACTCAGTAGATCGACGGCCTGCGATGCGGCCACCACGGTGCGCCGCGCCAGGGTCCGCAGCGCGGCCCATTCGGCGTGCCAGCCGCCGTCGGAGCGTTCGTCGACGCTGGCCGCGGACGCGGTGTGCAGGGTGGCGCCCAACTGCGGCGCCGACATCGCGGTCCGGCGCAGCAGCACCGTGAGCACCGGATTGTTCTTGTGTGGCATGGTCGACGATCCGCCGCCGGAGCCCTCGGCGAGTTCCCCGACCCGGACACCCGCGGCGATGTCGTTGGCGATGTGACCCCAGGCGTCGGTGCAGGTGACCAGCGCGTCACCGATGCGGGTCAGCGTGCCGCGGGTGGTGTGCCACGGAAGCGCGGTCCTCAGATCGAGCGCGTCGGCCAGCGCGTCGGCAAGTCGCAGTGCGGCCTCCGGCGACCCGGACAGTTCGGTCGCCGCCGCCATGGTGCCTGCCGCGCCGCCGCACTGCACCGGAAAAGCAAGGGCTGACAAGGGTTCGGCGGTGTCCAGGATGGCGTTGAGCCACCCCGCGAACCTGCCGCCGAAGGTGCCCGGTAGCGCAGCCTGGGTCAGCGTTCGGGTGAGAACCGGTGCATCACGGTGGGTTTCGATCAAGGACAGCAGAGTGCGCAGCTGTGCGGCCAGGTGGGCGTGCACGGTCGCCTGTGCGTCGCGGGTGCACAGCATCAGGGCGGTGTCCAGCACGTCCTGACTGGTCAGCCCGCGGTGCAACCAGGTGGCGGTGTCGCCGCCGGCCCGCGTGCGCAGCAGCGCCACCAGCGCGGTGACGGGGTTGCCGTCTTTCTCCGCGGCGACGGCGAGGTCTGCCAGATCCGCCTCCGATACCAGCGCGGTCAGCCCCGCGGCGGCCGCCGCCGGCGCGATACCGGCGTCGACGAGGACTGTCAGCCAGGCATTCTCGACCGCGGCAAGCGCGGTGAGCAGCGCGGCATCCGACATCACCGCGCCCGCGCGGTGATCACCGGGCCAGAACAGGTCGCTCATTGGCCCGGGTACCGCAGGAAAACCGTCTCGCCGTCACCCTGCAGCCGGATGTCGAAGCGCAGGCCCTGCTCGTCGCGGGTGGCGATCAGGGTGTCGCGCCGGTCGGCGGGCAGACCGGACAGCAGCGGATCGTCGGCGCAGTCCGGGCCCGGCACGTAGGCCCGGGTGAACAGTCGGTTGAGCAGCCCGCGCCCGAAGACCGTGATCGCGATGAACGGCGCCCGGCCCGGCGCACCGGCCGCCGGCTCGACGGTGCTGAAACTGAACTGCCCCTCGTCGTCGGTGGATGCCCGGCCCCAGCCCGTGAAGGTCCAGCCGTCGCGATGTAGCGATCCCGCGGTGTGGGGCACCCGGCCCTCCGCGTCGGCCTGCCAGATCTCCAGCAGCACATCGGGTACCGGCCGGCCGGCGCCGTCGGTGACGACCCCGTGGAAGCGGATGGCGCCGGGAGCGCCGGCGGGGACCAGCTCGCCGCCGCGGTCGAACGGCAGGGCGTAGCCGTAGAACGGGCCGATCGTCTGCCCGGGAGTGGCGGTCAGCATGGTCATCAGTGTTCCTCACCGTTCTCGAAATGGGTGCGCTGCGAGCCGGTCAGCACGATGTCCCACCGGTAGCCGGTGGCCCATTCGTGACTGGTGACATCGTGGTCGTAGGCGGCGACCAGCCGGTCACGCGCCTTCTGGTCGGTGATGGCCTGGTAGATCGGGTCCAGGGCGAACAACGGGTCGCCGGGGAAGTACATCTGGGTGATCATTCGCTGCGTGAAATCCGTTCCGAACAACGAGAAATGGATGTGTGCGGGTCGCCAGGCGTTGCGATGGTTCTTCCACGGGTAGGGGCCCGGCTTGATGGTGGTGAAGCGGTAGGTGCCGTCGGCATCGGTGAGGCAGCGGCCGACACCGGTGAAGTTGGGATCCAGTGGGGCGTGGTGCTGGTCGCGTTTGTGCACATAGCGGCCCGCCGAATTGGCCTGCCAGATCTCGACCAGCTGGTGGCGCACCGGCCGGCCGTCGCCGTCGAGGACGCGTCCGGTGATGACCATGCGTTCGCCGATCGGGTCGCCGTTGTGCTGGATCGTCAGATCCGATTCCAGCCGGTGCACATCGCGCTCACCGAACACCGGCGCCCACAGCTCGAGGGCCTCCGGATCGGCGTGATGCAGATCCTTGGTGGGGTGGCGCAGCAGACTGCTGCGGTAGGGGGCGTAGTCCAGCCGGGGCTGCGATTCCTCGATACCTGTTTGCAGGTAAGCGGTTTCGATGGCGGCCATCTCGGCGTTGATCTCAGCCTGGCTCGCCGAGGCGCTATCGGGATCGGTAGCCGTGCGGGTGGAGTTCGGGGCTGTCATGCGGTCTGACGTTAGTCAGTCGGCCACCGGCCGCGGAAGAGTAGACTTCCGCTCAGCGAAAGGATTCTGCGGTTGGCGGGGAACACATCGGTACCGGGCACCACGGTGGCCGCCAGGTTGCTGGCGATGGTCGCCGCCTTCGATGAGCGCCACCGCGCGCTGACGCTGACCGAACTCGCCCACCGGGCCGGCCTCACGGTGCCGACGGCATCGCGGCTGGCCTCCGAACTGGTGGCCGGCGCCGCGCTGGAACGCCGCGCGGACGGGCGGTTCGTGGTCGGCAGGCTGTTGTGGGAGGCCGGCCTGCAGGCGCCGGTGGAGGGCCGGTTGAAGCAGCTCGCCGAGCCGTTCCTGTACGACGTGTACGCCGCCACCCTGGCCACGGTGCACCTCGCGGTGCGCGACGGCGCCCAGGTGCTCTACCTGTCCAGGATGTCCGGGCGGGCCTCGGTGCCGATCGTCAGCACGGTGGGCAGCAGGCTGCCGATGCACAGCACCGGTGTGGGCAAGGTTCTGCTCGCGCACGCGCCTGCCGACGTGCGTGAACAGGTGTGTGCCGCGCTGGTGCGGGTCACGGCCAAGACGATCACGTCGCCGGCGGTGCTCGATGCACAGTTGGAGCGGATCCGTCGCGACGGGGTGGCGGTGACGGTGGAGGAGATGTCGATCGGGGCGTGTTCGATGGCGGTGCCGGTGATCCGCGCCTCGGATAACGCCGTGGCGGCCGCGATCGGGGTGGTGGTGCCCACCCTGAAACGCGACCGCCAGCGGTTGTTGGGGGCCCTGCAGGTCGCCGCGCGGGGAATCGGGCGACTGCTCTGAGCCGTCAGTGCCTGACGAGCTCGCCCTGCGGGACTCGTTGCCCCAGCAATTCGGTGGGTACGTCCCGGGTTTCGCGGGCGGTGAGGGCCGAACCTGCGGCGATCAGGCAGACCACCGCGGTGAAGATGCTGATGACCACCCAGCCACCTTCGCGGACCCCGCCGAGCGCGGTGACGATCGACGGCGCGAAACCTGCTACCAGGAAACCCAATTGGGTACCGATGGCCAGACCGGAGAACCGTACCTGGGTGGAGAACATCTCACCGTAGAACGAGGGCCAGACCGCGTTGGCGGCGGCGTAGCCGCACGAGAAGGTCGCGACAGACAGGGCGAAGGTCAGCAGATGGTTGCCCTGGCTCATCGAGAGCATGTAGAAGGGCATCAGGACCGCCGAGGACAGTGCGCCGTAGATGAACACCGGCTTGCGGCCGATGCGGTCGGCGAGCCTGCCGAAGAACGGCTGGGTGATCAGCGCACCGACGTTGGCGACCACGACGAGCCACAGGGTGAGGTCGGCTTCCAGGCCGACGGCTTTGCCGTAGGCGAGTGCCAGGTTGCCGAAAACCGTTGACACCGCGGCGATGAAGGCGCAGAGGATAACCCGCACGACGTCGCGCCAGTGGTTGCGCAGCAACGGGATCAGCGGCATCCGGGCGATGGTGCCGGCCTTCTTGGCCTCGGTGAACTGGGGGGTCTCGTGCAACTGCCGACGGATGAAGTAGGCGACCACGACGACGACGGCCGACAGCCAGAACGGCACCCGCCAGCCCCAGCTGTATTTGGCTTCATCCGGCAGCGCCATGAACGGGATCATCACCAGCGAGGCAAGAATCAGGCCGCCCTGGGTGCCGGTCAGTGTCCACGATGTGTAGAAGGCGCGTTGGTTGTCGGGGGAGTGTTCCAAGGTCAGTGAACTGGCGCCGGCCTGTTCGCCGGCGGCCGAAAGGCCCTGCAGCAGTCGGCAGAACACCAGCAGGCCGGGGGCGGCCCAGCCGATGGTGTCGAAGCCGGGCAGGCAGCCGATCATGAAGGTGGATATGCCCATCAGGACGAGCGTGAACATCAGGACGCGTTGACGGCCGATGCGGTCGCCGAAGTGCCCGAGGATGACGGCGCCGACGGGGCGCGCGATGTAGGCGAACCCGAATGTGGCGAACGACATCACCAGGGCGGCTTCGTCGTTCGACGGGAAGAACACGTGCGGGAAGATCAGTGCGGCGGCCGAGCCGAACAGGAAGAAGTCGTAGTACTCCACGGCGCTGCCCATGAAGCTGGCCAGTGCGGCCTTGCGCGGTGTGCGGGCCGGTGCTGATTCGGGCGGTTGTGCTTCGGTGGTGGTCATCCGGGTCTCCTTTGAACGGATCTGGCGGGTGGGTGGGGATCAGGTCAGGTGGGCGGGTTGGTCTCAGGCGACCAGATTGCGGAAATGGGTGGACATGCGTGCGGCATCGGGGGCGATACCGGTGATCAGCGCGAAGGCGTCGACGGCCTGGTAGACGGCCATGTGACCGCCGTCGAGCGTGCGGCACCCGGCGGCGCGGGCCGCCTGCAGCAGCGCGGTCTCCAGTGGCCGGTAGACGATGTCGGCCACCCACAGCTTCGGGTGCAGCAGCGCGGCGTCGAAGGCGATACCGGGGTGTTCGGCCATCCCGGTGGGGGTGGCGTGCACGACGCCGTCGGCGCCCGGCAGCAGCACCGAGAGCTTGTCGAAAGACGAGGCGTCCACGCGGGTGAGCGGGTGCCGGCCGCCGAGTTCGTGCGCCAGTGCGGTGGCGCGGTCCACATCCAGGTCGACGACGCTCAGGTGTCCGACGCCCAGGCGTAACAGTGCGTCGGCGACCGCGGTCCCGGCGCCGCCGGCGCCGATCAGCACCACGGAGTCCAGCGCCGCGCCGGGCAGGGCCTCGGTGAAGCCGTGGGCGAACCCGGTGGTGTCGGTGTTGTAGCCGACGGCCCGGCCGCCTTCGAAGACGACGGTGTTGACCGCGCCGAGGGTGGCGGCCGCCTCGTCGATGTCATCGAGGTGGGGGAGCACCAGCTGCTTGCACGGGTGGGTGATGTTGAGGCCGTTGTAGCCCAGGGTGCGGGCCCAACGCAGGATCTCGCCGATCTGTTCGGGTGCCAGCCCCAGCGCGCCCAGGTCGAGGGTCCGGTAGAGGTAGTCGAGGCCCTGGGCGCGACCCTCGGCCATGTGCAGCGCGGGTGTCAGCGACGGCCCGATGCCGTTGCCGATGAGCCCTACCAAGTACGGCTGCGGGTGGTTCATCCTCGTCCTGCTCTCTTAATGTACTAACTGGTACGTACGCAAAGTAGAGCATTGTGGCGCGCGTCGCGTCAAGGGGTGAGTGTGAACTGGGTCTCTGGCCAGGCCGCGGTTCGCTCGGGTGGCCGTGCGGCGTTCGGGGACGGCGTCAGGGCTGGGTGGTGAGCCAGCCCACCACCATGTCGCCGAGCATCCGGCGCAGGTGGGCGCGCTGCGACGTCTCGGTGAAGTCGACGTCGAACAGGTATCCGAAGGTGTAGCGGTTGGCCACCTGGAACACGCAGTAGGAACTGATCACCACGTGCACGTCGAGGGCCGCCACGTCATCGCGGAAGACGCCGGCCGCGCGCCCGTCGCGCAGGATCTCGTCGAGCAGTGAGGTGGCGGGCCGGGAGAGGTCGGGGAGTTCACGCAGCTGCTGGATGAACTGACCCCGGTGGATGTTCTCAATGGACACCAGCCGGATGAACGCGTCATGGGCGATGTGGTGATCGAAGGTGACCTCGGCCAGCCGACGGATCGCCACGACGGGGTTGTCATGGTCGACCCGCAGCTTCTGCTCGGCCTCCCGGATGCCGCGGTACGCGTCCTCCAGGACGGCCAGATAGAGCTGTTCCTTGCTGCCGAAGTAGTAATAGATCATCCGCTTGGTGGTGCGGGTCCGTTCGGCGATCTCGTCGACCCGCGCGCCCGAGTAGCCGGATTCGGCGAACACCTCGGTGGCCACCGTGAGCAGCTCGGCGCGCGTGCGCTCGGCGTCGCGCTGCAGTTCGGCTTTGGGCTTGGCGGCCATGGGGGCAGAGCTTACTGGGGCCGACCCCTTCCCAGGCAATGAACTAACTAGTACATTAATTGGGCATGAAGACCTCGATCGCCACCGTGTCACTGTCGGGCTCGCTGGTCGAGAAGCTGCACGCCTGCGCTGCGGCCGGATTCGACGGCGTCGAGATCTTCGAACCCGACCTGATCGCCAACGACCATTCCCCGGAGGAGATCCGGCACCTGGTCCACCGGCTCGGGCTGAGCCTGGATCTCTACCAACCCCTGCGCGACCTCGAAGGCGTCGACGAGGACACCTTCACCGAGAACCTGCGCCGCGCCGATGCCACCTTCGCCACCGCCGAACGCCTCGGCATCGACACCGTGCTGGTGTGCAGCAATGTCGCCACGGCAACCGTCGACTCCGATGAGGTCTCCGCCGACCAGTTGCGCCGCATCGGTGACATCGCGCAGACCCGCGGCATCCGCATCGCGTTCGAGGCGCTGGCCTGGGGCCGCTTCGTCGACGACTATCGCCGCGCCTGGCGCATCGTGCAACTCGCCGATCACCCGAATGTCGGTGTCTGCCTTGACAGTTTCCACGTGCTCTCCCGCGGACACGATCCGTCGGCCATCGAGCAGATCCCCGGTGACAAGATCTTCTACCTGCAGCTGGCCGACGCCCCCGCACTGTCCATGGACGTGCTGTCCTGGAGCAGGCACCACCGGTTGTTCCCTGGCGAGGGCAGCTTCGATCTGGCCTCCTTCGTGCGGCACACCCTGGCCGCCGGATACGACGGGCCGTGGTCACTGGAGGTCTTCAACGACACCTTCCGCCAGACCGATCCGGGCCACACCGCCGTGCACGCGCTGCGCTCGTTGCGCTGGCTGGGCGATCAGGTGCTGCACACGCTCACCGACGCCAAGCCGCCGACCGGCTTCGATTTCGTGGAGATCAAGGCCGAGGACACCAGCGAGGTCGAGGTGGTGCTGGGCCAGCTGGGCTTCACACCGCGCGGCAAGCACCGCACCAAGCCGGTATCGCTGTGGTCCGCCGGTGCTGCCCGGGTGGTGCTCAACGAGCAGCAGGCCCGCGACCGGGTACCGCACGTCGCGGCGGTCGGTCTGCAGGTACCCGACGCCGAGGCCACCTCGCGGCGCGCCGCCGAACTGATGGCGCCGCTGGCCTACCGCCGGACCTACGCCGCCGAGCAGCCGTTGGGTGCCGCCGTGGCCCCCGACGGCACCGAGTTTTTCTGGTCAGTGCTGCCTCGGTGGGTCGACGAGTTCGAGGGCGGACTCGCCGATGACGGCCGGTCCATGGCGATCGATCACGTCAACCTGACCCAGCCCTGGCAGACCGCCGACGACGCGGTGCTGTTCCTGACCAGCGTGTTCGGCCTGTCCGCCGGGGCGCCCGCCGAGGTGCCCGGGCCCACCGGCCTGATCCGCAGCCAGGTCATGCACAACGCGGACCTGTCGGTGCGGCTGCCGCTCAATGTCGCCCCGCACATCCTCGACGGCGCAGGCCTGCCCCAGCACGTCGCCTTCGCCTGCGATGACGTCATCGCATTGGCCCGCGCCGCGGCGGACAACGGCCTGCCGTTCCTGCCGGTGCCCGACAACTATTACGACTACCTGTCCGGGCGGTTCGGGCTGGCGGAAGATCGGGTCGCCGAATTGAAAGCGCTGAACCTGCTCTACGACCGCAGCCCCCAGGGTGAGTTCATCCACTTCTACACCCGCACGGTCGGCACGGTGTTCTTCGAGTTCGTGCAGCGTATCGGCGGGTATGACGGCTACGGCACCGACAACGCACCGGTGCGCCTCGCCGCCCAGCGGTAGCGCCTCGGTACCGTGATCGCGTGAACCCACGTCCGAACCGGCAGCGCCTGCTCCTCGTCAACGGGCCGAACCTCAACCTGCTCGGCACCCGCCAGCCCGAGGTCTATGGCGCCACCACGCTGGCCCAGATCGAGTCCGACGTCACCGCACACGCCGCGGAATCCGGCTTCGAGGTGCGTGCCATCCAGAGCAACCACGAGGGCGCTCTCATCGACGCGATCCACGCCGCGCGCGGCGACTGCGCCGGCATCATCATCAACCCGGGCGCCTACAGCCACACCTCGGTGGCCATCGCCGATGCCCTGCGATCGGTCGATTTGCCGGTGGTGGAAGTGCATTTGAGCAATGTGCATGCCCGCGAGGAGTACCGTCGCCACTCCTTCGTCTCGGAGGTGGCCGACGTCGTGATCGCCGGTGCCGGGCCCGCCGGCTACGAGTATGCGGTGCGCCACTTCGCCGCAAAACTGTCGTGAACCTGCAACCGCCGATCGTCCGCTACGTCGGGTTCCTGGTGGCGGCCGAAGGCGTGGCCGGGCTGATCATGGCCGCGGTGCTGCTGGTCCGGGCCTTCGGCGGTGCCGACCAACAGATCGTCAACGGGTACGGCACCGCGGTCTGGTTCGTGCTCATCGGCGGCGGCGTGCTGGCCGGTGGCTGGGCGCTGATCACCGGCCGGCGCTGGGGCCGCGGGATCGCGGTGCCCACCAACCTGCTGCTGCTGCCGATCGCCTGGTACGTCATCACCAGCCACCACGTGGTCTATGGCATCCTGGTCGGTCTGCTGGCGCTGACGGCGCTGGGCATGTTGTTCAGCCCGTCGTCGGTGCAGTGGATGGCGGGCAGGGACTAGATCTCTTCCGGCGGGCTGGAGCGGGGCGACCCGGGAATCAGCCTTGGGCCAGCGCGGTGAGTTCGGGCCCCGACACCCGGTAGGTGGTCCATTCGGTCTGCGGCTTACCGCCGACGGCGTCATACAGTGCGATGGCATTGACATTCCAATTGAGAACCGCCCAGCTCAGCCGCGTGTAGCCACGGGTCTTGCACTCGGCGGCCAAGGTGGACAACAACTTCCGGGCCAGACCGCGGCGGCGGAAGTCCGGGCGCACATAGAGATCCTCCAGGTAGATCCCGGACACCCCGTCCCAGGTGGAGAAGTTCAGAAACCACACCGCGGTCGCGGCCACCCGGCCGTCGATCTCGACGATATGGGCGTGCGCGGTCGGCTGATCATTGAAAAGAGCGGTGTGCAGCGACTTTTCGTTCACCACGCACTCATCGGCGGCGTGTTCGAACTCGGCCAGCTCGCGGATCATCGCGACGATCTCGGCCTCGTCACCCGGTCGCGCGCGACGGATCACTTCAGTCATGTGCGATTTGCTCCGCTGCTCGCCGATGTCATGTGCTTGCCCCCAGCCCTGTCAGGATCGTCCGGAATTTCGTGGTGGTCTCGTCGACCTCGTCATCGGGATCGGACTCGGCGACGATGCCACCGCCCGCGTGCGCGAGCGCGCTGCGGCGGTCGGCATCCAGCACCGCGCATCGGATCGACACCACCCAGCGGCCGTCGCCGCGCGCATCGCACCAGCCGACGGCGCCGGCGTAGAAGCCGCGGTCGCCCTCCAGCTCCGTGATCAGTGCGGCGGCCAGCTCGGTGGGCACCCCGCCCACCGCCGGTGTCGGGTGCAGCGCGAGCGCCAGATCCAGCGCGGTGGTCTCCGCCGACCGCAACCGGCCGCGGATCGGGGTGCTCAGATGCCACAGTGCGTCGGTGCCGTGCAGTTGCGGCTCGTCGGCGATCTCCAGGTCGGCACACAGCGGTTCCAGTGCCGAGCGCATCACGTCGACGACGAGCGCATGCTCGTGCCGGTTCTTACCGGACGCCGCCAGCGCCGCGGCATTGCGCGCGTCGACGTCGGGGTCGGCCGAGCGCGGTGCCGAACCTGCGAACGGTTGGCAGACCACCGTGTCACCGTCGCGGGCAACCAGCAGTTCCGGGCTGGCGCCGACGAGGAGCCGCCCCTGATACTCGGCGCCGGCCGGTGACAGATCGGCAAGGTAGACCGTCGCCGCGGGATCGGCGGCGGCCAACCTGCGCAGCACCGAGCGGGCATCCCACGGGGTGTCGGCGACCAGCCGCATCGCGCGCGCCAGCACCACCTTCTGCAGCGGTGACTCCGCGGCGCGCAGCCGGCGCACCGCCTCGGCCACTCGTTCCCGGTGCACGGGGCCCGGCGGCAACGTGTCGCGGGTGTGGATCACCGGTGGGGCGGTGTCGGGCCATTCCGGCAATGCGTCAGTCCGGCGGACGGTGCCGGGCACCTGCAGGGCCGCGGGACCGTCGAGGTCAAAAGGCAAGGCGCCCAACACCACCGGCGCGGCACCGGTGTGTAGCGCGTGCTGGGCGGCGGCCACCTCCGAGAAGCCGGTGTCGCTGCCGTCGGCCACCACGGTGCCCGACGGTCCGGAAAGGACGAAGGTCGGGGTCACGCCGGGGGCAGGCAGGGATTGGTGTGCCCGGTCAGCCCGAGCGCGCTGATCTGGCGGATGCCCTTCTCGAACCCACACACCGCGATCGAGGCGGCGGCCATCGAGAACCGCACTCCCTCGGAAATGGGCAGTTCAACCCACCGGCTCAGCACCGAGCGGGAGAAATGGCCGTGGCCGACGAACACCACGTCCCGGGATTCCATGTGTTCCAAGGCCAGGGCGATGGCGGCGTCGGCGCGGTCGGACACCTGGATGGCCGTCTCGCCGCCGGGGGATCCGTGTGTCCACACCGTCCAGCCCGGAACCGTCTCGCGGATCTCGGGGGTGGTCAGGCCCTCGTAGTCGCCGTAATCCCATTCGGCCAGCAGCGGTGAGACCTCGTCGACCGTCAGCCCCGCGAGTGCGGCGGTCAACTGGGCGCGCTGTCGCGGGCTGCTGACCACCAGAGGGTGGCGCAGTTGGAGGTCGCCGATGACCTCGGCGGCCAGCGCGGCCTGTTCGCGGCCGATGTCGAGGAGTTCGATATCGGTGCGTCCGGTGTGTTTACCGCTGCGTGACCACTCGGTTTCGCCATGGCGCAGCAAGATCAACCGGTGCTGGTGGACGCTCACCCTGGCGATTCTGCCGCACGGGGCAGCCGCCGCCGCATCCGCGTGCCAGGATGAACGTGTGACGCGAGTATTAGCGGTCGCCAATCAAAAGGGTGGGGTCGCCAAGACGACGACGGTGGCGTCGATCGGTGCGGCGATGGCGGAGAAGGGTCGGCGGGTACTGCTCGTCGATCTCGATCCGCAGGGTTCCCTGACGTTTTCGCTTGGCCACGACCCGGACACCCTTGCAGTGTCGATCCACGAAGTGCTGCTCGGCGATGTCGAACCGGGCGCGGCGCTCGTCGAGACGCCCGAGGGCATGACGCTGTTGCCGGCCAATATCGACCTGGCCGGCGCCGAGGCGATGCTGCTGATGCGGGCGGGGCGCGAGTACGCGCTCAAGCGCGCGTTGTCGAAGCTTGGCGTCGGAGCCGCGGGAGCGGCGACATCGGACGGAGCTTTCGATGTGGTGGTGATCGATTGCCCGCCGTCGCTGGGTGTGCTGACGCTCAACGGGCTGACGGCCGCCGACGAGGTCATCGTGCCGCTGCAGTGCGAGACGCTGGCACACCGCGGTGTCGGGCAGTTCCTGCGGACCGTGAACGACGTCCAACAGATCACCAACCCTGATCTCAAGATGCTCGGTGCACTGCCCACGCTCTACGACGCCCGCACCACGCACAGCCGCGACGTGCTGTTCGACGTGGCCGATCGTTACAACCTGCCGGTGCTCGCGCCGCCGATTCCGCGCACCGTGCGGTTCGCCGAGGCCAGCGCCTCGGGGTCATCGGTGCTGGCGGGCCGGAAGAACAAGGGCGCGGTCGCATATCGGGAACTGGCCGAGGCGCTGCTGAAGCACTGGAAAACAGGCAAGGCGCTGGGCACCTTCACCCCGGAGGTCTAGGGGTTCAGGGTGGTCCCAGCGCGACGACGGTGTCGCCGCGCTGCTCGACCAGCGTGGAGCCGGCCGCGGCCGGCACGACGGCGCTGTCCGTCGGTTCGCGGTCCAGGTCGATATGCCTCAAGCCGGTCCCGGTTTCGGCGTTGAACACGTCGTAGCCGTCGGTGACCGGGACCAGCAGTTCGCCGGCCATCATGGTGCCCGGGCCGACCGGCGCGCCGCCGGGCGCGGGCGCGACGGTGTATTTGTAGCGCAGGCCGGCGGCCTCGAAGACCAGCACGGAATCGCCGGTCCACCAGGTGATCAGGTCACCGGTCCGGGACATCGTGGCCGCCGCCGACGGTGCCTTGTCCAGCAGTGTGCTGGCGGTGACCGTGCCGGTGTCGTCGACGATGTTGACCACCGGCTTCGGTGTCGGCAGGTACACCGCGGTGGTGGTATCGGAGACCGCGATCACCCGGGCGTCGGCATCGGATGAAACACCGGGCTGCTGTTCGTATTTGACCTCGGGGGTGTCTTCCTCGTCGGACGGCCGCAGCAGGGTCAGGCGCATCTCGGTCTGTTCCGGGCAGGATTCGAGCACCGACACCGCGGCCGAACTGGCCGCCGCCGACACCAGCCGGCACAGCGGTGACTGCGGCACATCGGGTTTGACGCGCGCATCGAGCGTTCCCCAGCCGAGCATGCGGACCATATCCGAGCGCCACAGTTCCAGGCGGCTGTCGCCGGCCGAGAGCACCGTGCTGCCGTCCGAGGACAGGTGCACCTCGGGATCGGCGTAGGCGGTGCGGGCCGGGCCGCGCTTGCCGGTCCCGGCATCGATGGTGCTGGCCTGCCCGCAGCCCCGCGCGTCCGGGTACACCGCGACGGCGTACTGATACACCGATGTCACGCCGCACAACTCGAGATCGCGGGTGTAGCTCCACAATTCCGTGCCGGTGAGCGGATCACGGCCGATGACGCCGTTGCCGTCGCCGGTCACCAGCGCACCGGCCACCACCAGCGGCATCGTGGTCTTCGCGCTCGGGGCCGTCCACAACTGCTTGAGTGTGTCCGGCACCTGGGTGGCCGGGGACAGGCTCGGCACCGGTTCGGTGGCCGGCTTGCTGATGGTGGCCCGGGCATCGCTGGTCCACCAGATCAGCGCCGCGGTGACGGCGACGACCACGACGATCACCGCGGCCGCGATCAGATCGCCGCGGGTGCGGCGTTCCGGAGCAACCATCGAGGGCGTTAGCCGTTGGCGGGAGAGCTGGTCTTACGCGGACGACGCCGGCGGCGTCGCTTGGCCGGCGCGTCGGCGCCCTCGGAGTCCTGGCCCGCGTCGGCAGCGGGGCCCTCGGTGCTGTCCTGCGGCGCGGACTCGCCCTCGGGATGGCCGGTCGCGGGCTGACCGGCGCGGGTGCGCTGGCGATTGCGGTTGCGGGCCGGACGTTCGGTGCGCTCGACGCGTTCGGTGCGTTCACCTTCGGTGCGGGTCTTGGTCTTGCGTGGCGGTGCGGTCAGCGAACCGGTCACACCGGCCGGGATCTTCAGCTCGTCGTACAGATGCGGTGAGCTGGAATAGGTTTCGACCGGGTCGGGGTTGTCGAGGCCCAGCGCCTTGTCGATCATCGTCCAGCGCGGCAGCTCATCCCAGTCGACGAGGGTGACCGCGATGCCGGTCTTGCCCGCGCGCCCGGTCCGGCCGATGCGGTGCACGTAGGCCTGCTCGTCCTCGGGAATCTGGTAGTTGATGACATGGGTGATGTCGTCGATGTCGATACCGCGGGCGGCGACATCGGTGGCGACCAGCACGTCGACCTCACCGGTGCGGAAGGCCTTGAGCGCCTTCTCACGCGCGATCTGGCCGAGGTCGCCGTGCACGGCGCCGACCTTGAACCCACGCTCGGCCAGCTCATCGGCGACCTTCTGCGCGGTGCGCTTGGTGCGGGTGAAGATCATCGTCGCGCCGCGGCCCTCGGCCTGCAGGATGCGCCCGACCATCTCCACCTTGTCCAGCGCGTGGGCACGGTAGGCGAACTGCTCGGTGGTGTCGTGGGTCTGCGAGGACTGCGGGGCCTCGGCCCGGATATGGGTGGGCTGGTTCATGAAGGTGCGTGCCAGCGTGATGATGGGGCCCGGCATGGTCGCCGAGAACAGCATCGCCTGCCGGTCATCGGGGGTGAGCCGGAGAATCCGCTCGATATCGGGCAGGAAGCCCAGGTCGAGCATTTCGTCGGCCTCGTCGAGCACCAGCACCGACAGGCTGCCCAACTGCAGGTGTCCCTGCTGGGCCAGGTCCAGCAGCCGGCCCGGGGTACCGACGACGACGTCGACGCCCTTGCGCAGCGCCTCGATCTGAGGCTCGTAGGGGCGCCCGCCGTAGATGGAGGTCACGACGAACTTGCGGTCGGTGTGCCCCTCCACATCGTCGGCGCGCAGGTATTTGGCGGCGAGTTCCAGGTCGCTGTAGACCTGCAGGCACAGCTCGCGGGTCGGCACCACGATGAGTGCGCGCGGCGTGCCGTTGAGCGGGCGTCCGCCGTCGCTGGTGATCCGGTGTAGCAGCGGCACGCCGAAGGCGAGGGTCTTGCCCATGCCGGTGCGGGCCTGCCCGATCAGGTCGTCGCCGGCCAGCGCGAGCGGCAGGGTCAGCTCCTGGATGGCGAAGGCGTGTTCCTTGCCGGTCTCGGCCAGGGCACGGACGATTTCGTCACGCACTCCCAGTTCGGCGAACGAGATGGCCGGCTTGGTCTCGGGGACGGTGACATCCACGTCGGGTGTTTCGGGTGCAGTCAGGTCAGATGAAGTCATATGTGTGGTCGGCGTAGCTTTCGCTGCCGTCAGCCTTTCGCTTGTCTTTCCTCGTCGCGTCCACGCGCGCACGACGATGACGAGTAAAAGGCGGGTATTCCCAGCTAGACGGGGGATACCGCTCCGTCGGGCCCTGCCGATCGAGGGCGGGCCGAACCACGTGCACGCACATTTCTTCGGTGGCGACCGGTCGAAACAAGTCGTTTGCATAGCTCAGAAGGTCGCAACCTGACTCCCATGATAGCTGGTCAACCCGCCACCCGGTTGCCACCTGGCCCGAAGACTAGAGTTGGACCATGATTTCTTCGACGCCGCAGACGTCGTCCACGCAGCCTGTCGTCTCCGTCGGCGAGACTCGGGCGCCGGGCGTGTCGGTCGATCAGCCGGGAGTCACCGAGTTGTTCGCGCTCCTGGCCTACGGTGAGGTGGCCGCCTTCTACCGGCTGACCGAAGAGGCCCGGATGGCGCCCAATCTGGCCGGCCGCATCAACATGGCCAGCATGGCGGCCGCCGAGATGCGGCATTACGAGGTGCTGCACGAGGCCTTGGCGGCCCGCGGGGTCGACACCGTGCCCGCGATGACGAAATACGCTCCCGCGCTGGAGAACTATCACCGCCTGACCACCCCGAGTACCTGGCTGGAAGCGCTGGTCAAGACCTACATCGGCGATGCGCTCGCGGCCGATTTCTATCTGCAGATCGCCGATGCGCTGCCGCCCGAGGCCTCCGATGTGGTGCGCTCGGTGCTGGCCGAGACCGGGCACTCGCAGTTCGTGGTGGCCGAGGTGCGGTCCGCGGTCACCGCCAGCGACCGGCAGCGGCACCGGCTGGCGCTGTGGTCCCGGCGGCTGCTCGGTGAGGCCATCACCCAGGCCCAGTTCGTGCTCGCCGATCACGACGAACTGGTCGATTTGGTCATCAGCAGCAGCGAGGGGCTGGCCCAGCTGTCGGAGTTCTTCGATCAGCTGCAGCGCACCCACACCAGCCGCATGCAGGAACTCGGTCTGGCCTGAGCGGCTACCGGGTGCAGGTCGTGATCATCGTGTTGTTGGCCTGAACCGCGACCGCGGCGCCGCTGCCGTCGACGATCGAGCAGTTGAGCTGGCCGCCGACGCTGGTCGCGGTCACCGAGGTCAGGGACACACCCGGATCCAGGGTGACGGTTTTCACCCACGGCAGCGCGACATTGACGTCGGTCTGCAGCGCGCCCTGCTGGTCGGTGTAGATCACGGTGATCAGATCGATCAGCTGCCGGTTGCCGGTCACGTGGTAGGTCACGGTGCGGGCTGCCAGGGCCGGGTCGGCCACGGGTGCCTCGGGGACCACGATCGGCGCCGGGGTGGTGGGGATCGGCGCGGGGGCGGGGGTTGCGGTGGCACTCGGCGTCACCGTGGTGACGGTTTCGGGCGGTAACGCGGGAATGGCGGGTGCCGGCGCGGCGACGCTGGGTGCAACGGTCGCCGAGGGCAGCGCGGTGGGTTCCGCGTCCGCCGACGTGCTGGCGCCCGCGGACACGGTGCCGCTGTCTCCGCCGCCGAGGATGACGCCGGTGCAGATCACCGCGACCATCAGGATGACGCCCGCGACACCGGCCACCCAGATCCAGCGGCGGTCCAGCGGTTCGTGGTAATCGGCCGGGAACTCGTAATCGGTGAGGTCGGTGTCGGCCTCGTCGTCATAGACGGCCTCGTCGTAGGCAGGGTCGTAGGTGTCGTAGTTGGCGTACGTCGCGCGGGGGACGCGTCCGTAGCCGGCGCCTCGCCGGGCAGCCCGCCGACGCTCGCGGTCGCTGAGGTATCCGGGCTGCTGATCGGCTTCCGGGTCGGTCGGTTCGGCCGACCGGTAGCCACTGCCCGAGTAGCTGTCACGGGTGGTCGAATAAGGGGCGTATTGCCTGCTCATAACCCATTTCCCAGATAGTTCCGGCACGTACTCAACCGATGTTAGTGGGGCAGATGTGACAGATGATGTTGACGCGGTCGCGGTCCGGTCACGGTCCGGCGTCGGTCTGATCAGGGGTGCTTCGCTCACGGCGCAACGACCACGGCGGCGGGATCGCAAGCGCGTCCACTAGCCTTTGTCGAAGCATCGCCAACCAACCGAAAGGCCCGCAGCGTGGACATCAAGATCGGGGTCACCGACAGCCCGCGAGAGCTGATCATCAGCACCGCGCAGACACCCGACGAGGTGGAACAGGCGATCGTCAAGTCACTGGGTGACACGTCGGCCGTGCTCGCGCTGACCGACGAGAAGGGGCGCCGCTACCTGGTGCCGTCGGCGAAGATCGCCTACGTCGAAATCGGTGCCGCCGACAGCCGAAAGGTCGGCTTCGGGGTCGGCGCAGAGGCCATCAAGACCAGCTAGTGCTCAGCTGGCCCGGTCCTCAGGACCGGGTCAGCGGCACGTGTGACAGGCCGCCCCAGGCGAACTGCACCGTGCCCTCGACCGCCGCGTCCTTGGAGATCGGGCGGTCGTTGTCCAGCCAGTAGCGCGCGCAGTCGACGCTGGTGGACACCAGTCCCACCGCGATCATCCGGGCACGATGTGCCTCCAGCCCGGAATCCCGGCTGATCAGGTCGAACACCGCGTCGGTGCACGATTCGGTGGCGACCTTCACCTGAGCGGCCACCTGCGGCTCGGTGACGTAGTCGTTCTCGAAGATCAGCCGGTAACCCTGGCTGTCGTGCTCGACGAACTCGAAGAACGCCTGTACCGCTGCACGCAGTCGCTGCCGGTTGTCGGTGGTGGTGCGCAGTGCCTGGCGCACGCCGGAAACCAGGTTGTCGACATGGCGTTGCAGAACCGCGAGGTACAGCTCCAGCTTCGACGAGAAGTGTTGGTACAGAACGGGCTTGCTGACACCGGCCCGGTCGGCGATTTCGTCCATACCGGCGGCGTGGTAGCCGCGGTCGACGAACACCTCGCTGGCCGCAATAAGCAGTTGGCCGCGGCGTTCGTCGCGGGGCAGACGGTTGCCGCGCCGGTTGCCGCCGGTGCCGGCCTTGGCGCCCCGCGCCCCGGCGGCATTGGCGAGATCGCTCATTACGTCCTCAATTTCACAAAGTGTGCTGCTCACGCTCGTGCGCTGGTGTGCGCCTCGTCGGTGGGTGTAGCTGCCGATCGACACGACATTACTACCGCACGCTGGGGGAGCGCCCGGTGTCGGTGCCCGTGTCGGTGGCGCGGCTGTGCCATCCTGGTTCGGTGACCTACGACCCGGGGCGTCGCGTCGGCGACCGTGCCCGGGGAGGGCAGGAGCGAAGCGACCCGGGAAATCGGTTCGGAGGGCAGGAGCGAAGCGACCCGGGAAATCGGTTCGGAGGGCAGGAGCGAAGCGACCCGGGAAATCGGTTCACCGGCGACTCCGGCCCCCGGTACAACGATCACGGGGTCAGGTACCGCGGGCAGGAGCGCAGTCAGCGCACCGCCCCGGACCGGGTGCCCGTGCAGCGCGACGATCAGCGTGAGCCACTGCGGGCCCAGCGCGACCCGCTGGCCGATGACCAGGGCAGGCCGCGGGCCAACCGCGACGAGCACCAGCAGTGGCGCAAGCAGACCTGGCTGGGCCGCTTCGTCTCGACCTACGGCTGGCGGGCCTACGCCCTGCCGATCTTGGCGGTCGTGACCTGTGTCGTGCTGTATCAGACGGTGACCGGTACCGGCACGACGCCGATCGCGGTCAACGCCGAAGGACCCGTCCAGGGGCCGCCCACCATCGACGCCCCGAGCACCGGCATCGTCGGCGCACCGCCCAAGGGGCTGACCGAGTTCGACGCCAACCTGCCGACCGGCATCCTGCCCGGCGGCGGGCCGTTCACCCAGGCCGGCGCCAAGACCTGGCACATCGTGCCGGGCACCTCACCCAAGATCGGACAGGGCACCGACCGGACATTCACCTATTCCGTCGAGGTCGAGGACGGTCTGGACACCGCATCCTTCGGTGGTGACGAGGGGTTCGCCCGGATGGTCAGCGAGACCTTGGCCAATCCGAAAAGCTGGACCCACAACGCCCAGTTCGCGTTCCTGCGTGTCGACAACGACAGCGAAGGCCCGCCGGACTTCCGGGTGTCGCTGACCTCGCCGCTGACCATCCGCGAGGGCTGCGGCTACGACATCCCGCTGGAAGCGTCCTGCTACAACCCGGCCTACCTGGGGGACCAGGCCCGGGTGTTCATCAACGAGGCGAGGTGGGTGCGCGGCGCCACCTCGTTCCAGGGCGATATCGGGTCCTACCGGCAGTACGTGGTCAACCACGAAGTCGGCCATGCGATCGGTTACCGCCAGCACGAGCCGTGCCCGGAGAACGGCGCACTGGCGCCGATCATGATGCAGCAGACCTTCTCGACGAGTAACAACGACGGCGCCCGGTTCGACCCGGAGTCGGTGAAGGCCGACAACCTGACCTGCCGCTTCAATCCGTGGCCCTACCCGATCGCCTGAGTGCCCGATCGCCCCCGGCCGTCCATGGCGGCGCCCACCGGGAACGTAATGCCCTGAATTGCTGTTGAGTACGTGTGCCTGGTCTGATTGGCCCAGGAATTCGTCGTCGATTCGAGGAGCGCACGGTGACGTCGTTGCCACCGCTGGTGCAGCCAGCCGCTGAACTGACCCGCGAAGAGGTCGCCCGCTACAGCCGGCACCTGATCATCCCAGACATGGGTGTAGAGGGCCAGAAGCGGCTGAAGAACGCCAAGGTGCTGGTCATCGGTGCCGGCGGGCTCGGCTCGCCCACCCTGCTGTACCTGGCCGCCGCCGGCGTCGGGACCATCGGCATCGTCGAATTCGACGTCGTCGACGAGTCCAACCTGCAGCGCCAGATCATCCACGGCCAGTCCGATATCGGCCGGTCCAAGGCGCAGAGCGCCCGCGATTCCGTGCTCGAGGTCAACCCACTGGTCAACGTGGTGCTGCACGAACTGCGCCTGGAGCCCGAGAACGCCGTCGAGCTGTTCGAGCAATACGACCTGATTTTGGACGGCACCGACAACTTCGCGACCCGTTACCTGGTCAACGACGCCGCGGTGCTCGCGGGCAAGCCCTACGTGTGGGGCTCCATCTACCGCTTCGAGGGCCAGGTGTCGGTGTTCTGGGAGGACGCCCCCGACGGACTGGGCCTGAACTACCGCGACCTCTACCCGGAGCCACCGCCGCCGGGAATGGTGCCGTCCTGCGCCGAGGGCGGTGTGCTCGGCATCCTGTGCGCCTCGATCGCGTCGGTGATGGGCACCGAGGCCATCAAGCTGCTCACCGGTATCGGCGACCCGCTGTTGGGCCGGCTGATGGTGTACGACGCGCTGGACATGACCTACCGGACCATCAAGATCCGTAAGGATCCGGCGACCCCGAAAATCACCGAGCTCATCGATTACGAAGCCTTCTGCGGTGTGGTTTCGGACGACGCGGCACAGGCTTCGGCGGGAGCGACCGTGACCCCGAAGGAGCTGCGTGAACTGCTCGATTCCGGGAAGCCGGTGGCGCTGATCGACGTCCGCGAACCCGTCGAGTGGGAGATCAACCACATCGAAGGCGCCAAGTTGATCCCCAAATCGGTGATCGAGGCCGGCGAAGGCCTGGCGACCGTGCCGCAGGACAAGACCGCGGTGCTCTACTGCAAGACCGGGGTGCGTTCGGCCGAGATGCTGGCCGTGCTGAAGAAGGCCGGATTCTCCGATGCGCTGCACCTGCAGGGCGGCATCGTGGCGTGGGCCAAACAACTCGAGCCCGACATGGTGATGTACTGACCCCTTGTCGACCGGAGCACCGCTTAGGCTGACGTGCGTGTCTGACGATCTGCCACCCGACCATGTGATGGCGGCGTTTGGTCTGGCCGGCCTGTCGCCGGTTCCGCTGGGTTCCAGCTGGGAGGGCGGCTGGCGCTGCGGCGAGGTCGTGCTGTCGATGGTCGCCGACCACGCGCGCGCCGCCTGGTCGGCCAAGGTCCGCGAGACGCTGTTCGCCGACGGTATCCGGCTGGCCCGCCCAGTGCGCTCCACCGACGGCCGCTATGTGGTCGCCGGGTGGCGCGCCGACACCTTCGTGGCGGGCACACCCGAACCGCGCCACGACGAAGTGGTCTCCGCCGCGGTGCGGTTGCACGAGGCCACCGCGAAACTGGAGCGCCCGCGCTTCCTGACCCAGCCGCCGGTGGCGCCGTGGTCGGATGTCGACGTGTTCATCGCCGCCGATCGCGCGGCCTGGGAGGACCGCCCGCTGCACGGGCTGCCCCAGGGCGCCCGGGTGGCGCCGGGCTCGGCCGACGGCCAGAAGTCCGTCGAGCTGATCAACCAGCTCGCCGCGTTACGCACACCGACCCGCAGCCCCAGCCAGCTGGTACACGGAGATCTCTACGGCACAGTGCTTTTCGCCGGTACCGCGGCGCCCGGCATCACCGATATTACCCCGTACTGGCGGCCCGCATCCTGGGCGGCCGGCGTGGTGGTGGTCGATGCACTGGCCTGGGGTGAGGCCGACGACGGTCTGGTCGAGCGGTGGAATCCGCTCCCGGAATGGCCGCAGATGCTGTTGCGGGCCTTGATGTTCCGGCTCGCCGTGCACGCCCTGCATCCGCGGTCGACGGCGTCGGCGTTCCCAGGCCTGGCCCGCACCGCGGCGCTGGTCCGGCTAGCCCTCTAACTGCGATTTGCGGCGTTTTCGTCGGAATCACTCCGACGAAAACGCCGCAAATCGGTACTCGCGCAGCGGTACCCGGCCGTCGACGGCCAGCACCCCCTCGGCGCGTAATCGCTCCAACTGCCGGGTCGCCAGGTGCGGCGCCGGCCATCCGGAGGCCCGAATCACCCGGTGCCACGGCAGATCCGAGGAATCGGTACGCATGATCCACGCCACGATGCGCGGGCTGGACAACCCGGCCTCCTCGGCGATATCGCCATACGTGCTCACCCGCCCGGCCGGGATCCGGGCCACCAGCGCCCGCACCACCTCGACCTGATCCTCGGTGATCGGCGCCACGGTCAGGCCAGGTGCCCGCGGATGATCGATGCGGTCTCGGCGGGCAGGGCCTGGGCGACCATATGGTCGCAGTCCACCTCGGCCAGCGTGAAGCTCGCGCCGAGCGCCTCGCGCAGGGTGCTGATCAGCGTGTCGGTCACATACGGTGGAGACGTCCGGGTCGCCAGCATCAGCGTGGTCGGTGTTCCGCTGCGCGGCAACGGGATCGGGCGGGTCAGCTCACTCCAGTAGGACATCGCCGCCGGGACACTGATCCTCCATCCCAGACGCCCGTTGGGCAGCTCGATCAGGTGCTCGTCCAATTCGCGGGTCAACTCGTCGGGGAACGTGGCGGCCACCTCGGCCCACGACCCGGAGAGCTTGTCGGCGGTGGCCTCCTCGCGGTCGGGGTAGTCCGGGGAGGACAGCATCGCGTCGGCGATCTCGGTCATCCAGGCGCCGTCCAGGGCCACTGCCGGATCCAGCAACACCAGCCCGGACACCAGCTCGGGCCGGGCCGCCGCGAGGCTCAGTGCCACCGCGCCGCCGAACGAATGCCCGACCACCAGCACCGGCCCGCCGCCCTCGGCGTCCAGCAGCGCCGCCAGCGCTGCCACATTGGCCTCGACCGTCCACGGTGCCGCCCAGGTGGACCGGCCGTGCCCGATCAGATCCGGTGCCAGCACCGAGAACTCGGGCAGATGCTCGCCTGCCAGAGTTTCCCAGCGCCGGCCGTGCCCGGTGAGCCCGTGCACGGCCAGGATCTGGGCAGGCCGGGACGGGCCGTAGCGGTAGGTGTGCAGGGGATCGGTCACGCCTCGATCGTAGGTGCCGACCCCACATCCCGCGCTCGCCGGCCCGTCCACGCTGGTCAGCGCGACTTGTCGGAGGTGCCTGGTGAAATGCTCGCATGTCCGCGCCGCACACCGATCTCACGCCGAACGCGCTCACCGCACCGGGTGTGCGCGGCACGGTTCGGGTGCTCGGTGGGGCAGGCACCGGCAAGAGCACGTTGCTCGTCGACACCGCGGTCGCCCACATCGCCGCCGGGGCGGACCCGGAAAGCGTTCTGCTGCTGACCGGTTCGGCCCGGCTCGGGGCGCAGGCCCGGGCCGCGATCACCGCCGCGCTGCTCACCGCGGGCGGGCGTGGCGTGGTGCGTGAGCCGCTGGTCCGTACCGTGCACTCCTATGCCTTCGCGGTGCTGCGCCTGGCCGCGCAGCGCAATGGTGATCCGCCGCCGCGGCTGATCACCAGTGCCGAGCAGCACGGCATCATCCGGGAACTGCTCGCCGGTGATCTGGAGGACGGCGCCGATGGCTGGCCGCTGTCGCTGCATCCCGCCCTGGGGACGGCCGGTTTCGCCACCGAGTTACGTGATCTGTTGGCGCGGTGCGCCGAACGTGGTGTGGACCCGGTCGCCCTGCAGCGCCTCGGCCGGCTGTCGGCGCGCCCGGAATGGGTGGCGGCGGGTCGGTTCGCTGCCATGTACGAGCAGGTGATGTTGCTGCGGTCGTCGGTCGGCATGGCCGCACCGCAGGCCACCGTGCCGGCGCTGGGTGCGGCCGAACTGGTCGGCGCCGCCCTGGACGCACTGGCCTTGGATCCCGCACTGTTGGCCGCCGAACGTGCCCGGGTCCGTGTGCTGCTGGTCGACGATGCGCAGCAGCTCGACCCGCAGGCGGCGCTGCTGGTGCGGGTGCTGGCCGCCGGATCCGATCTCACGGTGCTCGCCGGTGACCCCGATCAGGCCGTCTTCGGTTACCGCGGTGGTGATCCGGCACTGTTGCGCGCCGACACCCCGGCCGTGGTACTCACCGGATCGCACCGGTGCTCGACGGCGGTGGCCGCCGCGGTCACCGGGATCGCGCGTCGGCTGCCCGGAGCCGACGGCATGCGTGAGTTCACCGGGGCGCCCGGCCGACCGGGTTCGGTGACGGTGAAGATCGCGGGCTCTGTGCACGCAGAGTCCACACTCATCGCCGACGCGCTGCGCCGCGCCCATCTGATCGACGGTGTGCCGTGGTCGAGGATGGCGGTGATCGTCCGTTCGGTACCGCGGGTCGGCGCCGCGCTGGGCCGCACCCTGACCGCCTCCGGCGTACCCGTCGATCTGCCGGGCCCGGACGCCTGCCTGGCCCAGCAGCCCGCGGTGCGCGCGCTGCTGATCGTGGCCGACGCGACCGCGAACGGACTCACCGGTGCGGCCGCGATGGATCTGGTGACCGGACCCATCGGGCGGGTGGACCCGGTGTCCCTGCGGCAGCTGCGTCGCGCGTTGCGGCGCACGTTCGGCCATCAGCAGGAATTCTCCGAACTGCTGGCGAAATCGGTGCAGCGCGTCCCCGATGGCCTGCCCGCCGACCTGGCGCGCTGCCTGCAGCGGGTGCAGGCGGTGCTGCGCGCGGCCAAGCAGAGCCATCGCGGCGGCGAAGATCCCCGGAACACGTTGTGGCAAGCCTGGAATCGCAGCGGACTGCAGAAACGCCTGGTCACCCAGGCCGACCGTGGCGGGGCCGGGAGCGCGGCCGCCGAACGCGATCTCGCGTCGGTCACGGCACTGTTCGACATCGCCGACCAGTACGTCACCAACACCACCGGGGCGACGTTGGGCGGTCTGGTCGCCCATGTCGATGCGCTGGAATTGCCGACCACCGGCACCCGCCCCGAGCAGGCCGGCGCGGTGGCGATCTGCAGCCCGCACGCGGCGCTGGAACGGGACTGGGATTTCGTGGTCCTGGCCGGACTTCAGGAAGGGTTGTGGCCCAACACCGTTCCCCGCGGTGGGGTGCTCGGCACCCAGGGCCTGGTCGATGTGCTCGACGGCGTGACGGGTTCCGACGATGGCCCGACGGCCAGGGTGTCGACCCGGGCCCCGCTGCTGGCCGAGGAACGCCGGCTGCTGATCGCGGCGATGGGGCGTGCCCGCGACCGTCTGCTGGTGACCGCCGTCGACAGCGATACCGGCGATGCCGCGCTGCTGCCGTCGCCGTTCTGCGCCGAGCTTGCCGCCCTGGCCACCGAGGACACCGACACCGGCGACGAACGGGAGATCATCCCGGCGCCCCGGGTACTGACGCCCGCGGCGCTGGTCGGTCGGTTGCGGGCGGTGGTGTGTGCTCCCGAAGGCGACGTCGAATCCGACGCCAGAGCCTGCGCGGCACTGCAATTGGCGCGTCTCGCGGAGGCGGGTGTACCCGGCGCGGACCCGTCGCTGTGGCATGTGCGCACCGAACCGTCCACGGCCGAGCCGCTCTGGTCGGGCGATGATCACGTGAGCACGCTGTCTCCGTCCACGCTGCAGACGCTCGCGGACTGCCCGCTGCGCTGGCTGCTGGAACGCCACGGTGGCTCCGATCGGCGTGATGTCCGTTCCGCGGTGGGAACTCTGGTGCACGCGCTGGTGGCGGACTCCACCAAGACCGAGAGCCGGCTGCTCGCCGAATTGGAGAGTGTCTGGTCGGCAATGCCGTATGAATCCCAGTGGTACGCCGACAACGAACTGGCCCGCCACGCCGCGATGCTGTCGGCGTTCGCGCAGTGGCGCCAGTCCACCCGCGACCAATTCAGCGAGGTCGGCACCGAGGTCGCCGTCGACGGCATGGTGGCCCCCGGCGTGCGGGTGCGCGGGCGCATCGACCGCCTCGAGCGGGACAACGCCGACCGCCTGGTGATCGTGGACGTCAAGACCGGCAAGAGCCCGGCGACCAAGGATGACGCCCAGCGCCACGCCCAGTTGGCGATGTACCAGCTCGCCGTCGCCGAGGGCGTGCTGCCCGACGGCGACGAGCCCGGCGGCGGGCTGCTGATCTACCCGGCCAAGACCACCGCGAGCGGGGTGACCGAACGCACCCAGGACGCGCTGACCGCCGACACCGCCCAGCAGTGGCGCGATACCGTTACCGCGGCGGCCGCGGCGACCCAGGGCCCGCAGTTCGTCGCGCGTGCCAACGACGGGTGCGGGCACTGCCCGGTGCGTGCCATCTGCCCCGCCCAGAACCCGGAAGGCCGGCCGTGATCGCAGCTCAGCAGTACAGCCCCGCCGAGCTTTCCGACGCGCTGGGGCTGTTCGCGCCGACAGCAGAACAGGCCGCGGTGATCGCCGCGCCGCCGGGCCCGCTGGTCGTCATCGCCGGCGCCGGCGCGGGTAAGACCGAGACGATGGCCGCCCGGGTGGTCTGGCTGATCGCCAACGGATATGCCCGGCCCAGTGAGGTTCTGGGCCTCACCTTCACCCGCAAGGCCGCCGGTCAGCTGCTGCGCCGGGTCCGCACCCGGCTGGCGCGACTGGCCGGGACCGGCATCGGCCGCGACATCCGGGCCGATGACCCGCCCACCATCAGCACCTACCACGCCTTCGCCGGGGCGCTGCTGCGCGATCACGGGCTGCTGCTACCGGTCGAGCCGGACACCCGGCTGATCGGCGCAACCGAGTTGTGGCAGTTGGCCTTCCGGGTGGTCTGTGACCATCCGCGTGTCCTGGACACCGAGAAGTCACCGGCCGCGGTGACCGCCCTGGTGCTGCGGTTGGCCGGCGCGCTGTCCGAACACCTCGTGGACACCGCTGCGCTGCTGGACACCCACACCGAGCTGGAACGTCTCATCCACCACCTGCCCGCCGGCGGCAGCCGGGCCGACCGCGGGCCGGCGCAGTGGCTGCTCAAGTTGCTGGCCACCCAGAATGAACGCACCGAACTGGTGCCGCTGATCGACGAGCTGCACCGCCGCATGCGGGCGGAGAAGGTGATGGACTTCGGCGCTCAGATGTCGGCGGCCGCCCGGCTGGCGGTGGCCGCACCGCAGGTCGGTGCCGAGCTCCGGCAGCGCTACCGGGTGGTTCTGCTCGACGAATACCAGGACACCGGGCACGCCCAACGGATCGCCCTGTCCTCGCTGTTCGGTGGCGGAGTCGACGACGGCTTGGCGCTGACGGCGGTCGGTGACCCCGTCCAGTCCATCTACGGCTGGCGCGGCGCATCGGCGACCAACCTGCCGCGGTTCGCGACCGACTTCCCGCACGCCGACGGCAGCCCTGCGCCCACCCTGGAACTGCGCACCAGTTGGCGCAATCCGCCGGAGGCGCTGCACCTGGCGAATGCGGTGTCCGAGCAGGCTCGACGGCGGTCGGTGAGCGTCCGGGAACTGCTGCCCCGCCCGGATGCCGAGCCGGGCACCATCCGCGCGGCGCTGCTGACCGACGTTGTCGCCGAACGTAACTGGGTGGCCGATCAGGTGGCGGTCCGTTACCGGGCGACCCCGGCGCCGCCGACCGCGGCGGTTCTGGTGCGGCGCAACGCCGATGCGGCGCCGATGGCCGAGGCGCTGACCGCACGCGGCATTCCGGTCGAGGTGGTCGGCCTGGCCGGGTTGCTGGCGATCCCGGAGGTGGCCGATGTGGTGGCCATGCTGCGCCTGGTGGTCGACCCGACCGGCGGTGCGGCCGCGATGCGGGTGCTGACCGGGCCGCGTTGGCGGCTGGGGGCCCGCGATATCGCGGCGCTGTGGCAGCGCGCCGTCGACCTGGACGTGCCCGCCGGGCAGCTGGGCCCGATGGAGCGCATCGTGGCCGCGGCCGCACCCGATGCGGACACCGCCTGCCTGGCCGACGCCATCTGTGATCCCGGTCCGAGCGAGCTTTACTCGGTCGCCGGTTATGCGCGCATCGTCGCACTCGGCCGCGAACTCACCGGTCTGCGTGCCCATCTCACGCATCCGCTGCCCGATCTGGTCGCCGAGATACGCCGGGTGCTCGGCGTCGACGTGGAAGTCCGGGCGGCCCGCCCGGTGCCCGCGGGCTGGGGCGGCACCGAGCACCTGGACGCCTTCGCTGACGTGGTGGCCGACTTCGCCGCCCGCTCCGACGGCGCGCCGGCCGGGTTGCTGGCCTTCCTGGATGTCGCCGCCGACGTCGAGAACGGTCTGGCGCCGGCAGAGGTGACGGTGTCGGCCGACCGGGTGCAGATCCTCACCGTGCACGCCGCCAAGGGCCTGGAATGGCAGGTGGTGGCGGTTCCGCACCTGAGCGCGCGGGTGTTCCCATCCACTGCGATGGCCCGCACCTGGCTCAGCGATGCCGGGGACCTGCCGCCGCTGCTGCGTGGGGATCGGGCGAGCGTCTCCGAACACGGCGTCCCGGTGCTGGACACCTCGGATGTCAACGACCGCAAGACGTTGTCCGACAAGATCGCCGATCACAAGGACATGCTGGCCCAGCGTCGCGGCGACGAGGAACGGCGGTTGCTGTACGTGGCGCTGACCCGCTCGGAGGACACCCTGCTGCTGTCGGGGCACCACTGGGGGCCCACCGAGGCCACACCCCGCGGACCCTCGGAGTTCCTGCTGGAACTCAAGGCCATCATCGATGCCTCGGCGGCGGCCGGGCAGCCATGCGGGGTCATCGACGAATGGGCGCCCGACCCGCCCGACGGCGAACCGAACCCGTTGCGCGGCAGCATCGTCGAAGCGGTGTGGCCGGTGCCCGCAGCCGCCGGTCGCCACGCCGATATCGAGCGCGGCGCCGCACTGGTTGCGCAGGCCGCCGAGGGAACCGTCGGGGCAGCGCTCGACCCCGAGGACTGGGCCGCCGATGTCGACGCGCTGCTCGCCGAGCGGGAGCGGGCCGCCGAGCAGGCCCCGGTCGAGTTGCCCGGACAGCTGTCGGTGAGCACCCTGGTCGACCTGGGTAAGGATCCCGCGGCCGCCCGGCAGCGGTTACGCCGCCGGCTGCCGGCCCGGCCGGACCCACATGCCTTGCTGGGCACCGCATTCCACGATTGGGTGCAGCGCTATTTTCATGCGGAGCGGTTGTTCGACCTGGATGATCTGCCCGGCGCGGTGGACGGTGAGGCCGGGCGGGCGCACGCCGAGGAACTGGCGGAACTGCAGGCCGCGTTCGCGTCCTCGCCCTGGGCATCACGCACCCCGATCGACGTCGAGGTGCCCTTCGACATGATCCTCGACGGTCCGCGCGCCACCGTGGTGCGCGGCCGCATCGATGCCGTCTTCGCCGAGGCCGACGGCGGCTCGGTGGTGGTCGACTGGAAAACCGGTGAGCCGCCGAGCACTCCGGAGACCCAGCGCCACGCCGCGATACAGCTAGCCGTGTACCGGCTGGCGTGGGCCGGCCTGCAGGGCTGCCCGGCGGAATCGGTGCGGGCCGCGTTCCACTACGTGCGCAGCGGGGTGACCGTCATGCCGGACACGCTGCCCGGCGCCGAGGAACTGGCCGGGTTGCTGGAGGACGCTCAGGAGTTGCGATAGATCTTGTAGGCCTGGGTGATCATCGGGATCTGCAGCGGCAGCCGGGCGACCGCGCCGATGCGCATCCAGACGGGCTTGGCCGGCTCTTGGGACCAGAGTCGCACCATGTTGACGTTGGCGGGGAACACCCCGAGAAACAGCGCGATCGACGCCAGCGCGCCGACCTTGCGGGTTTTCGGGGCGATCAGCAGTGCGCCGGCGGCGACCTCGGCGACCCCGGAGGCGTGGGTGTAGAAGCGGGCGCTGCCGGGCAGCTCGGTGGGCACGATGGTGTCGAACGGCTTGGGGGCCACGAAATGCAGGACGCCCATGCCGACGAGCCACCCGCCCATCCGGACGGCACGGGTGGCGGTTGCTTGCTTCTGATCTCCGGATGTGGGGCGTGTCATGGTTACATTGTGGCGTGCCCACCCCGTCGCGATCGGTGAAACGTGGCCAAAGGTAGATTGCGCCGGCGGCTGGCTGCGGTCAACGAGAACCTGACGTCGCGCCATGACGCCGACCTCGTGGACGTTCTCACCATCCCGGAGAAGTTCGTCAGCCCGTGGCGGCGCATCTTCACCCGGGTGTTGTTGGCCCTGGGTGCGCTGTTCGCGACCGTGCTCATCGTCTATCTCGACCGGCACGGCTACCGCGATATCGACTCCGCGCCGAACCCGGACGATCCGCTGTCGTTCCTGGACTGCCTGTACTACGCCACGGTGTCGCTGTCGACCACTGGCTACGGTGACATCACCCCGGTGACGCCATCGGCCCGGCTGGTCAACGTTCTGGTCATCACGCCGCTGCGGGTGGCATTCCTGATCGTGCTGATCGGAACCACGGTCGAGACCCTCACCAATCAGTCACGTCAGGCGTTGAAGATCCAGCGATGGAGGAAAAGCGTGCGTAACCACACCGTCGTCGTCGGATACGGAACCAAGGGCCGCACCGCCGTCGCGGCGATGATCGGCGACGATGTCGCGCTCGCCGATATCGTCGTGGTCGAGAACAACCCGACCGCACTCGAGCGCGCCAAGAACGCCGGCCTGGTCACCGTGCGGGGCAGTGCCACCGATTCGGAGATCCTGCGGCTGGCCTCGGCGCAGCACGCCAAGTCGATCATCGTCGCCTGCAACAGTGATGACACCGCCGTGCTGGTGACCCTGACCGCCCGCGAGCTCAACCCGCGGGCCAACATCATCGCCGCCGTCCGGGAGGCCGAAAACCAGCATCTGCTCAAGCAGTCCGGCGCGAACACCACCGTCGTCACCTCCGAGACCGCGGGCCGCCTGCTGGGCATCGCCACCCAGACCCCCAGCGTCGTCGAGATGATGGAAGACCTACTGACGCCCGACGAGGGTTTCGCCATCGCCGAGCGCCAAGTCGAGCCCAAAGAGGTCGGCGGCTCACCGCGCCATCTCACCGACATCGTGCTCGGCGTCGTCCGCAACGGCGACCTGCTTCGGGTGGACGACGAACAGGTCGATGCTCTGGAGCTGACCGACCGGCTGCTCTACATCCGCTCCAAGGAAGACCGGTAACCCACCTTGAGTTTCACACTCCGGAACATTCCTCTGTTGTCCCGGGTCGGGGCCGACCGCGCCGACACGCTGCGCACCGATATCGACGCCGCGATCGCCGGCTGGGCCGACGCCCTGGTGCTGCGGGTGGACCGGCGCAACCAGGTGCTGATCGCCGGCGGCAGCGTCGTGCTCGGCAAGGCCGCCGGTCTCGGCGACGCGCCGCCCGAGCAGGCGGTGTTCCTGGGCCGCCTCGACGACGGCAGACACGTCTGGGCGATCCGCGGCGCGCTGGAGGCGCCCGAGGACCCGACCGTCGAATCCGAGGTGCTCGACCTGCGCCGTGCCGGCGCGATCTTCGACGACGCCAGCGCGCAGCTGGTGTCCACCGCGACCGCCCTGCTCAACTGGCATGACAACGCCCGCTACAGCCCGGTCGACGGGTCGCCGACCAAGTCGGTCAAGGCGGGCTGGTCGCGGCTCAACCCCGACAACGGCCACGAGGAGTTCCCGCGCATCGATCCCGCGGTGATCTGCCTGGTGCACGACGGCCACGACCGCGCGGTGCTGGCCCGCCAGGCCGTCTGGCCGGAGCGGCTGTTCTCGATCCTGGCCGGGTTCGTGGAGGCGGGGGAGTCCTTCGAAGCCTGTGTGGTCCGCGAGATCGCCGAGGAGGTCGGCCTCGACGTCACCGACGTGCAGTACCTGGGCAGTCAGCCGTGGCCGTTCCCGCGCTCGCTGATGGTGGGTTTCCACGCACTCGGCGATCCCGAACAGCCGTTCGCGTTCAATGACGGCGAGATTGTCGAGGCGCAGTGGTTCACCCGTGCCGAGATCCGCGAGGCGCTCGAAAGCGGGGACTGGAGCAGCGATTCGTCCTCGCGGCTGTTGCTGCCGGGGTCCATCTCGATCGCCCGCGAGATCATCGAGTCCTGGGCGACGCTGGACTGAACCGCGCGACCCGCGCCGCTATTGGCCGGAGCGCAATATCAGGGCGGTACCTTGCCCGCCCCCGCCGCACAGCGCCGCGGCACCGATGCCGCCTCCACGGCGGGCCAACTCGAGAGCCAGGTGCAGGGTGATGCGGGTACCCGACATGCCCAGGGGATGTCCGATGGCGATCGCACCACCGTTGACGTTCACCCTGGCCGGGTCGACTCCCAGTGCTGCCACCGAGGCGATGCCCACGGCGGCAAATGCTTCGTTGATTTCGATCAGATCCAGCGAGCTGGGCTCCAGGCCGTCACGCGCGCAGGCCGCAGCTATGGCGTTTGCCGGCTGTAGTTGCAAGGTGGAATCGGGTCCCGCGACGATGCCAGGTGCGCCAATCTCGGCGATCCAGCGCAGACCGAGATCCTCGGCCTTGCGCCGGTTCATCACTACGACGGCGGCCGCACCGTCGTTGATCGGGGAGGCGTTGCCGGCCGTGATGGTGCCGTCAGGCCGAAATGCCGGGCGTAGCCTGGCCAGCGACTCGCTGGTGGTGTCCGCCCTGACACTTTCGTCCCGACGGAACAACGACGGTTCGCCACGTCGTTGCGGCAGCGACACCGGCACGACTTCGTCATCGAAGATGCCGTCCCGCCACGCCGCGGCAGCGCGTTGATGGGAGCGGGCCGCGAACTCATCTTGCTCGACGCGGGCGAGGTCGTTGGCATCCTCGGTCAGTGCGCCCATGGCCTCGTCGGTAAAGACGTCCCGCAGCCCGTCGTATGAGAGATGATCGATGATCGCGACGTCGCCGTACTTGTAGCCGGCCCGTGATCTCGGCAGCAGATGTGGCGACTGGGTCATCGACTCCTGCCCACCGGCCACCACGGCGTCGGCGGCGCCTGAGCGAATCATCTGGTCAGCGAGGATGATTGCGTCGATTCCCGACAGACAGACCTTGTTGACGGTCAGGGCGGGCACTGTCATGGGGATGCCACCGGCGACCGCGGCCTGGCGCGCTGGGATCTGCCCGGCGCCGGCGGTGAGCACCTGACCCATGATCACGTGCTGGACCTGTTCGCCTCGGATGCCTGCTTTGGCGAGCGCGGCCGCGATGGCGATCCCGCCGAGTTCGGCGGCACTCACATCGGCCAATGAGCCCATGAGCCGACCGATGGGGGTGCGTGCGCCGGACACGAGAACCGACGTCCTGGCCGTCACGAGAGGTCCAACGGGGCGTCGGTCGCCGCAACCAGATCGGCGAAGTCGACACCCGGCGCCAGCTCACGGACCAGCAGCGTTCCTTGGGCGGTGATATCCAGGACGGCCAGATTGGTGATGATGCGGTCGACGACTCGGGCCCCGGTCAGCGGCAGCGTGCAGGAACTGACGATCTTTGGTTGCCCGGATCGGTCGGTGTGTTCCATCAGCACGATTACCCGGTCGGCGCCGTGTACGAGGTCCATGGCCCCGCCCATGCCCTTGACCATCCTGCCCGGAACCATCCAGTTCGCGAGATCACCCCACCGGGAAACCTGCATGGCACCCAGCACAGCGGTGTCGATGTGACCACCGCGGATCATGCCGAACGAGGTCGCAGAGTCGAAGAATGCCGCACCGGGATTGACGGTGACCGTCTCCTTGCCCGCGTTGATCAGATCAGCGTCCACTGCGTCTTCGATCGGGTACGGGCCGGTGCCGAGGATCCCGTTCTCGGAATGCAAGGTGACTCGGACGCAGGGGTCCAGATGATCGGGAATCAGAGTGGGCAGGCCGATGCCGAGGTTCACATATTCGCCGTCGACCATTTCGGCGGCGGCACGGGCGGCCATCTGGTCGCGGGACCAGCCGGACAGGGTCGTGGTCATCGGGCCATCGCCTTGCCGGTGCGCACGGTGCGCTTCTCGATCCGTTTGTCCTGGAGTCCGGTGTGCACGACCCGTTGGACGAATACACCCGGCAGATGAACTGAGCCGGGGTCGATCTCACCCGCGTCGACGAGGGTTTCCACCTGGGCGATGGTGATCTTGCCCGCCATCGCGGCCAGCGGATTGAAGTTCATCGCCGTCTTCTCGAACACGAGATTGCCGGCGGTGTCGCCGAGGTGAGCGTGGACCAGTGCGAAGTCGGCGCGGATGGACTCCTCCAGCACATAGCGTCGGTCCCCGAAGACCCGGGTCTCCTTAGGCGGCGAGGCGATGAGCACCGATCCGTCGGGGGCATATCGCCACGGAATTCCACCGTCGGACAACGGTGTTGACACACCGGCCGGTGTGTAGAACGCCGGAATACCGGCCCCTCCCGCGCGCAGCCGTTCGGCGAGGGTGCCCTGCGGCGTCAACTCGACCTCCAGTTCACCGGACAGATACTGACGGGCGAACTCCTTGTTCTCGCCGACATAGGAGGCGGTGACGCGCCGGATGCGGCCCAGTGACAGCAGTACGCCGAGGCCGTGGTCGTCGACGCCGCAGTTGTTGGAGAACACCTCCAGATTGGTGGCCGTCGCGTCGGCGATGGCTTGGATGAGTGCGTCCGGGATGCCGCAGAGGCCGAATCCGCCGACCGCTATCCGGGCGCCGTCGCCGATATCGACGACGGCTTCCGCGGCGGTGGAGTACACCTTTGAAGCCATGTGATCACCATTTTCCGTTCATTGATCAAACTGTGCAAAGTTCTGCAGAAGATTCTCTATCTCCATGTAAGAGTGCGAAAGTAATCCCCTTCGATTGTTTCAAGCTGCTCGCATGGTGATCGCGACGGTTCATTGCGTCCACTCAATGAACACCTATCCTGGAGAGCGTGAGTGAGACCGCGAACGTCCTCGGCGTCATTGCCCGTACCGGCGCGCTGTTGCGGGCGGTGGGTGCGAGCGAGCCGGACGGTGCATCTACCACCGATGTGGCCAGAGTCGCCGGGCTGGCGCGGCCTACCGCGCACCGGCTACTGACGGCGCTGGGTGAGGAGGGCCTTGTCGATCGTGACCGCAAGACCGGACGGTGGACGCTGGGCCCGGAGCTGTATCTGTTGGGGGCGAGCGCGGCCAACCGCTACGACATCGTGGAGCAGGCCCGCGACATCGTTGCGGAACTGGCGCGGGAATCGGGGGAGAGCGCGTTCTTGTCGGCTCGGCGAGGCGACGAGACGGTTTGCGTGTATGCCCAGGAAGGCAGTTTTCCGCTGCGGTCACACGTCTTGCAGACCGGCATCCGTTTCCCACTCGGTGTCGCGTCGGCGGGCCTGGCCATCATCAGTCACCTCCCCGAACGAGAAGCCGATGAGTTCTTTGCCCGTACTTCGCCCGAAATAAATTGGGGATCTGCGCATTCCGAACCGATGATTCGAGAACGGATGAGGTCGACCCAGGCCACCGGCTATGCGGTCAATCCCGCGCTGTTGGTCGAAGGCAGCTGGGGTATCGGCGCGGCGGTCTTCGACCGATACGGTCAACCCGCGTGGGCGTTGAGCCTGACCGGGGTCGAAACCAGGTTTCGGCCTGACCGATGCCCCATCCTGGGCGACATGCTGTTGGCGCAGGCGCACCGTCTGTCGCTACGCCTGCGCCGCTAGTATCCCGGCCCGCCCAGCGCCGAAACTGTATTCCAGACGGCGTGCACTCGAACTTTGCCTTCCTGGTTGCAGTTTCGGCGATGTAGGTGGCGGACTCAGCTTGAGGCAGTGAGGAGAACCTTCAGTGCGCCCGTCTCGGCGGCGTTGCCGAAATCCTGGTAGGCGCCTTCGAAATCGTCGAAGTGGTAGCGGTGGGTGATCATCGACGATGTGTCGAGCCGCTCGGCCGCGACGAGGTCGATCAGGGTGGGGGTCGAACACGTGTCGACCAGACCGGTGGTGATGGTGAGGTTCTTGATCGAGATGTCTTCCAGGTGAAGCGTGGCCGGTCCGCCGTGCACGCCGATATTGGCGACGTGCCCGCCGGGGCGCGCCAACCGCACCGCGAGTTCGAAGGTCGAGGCCAGCCCGACGGCCTCCATGGTCACGTCCGCGCCTGCGCCGCCGGTCAATTCGGCGACCAACGCCTCCGGGTCCTCGCGGCCGGGATTGATGACGACGTCTGCGCCGAACTTGCGAGCGGCGTCGAGTCGAGTGTCGGCGAGATCGATGGCCACGATGCGACTGGGACTGAACAGTCGTGACGCCATGATCGCGGCCAGGCCGATCGGCCCGGCACCCACAACGGCCACCGTGTCGCCGGGGCGGGTCCGGCCGTTCAGTGCCCCGACCTCGTATCCGGTCGGAAGCAGATCTGCCAACGCGATCATCTTCTCATCGCTCACGCCGGGGGGAACGATGTGTGTCGAGTTGTCCGCGAACGGAACTCGAACGTATTCGGCCTGGGTTCCGTCGACCCGGTGCCCGAGGATCCAGCCGCCACCGCCGGTGCATTGGCCATAGCTTGTGCGCCGGCAGTAGCGGCAACTGCCGCAGGCGCTGACGCAGGACACCAGCACGCGGTCACCGACAGACAGCCGTCGCACACCCGAACCGGTCGCGATGACCGTCCCCACGGCCTCGTGCCCCAGCACGCGGCCCTTGTCGGCGGTGGGGACGTGGCCGCGCAGAATATGCAGGTCTGTCCCGCAGATGGTGGCCGCGTCCACCCGCACGACAGCGTCGGTCGGGTCGACGATCGCGGCGTCCGGCACATCCTCCCAGCCCGCCTTCCCGTTCCCGTGGTACACCATCGCCTTCATGTCTGGGCTCCTTTGTTGATCGTGATTCTCGGTATCAGTTGAGTTTTGCGAGTTGATCGAGGACGCGTTCCGGTGATGCCGACGCCGGGATCGAGGTGACGAGCACATCGGCGTCGGGGACGGTCGCGTCGGCGGCCCCAGTCCAGAATTCCGCACCGATCAGGCCGATGCTGGGATGTCCGTCCGCGGTGTCGATTCCGTCGTCATTCCACATCGCCGGTGTCCAGTCGAAGTGCGATGACACATTGGTCACGGCCGTATAGTCCGCCAATGTTTCTGCGAGCGGGGTGTTTCGAGCGTCCAGCAGGATCAGCGCGACCGGTAGCGAACCGAGCTGTCCCAGCCACTCGGCAATGTACATCGATGCGCTGTCGGCGCGGTCGGCGTCCACCTCGGCGAGGGGGTTGCCCGCGATCTCGTGGGCGGTCGACAGCCAGGATGCGGGCGATGGAATATGCAGGAGCAACTGGCGCCGTGCCGTTTTCGCCACCGTCTCCAGCATCTCCTGGCTTGCGGCGAGCACATCGGCATCGGTCAACAGGGTGCGCAGCGGATAGCCGACGCGGGTGCGCGCACCCATCGCCGTGACGAGGTCCGTGCGGGCATCGGTGTGCGCGACGAACAGTCGCCTGATGTCCACCCATAGCGCATCAGGATCGAGCAACGCCCTGACCCGATCGAAATGTGCTGTCGCAAGGGTGGTGTCGGTCCACGGAATTGGTGAACCCTGGCGGATCACCGCGGTCGAGTAATCGGCATCGTCGATCAACAGCGCTCGGCCACGCCCGCTCGGGGTGGCGACTGCCAGCGATTTCGCGCTCATGGAACTGCCTTTCGGGGTTGGTGGCGGTCCCGGGGGACATCCGGGACCGCCACCTGGTTCAGGTGAGTCGGGTGATCTGCTCGCCGTGCTTGGCTTCGAGCTCGGCGATGCGGGCCTCGAGCTTGCCGATCTTGACCTCGCGACGATCCGGGACCATCACGATCGGAAGGTCCGCCAGGGGTGCACAGACCCGCTCGGGACCGTCGATGGAGTAGACGGTCGCGGTGATGTCCTGTTTCTCCGGCGTCCAGGTTCCCCAGGATCCGTAGTACGGCAGATCCTTCGGAGGCTCCGGTGTGACGAACTCCGCGCAGAATTCCGCGAACGGCTTACCCCGCTGCAGGCGTTGCTTGCGTGCGGCGGCCCGGGCGGCCTCGGTGCCGGCCGCGTCGATGCGGAACGTCGCGGGATCGTAGCGAACGGCGAAGATGTCCTCGGCCACCTTCTGGCTGATTCGGCCCAGTTCGGCATCGTGGATCACCGATTCCGGCCGGCGCTCCAGCGGGTCGCCGTATCCGCCGCCGGCACCCTGGCTGATCATGTACAGCTCACCGTCCTTGGCGAGGTCGAACTGCAGGCCCATGTGCGACGTGGAGTATCGACCGTCCGGGAAGGGACGCTCGTTCATGACCTTCTCGATCGACAGGTCGAACTTCATGTTGTCGGTCCGGAAGTGCTCGTAGACGTTGGTGCCCTTGACCATCGCCAGCGGATAGGTACCGCAGCCGTAGCCGCCGTACATGCCGTAGATCGAGGAGAACTTGGCACCCGATGTCACCGTCATGAAGCCCCACTGGGGTGTACCTTCGGCGGCCACGATCATCTCGTAACCCATTCCGCCGGTGAACTTCCCGAATCCCATGTTGTCGCGGACCAGGCGCTTGGCGACGAGCTGCATGAACGGCACCTCTTCCTCCATCACCTCCTGCTCGGCGGTATCGGCCATGGCGCAGAACAGCGGAGAGATCGCATCCTCGCCGTCCCGGAACGGTTTTGCGCCGCCGGGCATCCCGTTGAGATCGGCGCACAGGTTGCCGACCATGTCCCCGTGCTGGGTGATGCCGCCCCAGAGGAAGGTGTTGATCTGGTTGAACCAGTTGGACACCACGTTGCTGTACTTGTTCGGGGTGGAGAAGGACATCCTGCCGTAGAGCGCCTGCATGCAGGAGAATCCGCGAAATGAGGCCTGCAACGACTGGCCCATCGGGGCATCGTAGGATGCGTCGGCCCATGTGCCTTCGTCGGAGATGATGTCGATGCAGCTCATCGCGGCGGTGCAGCGGGGCAGATCGGGCCACCAGAACGCCAGAATGGCCTGCATCATCATCGATTTCACCGAACACAGCGGCGAATTGATGGCCCGATTGAGGATTTCGGGACCGGTGCCGCGCAGGTCCACGGTCATGTGGTCACCCTTGACCGTGATCGTGCAGGCGAACTTGATGAGGATGTTCTCTTTGAGGGTGCTGTCCATGAACTGGTCGAAGCGGTAGGTGCCATCGGGGAGTTCGGCGATCCGGCGGCGGACTTCGACGTCGACATCCTCGACCGTGGTGCGCAGTGCGCCCACGAAGGTGTCGACACCGACCTCGTCGATCACGGCGTCGATGCGTTCCATGATCTTGCGAACTGCGGTGATCTTCACCTTGAGGTCGGCGAGCTGAAGCTTGGGGTCGCGCACCGAATGCTGCAGGAAGGTCAGCAGATCCCGGCGCAACTCCCCGCGCTCGACGATCTTGAACGGGCTCATCCGCAGCCCGTCGTCGAACGCCGTCTCCGAACCCGAGGGCATGCCACCGGGTTCGCACGCCCCGTTCTCGCCTTCGTGGATGGTGGCGGCCACCCAGGCGATGATCTCGCCGTCGCGCATGATCGGCATGATCATCGACTGGTCGGTGTTGTGCACGTTGCCGTACCGGGCATCGTTGTGGATGAATCCGTCACCCGGGTTCACCCCGACGGTGGGTTCGTCCTTCCAGTACTTCATGATGTACCGGATCGGGTGGTGCAGGATCGCACTGAATGCGATCACTCCGTGGCAGGACAGATATGAGACATCGCCGGAGGCGGTGTAGATCGCGGTGGTGAGGTCGCCCCATTTGGCGCCGGGGGCGGCACCCTGGGCCTCGCACATCTCATAACCCTCGTCGAGGGCGCCCGCGATGCGCTTGCGGATGCGTTCGACCTGCAGCCGGTCCACGCCGGCGGCGATGGCCACCTCTTCATGATCCGATCGCTCGGAAATGCTGTGGCTGCGCATGATTTCGCGGTCTGGGCCGAGGAAGAGAGTGGTCTCGTCCATGAAGCGGTCCACCCATTGCTGCTCTTCGTCGGTGAGCGTGCCGGTCGGGCGTTCGTTGACTGTTGTCATCTTCTAGTCCTTACGTTTGTGGTCAGTCCTGCAGGAACCAGACAGCGCCCTGGGCAGTGGGCTCCAGTCGCCAACCGGGTTCGACCAGGAAGGTGGTGTTCTCGGTGGTCACGATGGCCGGGCCGGCAATGACCCGGTCGGGGGCCAGGGCGCTGTCGTCGAACACCGGGGTGTCGATCGGCTTGTCGATCCCGATGAAGTGGGCGCTGCGGTGGCCGACCGGCTCCGGCGCGCTACGTTGCCCACCGGCGTCGAGCGGTTCGAAGTTCACCACGTCGCCGTCCACATAGGAGGCCACTCGGATGGTGCTGCAACGGATTCCGGCTTCCGGTGCCGCCGATGACGCGCCGAAACGGTGACTGTAGACATCGCCGAACGTCTTGATGACGTCCAGCACATCGCCGACGCCGGAGATCCGGTGGATATCGGACAGTGCCACCGCCTGAGTCAGCAGCTGATTGCCGTAACGCATGTCCAGTTCCAGACGGTATTGGACATTCTGTTCGGAGAATCCCTGCCGCACCAGGTCCTCGCGGCCGCGCGCCTCGAGTTCCGCGACGACGGCATTGAACTCGTCGTAGTTGTCATACAGCGCCCGAGTGGTGGCGTTGTACATGGTGACGTGCACGCCTCGCTCGTGGAAGTGCAACTGCTTCATGTTGCCCGCACCGCATGCCGAGAACACTGATGAGAAGGGCGGTGCCAGCACACGTTTGATACCGGCGTGCCGAGCAACCCCACAGGCGTGCAGCGGCCCGTTGCCGCCGTAGGCCAGCATGGTGAAGTCCTCCGGCAGGTAGCCGCGCACCCGCAGCTCCTTGCCGATGCCGATGGCCATCTGCTCGTCGACACCGTCCTTGATCACGCGTGCGACCTCGATCGGATCCATATCGAGCGGGTCGCTGAGCTCCTCCTCGATGGCGAACATCGAGCGCTTGCGGTTGAGCTTGATATAGCCGTTGGCGTAGTTGTCCGGGTCGAGGTAGCCCAGCACCAGGTCGGCGTCGGTCACGGTCGGCTTCAATCCGCCGCGGTCGTAACATGCCGGGCCCGGGTTGGAGCCGGCCGATTTCGGGCCGATCTTGACGGAGTTGTGGATGCGGTCGTAGCTCGCGATCGATCCGCCGCCGGCACCGAGGGTGTCCAGGTGCACCATCGGCACCGACACCAGCCAGCGGTCGATGGTGGGCAGGAAGTCGTAGTGTTTGACCCCGCCCTCGGGCACTAGGCCGATATCGAAGGAGGTGCCCCCCATATCGGTGGCGATGACATGGCCGAGCCCGGTCTCGTTCGAGAGGTGCTCGGCGGCTCCCACCCCGGCGATGGGGCCGGAGTGGATGGTCTGCAGGGCATCGGTGGAGTTCATCTGCGCCATGCCACCGGAGTTGTGGATCACCAGCATCGGCTTGTCATAACCGAAGTCGCGCAGGTTGCTGGACAGCTGGGCCAGCGCGTGGAACATGATCTCGTGCAGATAGCCGTCGATGATCGTCGACGTGGCACGGACGTATTCGCCCTTGCGTCCCGACACCTGGTGGCCGAGCAGCATCGGGATGGCACCGAGTTCGTGCGGCGGGAACTCGTCGAGAATGATCTCCTGGATCGCGAGTTCGTGTTCGGGGTTCTCGGTGGCGTTGACCAACGACACGACGATGGCTTCGGCGCCGGCGTCGACGAGTTCGCGGACCACGGTGCGGACGTCCTCGGGATCCAGCCGCGCGACCACCTTACCGGCGGAGTTGATCCGCTCCTTGACCGATCGGATCAGCTGCCGCGGCACCAGGGGTTCCGGTCGTTCCGCAGCGGGCAGGTTCTGCTGCATCGCGTAGTCCAGACCCTCGCCGTAGCCCCGGCCGCGCGACAGCGGGATGGTGTCCTCGAAGCCGTGGGTGACGATCGCGGCCACCTTCGGACCGTTGCGCTCGATAAGTGCGTTGGTGCCGAGGGTGGTTGCGTATCGCACCGAATCGACCTCGGAGAGCACGGTCGAGCGGTCCAGCCCGGCGCGTTTGCACGCCAGGTCGAGGGCCTCGTTGAACCCGATGGCCAGGTTGTGATGGGTGGTGAGCGCCTTGGCGTCGACGTAGTTGCCGTCCCAGACGAAGAAGCAGTCGGTGAACGTGCCACCGATGTCGACCGATATTCGTTTCATGTCAGTAAATCTCCTGATTCTCCGGTCAGTGGGTGTGGCCGGCGGCCTTGAGTGCTGCGGTGTACTTCTGGGCGTCCTCGCCGGGGCCGTAGTTGTGCGCCGCTTCGGCATCGATGCCGCGTTGTTCCCATTGCTTTCGCAGCGCCGGGATGTCGACGAGGATGTCGACGGCCGGCGGGTGCCCCGGGGGGAGGTACTCGCATTCGATCTGGGTCGCGCAGCCGGGGCAGTAATACTCCAGAATCCGGCAGTACGTGGGGTCGGGGCTGAATGTGTACTCGTAGCGGTCGGGGTCGATGATCGGCTGGTGGATCTCCCGGGGATCCCGGTCGTACACCAGCGTTCCCGGCTTGTAGTTCTCGTGCGCCGAGCCCATGTCGTGGGCGCACACCCGGCACACCCAACGTTCGGAGTCGAGGTCGATCACGAGGTATTCGGTCATGGGGACTCGCATGGGAGTCCTCCTTTCTGAGTACGGGTTTGGATCAGTGGATGTCGGTGAGCATCAGGTCGCCGGCCGCCGTGACCCGGAATGACCAGTCCGGCAGGACTCGAGCGGTGAAGAACGGGCCCTCGATGATGGCCGGCCCCTCTCCGGTATGTCCGGGTGAGAGTTCATCGAGGACATGCACGGCGACGTCATCGATCCGGTCGGCGGTCGAACGAACCGCGCGCGTTCCCTGTGCCGGGGCGGCCACCGGCCGAATCGGGACATCCGTCTCGAGGTTCGGGTGAGGCAGTGGCGCAGCGGCATTCAACTGCAGCGACACCACGGCGCCGGGATAGTCGACCTCGTCACCGGGCTCATACGGCAGCTGTGACACCGTTGCGTCATCGGGGTTCTCGACCAGCAGCTGCCAGGTCGTGTGGCAGTCGGCCAGCGCATACCCTTCCTGGAACATGTCCCGTTCCGCGCGGGCCAGCAGTGCGGCGTGCGTCGCGCGGGCGGCGTCGGCGCTGGGCTCGTCGATCAGCACCTCGTAGGTCTTGCCGATGTCGGAGAACGAGATTCCGAAGGCAGAGAACACCGCCGCCGTGCGTGGGACGAGCACCTTCTTGACACCGGCCAGTCTGGCTGCGCCGGTGGCACTCATAGGTCCGGCCCCGCCGAATGCCAGCAGTGTGGTGCCGTCGCTGACGAGGTGCCCGAACGATGCCGACAACGCCTGGAAGTAGGCATGCTCCATCCGGATCAGGGCTTCCTCCAGCGAGATGCCCAGCGGGTCCGCGATCGTTTCGGTGACCACCGTGCGGGATCTGGATGCGTCGAGGGTGAAGGTGCCGTCGAGGTAGGTGTCGGCGTCGAGGACCCCCAGCAGCAGGTTGACGTCGGTGATCGTGGCTTGCTTGCCGCCGAATCCGAAGCAAGCCGGCCCGGGTGCGGCACCGACGGACTGCGGGCCCACGGTGATGCTGCCGTCGACGACCTGGATGACCGAGGAACCGCCGACACCCGCCGAGGCCACATCACTCATCGGATAGGAGATCTGCACACCTTCGATGGCGCCCCGGTCCGACACCGCCACCGATCCGTCTTCCACGACGCCGACGTCGGTCGTGGTGCCCCCGATGTCCATCATCAGTGCGTGCGACAGTCCGTACACCTTCGCCAGCGCCGCGGTGCCCTCCAGGCCTCCGCGAGGTCCGGACGAATATGTCTTGAGGGCAATCGATTTCGCCACCCGCGAGGAGGCGCCGTCGTTGCGGTAGACCAGCAGCGGGTTGACCACCTTGTAGTCCTGCAGGCGCCGTTCGGCCCCGTAGAGGAACCGCTCCATCGTCGGATGCAGGAAAGCGTTGACCACGCAGGACCACACGCGGCGTGCGTCGTCGCGGTCGCCGGCCAACTCCCAGCTGTAGAGCAGCGGCACCGAACCAAGCAGGTGCCGGGGGAACTTGCGCAGCAGAATGTGCCGCAGCCGTCTTTCCTCGTCCGCGCTGCCCCCAGCGACGACGACCCGCGCCGCCCCGAGGGTGGTGAGCCGGTTCACCTTCTGGACGGCGTCGAACTCGAAGTCCGCGGCCTCGGGGTCGATCGTCAGGAAGCGATCGGCAACCAACCCGGTGAACAGCTTCTCCTCGGCGGCAGTGTTCTGCATCCGGGTATCGAGGGTGTCCAGCGTGGTGAGGATGCCGATCATCGGTCCGCGCCGCTGTACCAGGGCATTGGTGCCCTGGGTGGTCGAATATCGGATGTGCTCGGTGGCGTGCAGCAGCCGGGTGGTGTCGGCCTCGCCGTAGAGGGCGGTCGACGCCTTCTCGATACCGCTGAACAGGCATTCCGACAGATCGTGCTGGGTTGTCAGGGTCTTAGTGAAGGTGAACGCACCGCCGTCCCAGACACAGATGTCGGTCAGCGTTCCACCGTTGTCGATGTTGATGAGGGTTCCCATGGCACTCCGTTCGTGGGATTCGCATATATGAATGCGTGGAGCGTGCGGCATCTGTGCTGTGCGCCACATCGCTCGTCCAAGCGTGAACTGTGTCTCACGGGGCGGGGTGTCCCAATATCGGACATCGGAAGACTTGGTTGTGATGTGTGCCTCGTTCACACTGGGTGATGACCAGTCAGGAGGTGGCCCATGCCCAACAGCGATACGCGGTTACTGCGGGTTGCTGCCGCACGGGCGGACTTCCTTGAGTACGGCGGCAGCGGCGCCGCCGGCGTCTCCGACGTCCTCGCCGCATCATGGGAGCGCAGCCAGGCGGCCGGGGTGGACGTGTCGCATCCGGACGTGCAGTTCACCGATGAGATCGACACGGCCTCGCTGTTGGTGCGCTGCGCGCGACCGGTGCTGCAACAGTTGGAGATCGATACCGCGGACATGCCGCTGGTGATTGCGCTGACCGACAAGAAGGCCCGGGTGGTGGAGCGTATCGACAGTTCTACCGCCGTGGCCAGGCTGCTGGACCGGGTGCATCTGGCCCCCGGATTCAGTTATGCCGAGTCGACGATGGGCACCAACGGCATCGGCACGGTATTCGAAGCGGGACAACCGGTCAGCGTGGTCGGCCCCGAGCATTTCAGCGAGAACCTGCATCTGTTCGCCTGTACGGGCGCCCCGGTCATCGACCCGGTGACGGGCCGTCTGGAGGGAGTGCTGGACATCTCGACGCTGTCATCGACGTGGAGTCCGCTGATGCACACCCTTGTCAAGAGCGCGGCCAAGGACATCGGGCGCAATCTTCTGCTCGACCGGGGACAGGCACAACGTGCCATCTTCGACACCTATCTCAAGGTCACCGCGCGGGCCGCTCGGCAGGCGGTGTTCGCGTTCGGAGATTCGGTCTTCATGGCCAATTCGGCCGCTCAGCAGATGTTCGACGCCGACGAACAGCGCGCCGTACGTGAGCATGCGATGTTCCTCATGGCGGGCAAGGACAGAGTCAGCGACACCATCACCTTGCCCGGAGAGCGCCTGGTCCGCATCCGGGGAACCCGGATCCTGGCGGGGGCGGAGGTGGCGGGCATGGTGGTGATCGCCGATGTCGTGACCGTGCGTCAGCCTGGGTCGCCCGCGGACTTCAGCGAGCAGCAGTTGCCTCAGGTCGCCGTCGCCACACCGCAGACTTCGCAGATCGTCGGCGGTTTGTCGCGCTCACGGGACTCGATGGCGGGGGGCACCTCGCCGGCCTGGGTGCGTGCGTGTACGGATTTGTGCCAGGCCCTTGAACAGGGCCGGCCAGCTTTGGTCGTCGGTGAACCGGGGTCGGGAAAGTTCACCCTGGTGGCCGAATTGTTCCATGCGGTGTATCCGAGCGGGCGAGCGATCTCGGTGGACGCCACCCAGCTCAGCGTCGAGGGTCCGGCCTCCGACCTCGGCTCATTGCTCGGTTATCCCGCTGAGCCGACACTGCACATCATTCGCGACATCGACAAGGGCAGTACCGACAGCGTCGAGCGCCTGGGGTCGTATTTCTCGGCGGTGGCGGCGATGGAAGGGCCGGCCTGGGTGGTTGCCACCGGGTCCGACTCGGCGTCCGCTGCCGATCTTCCGTTTCGCCAGCTGCTGCATCATTTCGAAGTGTCGATAGCGATTCCGCCGCTTCGTTGCCGTACCGACGATCTGGCGGCGCTCACCGCGGCGTTGCTGCGCGGGATCGCGCCCGCTCGTAAGGTGCGCCTCAGCCCCGAGGCGCAACGTCTGATCGCGCGATACTCGTGGCCGCGCAACATTTCTCAGCTGCGTGAGGCGCTGGTGCATGCGGTGCGGCGCAGGCCGGTAGGTGAAATCCAAGAGTCCGATCTGCCCGGGTATTGTCAGACTGCGTCCCGTCACGCGTTGACCCCGCTGGAGGCCGCCGAACGCGACGCCATCGTGACGGCGTTGCGCGATACCGGTGGCAATCGGGTCGCGGCGGCGGCGCATCTGGGGATGTCGCGGTCGAGTTTGTACCGGAAGGTCAAGGCCTACGGCATCACTGCGTGAGCTCCAGTGGCTGCCGGCGTACCCGCTGCTAGGCCAGCTTGGCCTTGACCTGCTTGACGTTCGGGTTGGTCAGCGTGGACCCGTCCGCGAATTTCACCGTCGGCACCACATGGTTGCCGTTGTTCACCGACCCGACGAATTCGGCGGCGGACGGATCGGCCTCGATGTCGATTTCGTCCCAGGCGATGCCCTCGGCCTTCAGCGCCGTCTTGAGCCGGTTGCAGAAGCCGCACCACGACGTGGTGTACATGGTCAGCTGGGCTTCAGAAGTGGGGGCCATGTCAGAACTAACCTATCGACGTCGGTGCGTATTTCCCCGCCAGCCTATGCGGCGACACGGGCGCTGCTGATGTCGGAGCCTCCTGCCATGATGGACGGCATGCCGTCCGTCGACAGTCTCCTCGGCGACCTCGACGACGAACAGCGCGAAGCCGTGCTCGCGCCGCGTGGTCCGGTCTGTGTGTTGGCCGGAGCCGGCACCGGCAAGACCCGCACCATCACCCGCCGCATCGCCCACCTGGTGGTGGGCGGGCACGTCGCGCCCGGCCAGGTGCTGGCGGTGACGTTCACCGCCCGCGCGGCCGGCGAGATGCGCAGTCGGCTGCGGGCCCTCGGTGAGCAGTCCGGGGTGCCGACGGCCGCCGTCCAGGCCGTCACCTTCCACGCCGCGGCCCGGCGCCAGCTGCAGTATTTCTGGCCGCGGGTGGTCGGCGACACCGGCTGGCAACTGCTCGACAGCAAGTTCTCGGTGGTGGCGCAGGCCGCCAACAAGGCGGCGGTGAAGGCCAGTACCGATGACGTACGCGACCTCGCCGGCGAAATCGAATGGGCCAAGGCCTCGCTGATCACGCCCGAGCAGTACACCGCCGCGGTCGCCAAGACCCGCCGCGACGTCCCGATGGACGCGGGCACCGTGGCCAAGGTCTACAACAACTACGAGCGACTCAAAACGCACCGCGACGGCACCGCCCTGCTGGATTTCGATGACCTGCTGCTGCACACTGCGGCCGCGATCGAGAACGACGCGGCGGTCGCCCAGGAATTCCGGGACCGCTACCGCTGCTTCGTCGTCGACGAGTACCAGGACGTCACGCCGCTGCAGCAGCGGGTGCTCGACGCCTGGCTCGGTGAGCGTGACGATCTGACGGTGGTGGGGGACGCCAACCAGACCATCTACTCGTTCACCGGGGCCACCCCGAAGTTCCTGCTGGACTTCTCCCGGCGCTTCCCCGAGGCCACCGTCGTGCGCCTGGAACGCGACTACCGGTCCACCCCGGAGGTGGTGTCGCTGGCCAACCGGGTCATCGCCGCCGCGCGTGGCCGGATGGCCGGCAGCAAGCTGCACCTGATCGGTCAGCGTGACCCGGGCCCCAAACCGTCCTTCGCCGAGCATCCCGACGAGGTGGCCGAGGCGGCCGGTGTCGCGAAGAAGATCAAGAAGCTCATCGAGTCCGGCACTCCCGCAGCCGAAATCGCGGTGCTCTACCGCATCAACGCCCAGTCCGAGGTGTACGAGGAGGCGCTCACCGCGGCCGGTATCGCCTTCCAGGTGCGCGGCGGTGAAGGGTTCTTCAGCAGGCAGGAGATCCGGCAGGCGCTGATCGCGTTACAGCGCAACGTCAACAGCGAGTACGGCGACGATCTGCCCGGTCTGGTCCGGTCGCTGCTGGAGCCGCTGGGCCTGACGGCCGAACCTCCCGCGGGCACCCAGGCCCGGGAACGCTGGGAAGCGCTGACCGCGCTCGCCGAACTGGTGGATGACGAAGTGGCGCAACGGCCTTCGCTGGATCTGCCGACGCTGCTCACCGAACTGCGTCAGCGGGCCGACTCTCGGCACCCACCGGTCGTGCAGGGCGTCACGCTGGCCTCGCTGCACGCGGCGAAGGGCCTGGAGTGGGACGCGGTGTTCCTGGTCGGGCTGGCCGACGGCACCCTGCCGATCTCGCATGCGCTGTCCCACGGACCCGACAGCGAGGCGGTCGAGGAGGAACGCCGGCTGCTCTATGTCGGTGTCACCCGGGCGCGGGTGCATCTGGCGCTCAGTTGGGCGCTGGCCCGCACCCCCGGCGGGCGACAGGGCCGGCGCCCGTCCCGGTTCCTCAACGGGGTCGCCCCACAGTCCCCGGCTGACGCGGCACCCGCCCGCCCGAAACGCGCCAAGGGCGCAACGCCGCGCTGCCGGGTCTGCAACGGGGCGCTGAACGGCCCGACCGCGATCATGCTGCGCCGCTGCGAGAGCTGCCCGTCCGATATCGACGTCGAACTGTTGGCCGAGCTCAAGGACTGGCGGCTGCGCGTCTCCCAGGAGATGAAGGTGCCGGCGTTCGTGGTGTTCACCGACAACACGCTGATCGCCATCGCCGAGACGCTGCCCGCCGATGCCGCCGCACTGGTGGCAATTCCCGGTATCGGTGCCCGCAAGCTGGAACAGTACGGCCCCGATGTGCTGGCGCTGGTGAAAGCCCGGTCCTGAGCCTGCCAACTTCCGCACAGATTCTGCCAAACCCGCTGGTCAGAAAATCGCTTGTGCGTTCGGGCTGTTAGGCTCTAGCCTCAAGATCACAAGTTCTGTGGGGCTACTTTTTTGTCAGGCGAGAGGAGGGATTCGGCATCATGACGATTTTCACCATGCAGCAGCGCGTAAACGTCAGCGGTATGCCGCTGTCCGCCCGCGCCGTCGTCGGCATTCCCGCCGTGCATCGAGCTGGTTGGGCGCCCGCTGCCGCCGCGCCGCAGCATAAGCGCCGCACCGCCGAAACGACCGCCGAGTCCGTGAAGTGGGGCACCACCTAGGTAAGCCCCCAAAACCGCCGAAAAGGCCACGGACCCGCGCAACCGGATCCGTGGCCATTGTTTTCGGAACACCCGAAAGCCCTGGTCATCCGGTCCGGTCAAGTACACCGACACCGAAGAAACGACCAGGAAGTAGGGGAAGACATGTCCGTCCAGGCATGCCCTGAGCGAACACTGCCCGCGGTGCCGTGCCACGAGGCCGATCCCGATCTGTGGTTCGCCGAAAGCCCGACCGAGCTGGAGCGGGCCAAGGCGCTGTGCGCCGATTGCCCGATCCGGAGTCTGTGCCTAAACGAGGCGCTGGAACGCCAGGAGCCGTGGGGAGTCTGGGGTGGCGAGATCATCGAACGCGGAACCATCGTGGCGCGCAAGCGGCCGCGTGGACGTCCGCGCAAGGATGCTCGGGAGGGCCGGGCGGCCTAGCTACAGCTGGGCCGCCCGGTCGGCCCAGACGCTAGGCGGCTTCGGTGAAACCCGGAACCAGTTCGGTGGCAATGGCTCTCACCGGGACATGGGCATCCAGCTGGCAGCAGATCGCGATGGTCGACGCGATGACGCGCAGCGGGATGGCCAGGTTGGCCGGCAGATCGAGCTGACGCGCCATCTTGATGTGCGCCACCGAGTTGTCCATCTGGCCGGCGGCCATCCGCTGAATCCAGCGCCGTGTGTAGTGGAAGACCTCGGTCTCCACGGGTTCGACGTATTGGCGCAGCATGTCGTCGATCTCCTGAGCCGACACCTGCTCGCCCTTCTGGATGAAGCCGGCGGCCTCCATCGCGGGCAACAGCTCGACGTAGTTCTTGGCCCGGGCCAGTCGGATGCAGTTACCCAACGATGCCGGGAATCCGCCGGGAAGCGGTGCGACAGCACCGAAGTCGATGACACCCATCCGCCCGTCGGGCATCAACATGAAGTTCCCGGGATGCGCGTCACCGTGCATCATCTCCAGGCGTTTGGGGGCGCCGAAGGTCAGCTCGGTGAGCCGGGTGCCCATCACATCGCGCTGTTCGGGGGTGCCCTCCCGGATGATGACCGACATCGGCACGCCTTCGATCCATTCAGAGATGACGACCTTGGGGGCGCTCGCGATCACCGCGGGCACCACGAAATGCGGGTCGTCGGTGTAGGCCTTGGCGAAGGCCCGCTGGTTGTCGGCTTCGAGCCGGTAGTCCAGTTCCATCTCGGTGCGCTCGATGAGTTCGGCGACGACGCTTTCGATATCGGCGCCCGGGGCGAGCTGCTTGAAAACACTGGTCAGCCGCTGGATGGTCTTCAGGTCGGCGCGCAGCGCCTCGTCGGCGCCGGGGTACTGGATCTTGACCGCGACCTCGCGACCGTCCGACCAGATCGCTTTGTGCACCTGACCGATGCTGGCCGAGGCGATCGGCTTGTCATCGAAGGACTGGAACCGGTCGCGCCATTTGGTACCGAGCTGCCCGTCGAGCACGCGGTGCACCTTGGCCGCGGGCAGCGGCGGGGCTTCGCGCTGCAGCTTGGTCAGCGCCTCGCGGTAGGGCTTGCCGTACTGCTCGGGGATAGCGGCTTCCATCACCGACAGGGCCTGCCCGACCTTCATCGCGCCGCCCTTGAGTTCACCGAGCACCGTGAACAGCTGCTGGGCAGCCTTGTCCATCAGCTCAGCGGTGACGTCGTCCTTGGATTTGCCGGCCAGCCGCTTGCCGAACCCGAGTGCGGCCCGTCCGGCAAAGCCGACGGGAAGGCTGGCGAGCTTCGCGTTTCGCGCGACGCTGCCTCGTTTGATTTCGGACACCCAACCATCATCCACGACCGGCCTGAATATGCCGCAACGAACTGGCAACAAGCGATGTCAGCACCCGCAGGCGGGGTGGCGCGACCAGCGTCGTGTCACCACCGAACCGGTGCCGACGTCGAACTCGACGGTGGCGTCCAGTGTGATGGGCGTGCGCGAAGCGGCCCTCGAGTCGAGATCATCACGAATGGCCCGGATCACCAGATCGACCTGGGTCAGCGCCAGCGCAGCGGTGCCCAGCACGGTGGCCCGGTCGGCAGTGGTGACGGTGTGGCGAAGCTGCGCGGCCAGGGCCGGCCAGGCCGCGTCCCGGTCGCTGCGGTGTAGATCGGCGCAGGCCAGGCATGAAGTCCGGCCGGGTATCACCAGCGGCCCGACCAGGCCGGTGCCGTCACGCACCCGGACCGGGAGATGCGGCACCCGGGCGGTGTGCAGATCGCGCAGCACCCGCGGGTCGGTGACCAGCGCATCGGCCAGTACCACGAGGTCGGCGCGGTCGGTGGTCACCACCGCGTGCCGGCGGCTGCTGCGCGTCACCCGGGTGCCCGAACAGCTCAGCGCCCCGGACAGCAGGTCCGACAGCGGGCCCCGGCCGTGCACCCGCACCGCCACCGATCGCAGCGACGCACGGGTCCGGGTCACCACACCGTCGGCGACCAGTGCCTCCAACAGGTCCGGCACGGTAGCCGGTGGCAGCCCGAAGCCCGCAGCGCGCGTGGTCAATTCATCGACGGTGGCGGGATCCTGCATGGAACGCAGCAGGGTGGCCAGCGCCGGACCGGTGGATCCGGCGGGCGGGTGCACCAGCACGGCGCGACGCGGGTCCCAGCCGACCTGCACGGTTCCATCGGGCCGCAACAAGACCGGCATCGCCGGGTTGAGTGCGTAGCGCCGCATCACCCGACTGTGTCACGACGGGCCCGATCGCCGCGTCAGTTATCCACAGGGCCGTCGGGACGCTCGTTGCGCTCCAGGTCTTCGAGCAGCTGATCGATGCCGCTGGTGTCGCCACCGATGGCCCGGTCGATGAAGGCGGCCGGCTCGTCGAGATCGGCGGCGCCGGGCAGCAGGTCGGGGTGTTGCCAGACCGCGTCGCGGGCATCGGAGCCGACGGCCTCGGTCAGCTTCTCCCACAGCGCGGCGGCCTCGCGCATCTTGCGGGGGCGCAGTTCCAGCCCGACCAGGGTGGCGAACGTCTGCTCGGCGGGCCCGCCGGTGCCGCGGCGACGGCGCAGCGTCTCGCTGAGCGCCTCGGTGCCGGGCAAGCGATCCCCGAGCGCGGCGATGACGACGGTCTGCACCCAGCCCTCGATGAGCGCCAGCAGGGTCTCCAGCCGCTCCAGCGCGGCGGTCTGCTCCGGTGTCGCCTTGGGTTCGAACATGCCCTGACTGAGCAACTGTTCCATGGCGGCCGGGTCGGCCAGCGACGCCGGGTTGAAGCCCTGGGCCATGTCCTCGATACCGCTCATGTCGATCTTCATGCCCTTGGCGAACGACTCGACCGCGCTGAGCAGCTGGCTGGACAACCACGGCACGTGGCTGAACAGGCGGTGGTGGGCGGCCTCGCGGGCGGCCAGGAAGGTCAGTACCTCGCTGCGCGGCTGCTCCAGACCCTCGGTCAGGGCGTCCACGGCCTCGGGCATCAGAGCGGCAACGCCCTTGGGGCCCAGTGGCAATCCGATGTCGGTGGAGGTCAGTACCTCCTTGGACAGCTTGCCCAGCGCCTGGCCCAGCTGGCTACCGAAGGCCATCCCGCCCATCTGGGACATCATCGCCAGCAGTGGTCCGGCCATCGCCTGGGCCTCCTGGGGCAGGGCCGAGGCCCACACCGTGGAGATCTGCTGGGCCACCGGGTCGCACAACCGCTTCCAGGTGTCCAGGGTGTTGTCCAGCCACTCCGTCGGCGTCCAGGCCACGGTGCGGGTGGTACCGGCCGGCAGCGCGGTGGCCCCGTCGAGCCAGGTCTCGGCCAGTCGCACCGCGTCGGTGATCGCGGACGTGGTGGATTCGGGTATCGGCGCCACGAAACCGATCGAACTGGTGGCCAGCTGGCGGGCCAGGTCGTAGTTGACCGGTCCGGCCTGCTGGCCGCCGGCGGCCATATTGCCTGTACCGCTGAACATCTCGCCGAGCCGGGTGAAGATCTGGCCGAGGTCGGACATGTCGAAACCTTCACCGCCCAGCCCGAACGGATCCCCGGAGGGATCTTTCTTGCGCTTGTCAGGATCCGGGTCGTCTCCGTGAGAGAAGCCGAAGGGCAGGTCAGACATAGCGTCAACGGTACCCACCGACGGCGGCGCGGGTGGGGCCGCGGGTCACGCTGTGGGTGAACGCGCTCTACTGTGGGCGGCGTGAACAGGCGGATTTTGACGCTGGTGGTCGCGCTCGTGCCCATCGTGGCGTTCGGGTTGCTGCTGTCGGTGGTGACGGTGCCCTTCGTCGCGTTGGGGCCGGGGCCGACGTTCGACACCCTCGGCGAGATCGACGGCAAGCAGGTCGTGGACATCAAGAGCACCGACGGGGTGGCCGGCGAGATCACCCATCCCACCTCCGGTCACCTGAACATGACGACGGTGTCCCAGCGCGACGGGCTCACCCTGGGCCAGGCCCTGGTGTTGTGGATGTCGGGCCGCGATCAGCTGATCCCGCGGGAGCTGGTCTATCCGCCGGACAAGTCGAAGGACGATATCGACAAGGGCAACACCGCGGACTTCAAACGGTCCGAGGACGACGCCGAATACGCGGCCCTGTCCTACCTGAAGTACCCCAAGGCCGTCACCGTCGAGACCGTGGAGGACAAGGGGCCCTCGGCGGGCAAGCTGCAGCCCGGGGATGCCATCGACATGGTCAACAACGTCGAGGTGGCCGACCTCAAGGCGTTTCAGGACGTCGTGAAGAACACCAGACCCGGCGAGCAGATCGTCATCGACTACCGCCGCAAGAACGCCCCGGCCGGTACCGCCACCATCACGCTGGGCGAGCACCCCGAAGGCAAGCAGGGGTATCTGGGCGTCGGGGTGCTCGACGCGCCGTGGGCGATGTTCGACATCGAGTTCAACCTGGCCAATATCGGTGGCCCGTCGGCGGGTCTGATGTTCAGCCTGGCGGTCGTCGACAAGCTGACCACCGGCGAGCTCAACGACGGCAAGTTCGTCGCAGGCACCGGCACCATCGACGCCGAGGGCAAGGTGGGCTCCATCGGCGGCATCACCCACAAGATGCTGGCGGCCCGGGAAGCCGGGGCGACGGTGTTCCTGGTCCCGGCCGAGAACTGCGCCGAGGCCGTCACCGCGCACCAGGACGGCCTGCAGCTGGTGAAGGTGGACACGCTGACCACAGCCGTCGACGCGCTGAACACGATTTCTGCCGGTGGCGAACCCCCCACATGCTGAGAGGTTCCTTGGCGGGCACTGCGTAGAGTTGGGACAAGACGTGGCCCCTCTACTTGCTGAGGCCACCGATCATGGACTGGAGTTGAAGAGTTGGGTATGCGGCCCGCGGCACGAATGCCGCAGCTGACACGTCGGAGCCGGGTTCTCATCGGCGTCGCGGTAGCTGTAGTCCTGTTGTTGTTGGTGGGCCCCCGGTTCATCGACGGGTATGTCGACTGGCTGTTCTTCGGCGAGCTCGGTTACCGCTCGGTGTTCACCACGGTGCTGTTCACCCGCATCGTGCTGTTCCTGGTGGTGGCGGTGTTGATCGGCGCGGTGGTCTTTGCGGCCATGACGCTGGCCTATCGCACCCGCCCGGTGTTCGTGCCGACCGTGGGCCCCAATGATCCGGTGGCCCGCTACCGCACCACGGTGATGAGCCGGCTGCGGCTGTTCGGTATCGGCATCCCGGTGTTCATCGGTCTGCTGGCCGGCATCGTCGCGCAGAGTTACTGGCCGCAGGTCCAGCTGTTCCTGCACGGCGGCGAGTTCGGGATCACCGACCCGCAGTTCGGCATCGACCTCGGTTTCTACGCCTTCGATCTGCCCTTCTACCGGCTGGTGCTGACCTACCTCTTCGTCGCAGTGTTCCTGGCGTTTGTGGCGAACCTGTTGGGCCACTACCTTTTCGGCGGTATCCGGCTGGCCGGGCGCTCCGGTGCGCTGAGCCGCGCGGCCCGCATCCAGCTGATCGCACTGGCCGGCACCCTGGTTCTGCTCAAGGCCGTCGCCTACTGGCTGGACCGTTACGAGCTGCTGAGCAACACCCGCGCCGGTAAGCCGTTCACCGGTGCCGGCTACACCGATATCAACGCGGTGCTGCCGGCCAAGCTGATCCTGCTGGCCATCGCCGTCATCTGCGCGGTCGCGGTGTTCTCCGCACTGGTCCTTCGCGATCTGCGTATCCCCGCCATCGGTCTGGTGCTGTTGCTGCTGTCCTCCCTGGTGGTGGGTGCGGGCTGGCCGCTGGTGGTCGAGCAGTTCAGCGTCAAGCCCAACGCGGCGCAGAAGGAAAGCGAATACATCAGCCGAAGTATCACCGCGACCCGAGACGCCTACGGACTCACCGACGAGACGGTGACCTATCGCGATTACAGCGGCGATGCCAACGCGACGGCGCAGCAGGTCTCGTCCGACCGGGCCACCACGTCGAACATCCGGCTGCTCGATCCCACGATCGTCAGCCCGGCGTTCACCCAGTTCCAGCAGGGCAAGAACTTCTACAACTTCCCTGAGCAGTTGGCCATGGACCGTTACACCGGGCCGGACGGGCAGATCCGCGACTACGTGGTGGCCGCCCGGGAGCTCAACCCGGACCGCCTGATCGACAACCAGCGCGACTGGATCAACCGGCACACCGTCTACACCCACGGCAACGGCTTCGTCGCCTCGCCGGCCAACACGGTGCGCGGTGTCGCCAACGATCCCAATCAGAACGGCGGATACCCGGAGTTCCTGGCGACGGTCGTCGGTGCCAACGGCAGCGTGGTGTCCCCGGGACCGGCGCCGCTGGACCAGCCGCGGGTGTATTTCGGTCCGGTGATCGCCAGCGCGGCCGCGGATTACGCCATCGTCGGCAAGAACGGCGATGTGGACCGCGAGTACGACTACGAGACCAACACCGAGACCAAGAACTACACCTACCAGGGCAGCGGTGGTGTGGGGATCGGCAACTGGATCAACCGCGGCGTCTTCGCGGCCAAGTTCGCCGAGCGGAACTTCCTGCTGTCCAACGTCATCGGTGAGAACAGCAAGATCCTGTTCAACCGTGATCCGGCGCAACGAGTGGAGGCGGTGGCGCCCTGGTTGACGACCGACAACGGGGTCTACCCGGCGATCGTCAACAAGCGAATGGTGTGGATCGTCGACGGCTACACCACGCTGGACAACTATCCCTACTCGGAGTTGACCACGCTGTCGAACGCCACCATCGACTCCAACGAGGTGGCGGTGAACCGGCTGTTGCCGGACAAGCAGGTGTCCTACATCCGCAATTCGGTGAAGGCCACCGTCGACGCCTATGACGGCACGGTGACGCTGTATGCCCAGGACGAGGCCGATCCGGTGCTGAAGGCGTGGATGTCGGTCTTCCCGGACACGGTGAAGCCGAACTCGGAGATCTCCGAGGAGCTGCGGGAACACCTGCGCTACCCGGAGGATCTGTTCAAGGTGCAACGCGCACTGTTGGCCAAGTACCACGTCGACGATCCCGTGCAGTTCTTCACGAACTCCGATTTCTGGGACGTGCCGCTGGATCCCAACCCGACGGCCAGCAGCTTCCAACCGCCCTACTACATCGTCGCCAAGGATCTGGCACGGCAGGAGAACGACTCGGCGTCGTTCCAGCTGACCAGTGCGATGAACTGGATCCGGCGTGACTTCCTGGCCGCCTATATCAGCGCGAGCTCGGATCCCGAAACCTACGGCAAGCTCACGGTGCTGACCGTCCCCGGTCAGGTCAACGGTCCCAAGTTGGCCTTCAACGCGATCAGCACCGACACCGCGGTCTCCACCGAACTCGGGCAGATCGGTCGTGACGGCCAGAACCGGATTCGCTGGGGCAACCTGCTCACCTTGCCGATCGGCAACGGCGGCCTGCTCTATGTCGCGCCGATCTACGCCTCACCGGGCACCGGCGACGCGGCCTCGACCTATCCGCGCCTCATCCGGGTGGCGATGATGTACAACGACAAGGTCGGCTACGGCCCTACGGTCCGCGACGCCCTGGATGAGATCTTCGGTGCCGGCGCAGGCGCCACCGCGACGGGCCCCGCGCCCGCCGACGGTCAGCCGGCATCTCGCCCGCCGGCGCAGCCCGCGGCCAACCCGCAGGCCACTCCGCCGCAGCAGGGCAGTGCGCCGGCAGCGACGCCTCCGCCGGCAGCGGCGGTGCCGGGTGGTCCGGTGCAGTTGTCGGGGGCGAAAGCCGCTGCGCTGCAGGACGTCAACGCCGCGCTCGACAACATGCAGCAGGCCCAGACCAGTGGTGACTTCGCCGAGTTCGGCGAGGCGCTGCAGCGCTTGGACGATGCGATGAACAAGTACCGCGAGGCCAGGTAGCTTTTTCTTTCCTCTTCTCTCCGCGAGCGTGCGTGTCTGATGGCCGACACACCGTCGTCGAACCCGATTCGGCGCACGTTCGCGGGGGCGTGAGCTGGGCTTGGGGTCTATTCCAAGAAGATGCCAAGTGGTCCGGGTGAGTCTGTTCTCCGATGAACAGCCCTGCCCGAAAGGACCCTCGAATGACCCTGGCCGAATCGGTCGCCAACAGCGCGGTGTCGACACTGCCCGACCATGTCAGCGCCCTGGTCGCGCTGCCCGGCGAGCCCGGCTACGAACGCTGCACCCCGTGGAATGTCGCCGTGCCCGTCCAGCCCGCCGCCGTGGTGCTGGCCACCTCCCCACATCACGTGGCCGAGGCCGTCCGGTTCGCCGCCGGCCACGGTCTGCGGGTCACCGTGCAGGCGACCGGGCACGGCGCCATCCCGGTGGGCGCTGATGCCATCCTGGTGCAGACCAGCGCGATGACCGACTGTGTCGTGGACCTGCCCAGCCGGACCGCCCGGGTCGGCGCGGGCGCGCGGTGGCAGCACGTGCTGGAGGCGGCCGCACCGCATGGGCTGGCGCCGCTGTGCGGATCGTCACCCTCGGTGGGCGTGGTCGGGTTTCTCACCGGTGCCGGCGTGGGCCCGCTGGTGCGCAGCGTCGGGGTGTCCTCGGACTACGTGCGTTCCTTCGATCTGGTCACCGGTGCGGGGGAGTTGCTGCATGTGACGCCCGCGGAGCACGCCGAGTTGTACTGGGGGCTGCGCGGCGGCAAGGCCACCCTGGGCATCGTCACAGCTGTCGAGATCGACCTGTTGCCCATTTCCGAGTTCTACGGCGGGGCATTGTATTTCGACGGTGCTGATGCCGCCGCGGTGCTGCGCACCTGGCGGCAGTGGAGTACCGCGCTGCCGGAGAACATCAACACCTCCATCGCCTTTCAGCAGCTGCCGCCGCTGCCCGGGGTTCCCGAGCCGCTGGCGGGCCGGCTGACCGTCGCGGTGCGATACACCGCACTGGATGATTTTGCCGAGGCCGCAGCGCTTTTGGCGCCGATGCGGGAGACCGCGACGCCGGTGCTGGACACCGTCGGGGTGCTGCCGTACGCCGCGATCGGGGCGGTGCACGCCGACCCGGTCGATCCCATGCCGGTGCACGAGGAGCACGTGCTGCTGCGCGAATTCGGCGCCGAGGCAGTCGATATCCTGCTGGCCGCCGCGGGCCCGGGTTCGGCGTCGGTGCAGACCATCGTGGAGGTACGGCTGCTCGGCGGGGCGATGGCACGACAGGCGCCGCACCGCAGCGCGTTCTGCCACCGTCAGGCGGCCTACGCGGTGACCGTCATCGGGGTGCCGGCCGGCCCGGCCGCCGAGCTGGTGCCGGCCCAGGCGCGCGCCCTGACCCACGCCCTGGCGCCGTGGTCGACGGGCGGTCTGCTGCCCAACTTCGCGCCCGCGGCTGACCCGGCACGGATGGCACGGGCCTACGACGAGGACACCCGGCACCGGCTGGCCGCGCTGGCGGATCGATATGACCCCGCGGGGGTGCTCAACACCGGTCAGGTGGTGCGGTTTTCGGGCTAGAAACCGGCGCTGAGCACCCGATTTGGTGCGTTGCATCCCCTTGGGTAATGTTGTGTTTACCGACGCGGGGTGGAGCAGCTCGGTAGCTCGCTGGGCTCATAACCCAGAGGTCGCAGGTTCGAATCCTGTCCCCGCTACCAGGTAAAACGGCTCCCGGAGGCAACTCCGGGAGCCGTTTTCATTGGGTTGTGAACGCATTTGTGAACGTCAGGATTTCCGGCTGACGATCTTGACGCGTGACGAGCCGCCAGTGATTGCACAAAGTCCTGTAGCGGCAAGTCTGTGCTCGGCTTGATCTATCCAGCGGGCAGGCGTCGCAGCCGTGAGCCCGCATGTGACGGCGAGTGGTGCGTGCCTGGGTGCAGTGGCAAGCTGGCGTTCGGCTGGGTCACATGCGTCGAGCACACGTCAAAAGGGCGAAACTCCTTCGGTAGCGGGCACCCGGGATCGTCACTGCGTCAACTGGCACCGGATGGGCAGGTGTTTGAGCCCGCCGACGAAGGTGGTGGCGACGTGTTCGGGGGTGCCGGCCAGCTCGATGTCGGTCAGGCGTGGCAGCAGGGCGGCGAAGAAGCTGCTGATTTCCATGCGTGCCAGCGCGGCACCGAGGCAGAAGTGCACGCCGTGTCCGAATGCGAGATGACGGTTGGGGTTTCGGGTGATGTCGAAGCGGAAGGGGTCGCTGAAGGCGTCGTTGTCTCGGTTGGCCGATACGTAGGACAGCAGCAGGGACTCGCCTTGTGCGATGGGTACGCCGCGCACTGTGGTGTCGCGTGCGGCGGTGCGCATGAATGCCTTGACCGGGGTTACCCAGCGGACCATCTCTTCGGTGGCCAATGGTTGCAGGCCGGGGTCGGCGCGCAGCGCCCGGCGCTGGTCGGGGTTATCGATGAGGGCATGCAGGCCACCGGAGATGGTGGCGCTGGTGGTGTCGTGTCCTGCGGTAGCCACGATGACGTAGTAGGAGATGGTGTCGATGTCGGGCAGAGGTTCGCCGTCGATGCGGGCGTTGGCGATCGTCGAGCCGAGATCGTCGGTGGGATGTTGTCGGCGGCTGGCGGTGAGTTCGGTGAAGTAGCCGAACATCTCCATCAGCGCGGGGCCCTGTTCCTCTAGGGAAGGCCGTTGGTATTCGTCGTCGTCACTGCCGAAGAGTTCTTGGGTGAGTTTGAGCATGAACGCGAAGTCGGACTCGGGGATCCCTAACAGCGTCATGATGACGCAGAGAGGGAACTTGACGGCGATGTGTTGGACGAAGTCGCATTCACCACCCGTCTCGGCCATGTCGTTGACGTAGCGAGCGGCGAGCTCATCGATGCGGGTCTGGAGGGCACGCATCGCTTTGGGGCGAAACCAATCTGCAGCGATCGCGCGGACCTTGCGGTGCTGTTGACCGTCGAGGTGGATCAGGGTGCTGACGCCACTGCCGGCTTGTAGGTCGTCGGCTTCGGTGGTGATGAGGATGGGCCGCGGTGCATTGGTGAACGTCGTGTTGTCGCGTTCGATATCGCTGATGTCTGCGTGTTTGGTAATCGCCCAGAACGGCCGGTAGCCGGGCTGATCGACCCAGGAGACGGGGGCTTCTGCCCGAAGGTGGGCCAGCGTGGTGTGTAGTGCGGTTTCGTCGGTGTAGGAGCTGGGTTGGGCGAGGATCCGAGCGAGGTGATTGGCGGTGGGGGCTGTCATTGTTGCTCCTTGCGGGGGAAGAGTCGCGCGTGGCCCAGGCTCGGCAGTTGGTTGGGTGTTCGTTCAGCCGGCGGCGACGGTAACTGGGGTGAGGTCGGGTTTCCGGGGAGGCAGAGGGTGCCTGACCCGTGGAAGCGTTCGGTGTGGTGCTTCGCGGCGGGGCGGGTGCTGCATGCAGCCCATGCTGCGGTCTTGAACGCCGTGGCGGCAGGGGTGAGGCGATGCTGCATCGGCAGGAGGTGTTGCTGCAGTTCGGTTGGGGGGTCTCCCCATAGGGTGACTTCGGTGCATCCGCGGTGCAGCCGGGTCAGCGTGTCGTGATAGATGTCGTCGTGTTGGGCCATCGCGGCGCTGGAGAGTGCTAGCGCGGTGTGCCGTTTTGACGGTGCCACAGGATTGGTCCAGTGGTAGCGGAAGCTGCGGGCACCGAGGATGCGCAGAGCACGGTGGTCGAGGTCGTCATCGAGGACGAAAACCCGGACGGTCCAGCCTCCGTGGGCACGGTCGAAGATGAGTCCGCCTGCGGCGTCCACGGCTTCGGCTACGTTGGCGGCGACGACGTCGAGGGTGTATCCGCAGGGTTTCAATGCGGAGAGCTTGGCCATGTTCATCCGGGTGCGGCGAGGAGGATGTGTCTTCATGGGTTTGAACTCCGTTCTGGGGCAACCGTTTCGGAATACCACTGGCGGGGGCTGGTGGTCATGGTCTGGCTCGGATGGGGACGTTGGCCCAGCCGGCGACGCTGGTCATCCGTACGCGGGTGAGTCGGTCGTCGTCGACGTCGTAGTCTTCGAGCAGGTCGAGCAGATATTCCAGCGCGATGGCGCTTTCGGCGCGGGCCAGCGCGGCGCCTAGGCAGCTGTGCACGCCGTAACCGAAGCCGAGGTTCTGGGCTTGGCTGCGGTCTCGGTTGATATCGAAGTCGTCGGCGTTGGTGAAGGCGCGTTCGTCGCGGTTGGCTGATGCTTCGATGAGCAGGACCGGTTTGGCCGCCGGGATGTCGGTGTCGTGCAGTCGCACGGGGTGGTGGGTGTAGCGCACGGCGTATTGCGCGGGCGCTTCGAAGCGCAGCACCTCTTCGATGGCGGCTGGGATCATGGCGCGGTCGGCTTTGAGCTGGTGCCATTGCTGGGGATGGCGTGCCAGTTGGACCATCGCGTTGCCGATGAGTTTGGTCACCGTCTCAGCGCCCGCGCCGCCGAGCAGGGTGCAGAAGGCGGCGATCTCGATGTCGTCGAGGCTGGTGCGGGTGCCGTCGTCGCGGTCGACTTCCACAGTGGTCAGGGCGGTGATCATATCGTCGCGGGGTTCTGCGCGGCGCTGCTGGATAAGGCGGTAGTAGAGCATGCCGGTGTTGCGCATCGCTTCGACGCCGGCGCGGGACATGCCCAGCTTGCCGGCGCGCCGTTCCAGGGTGGTGTCCAGCCACAGCCGGATCTGTTGGCGGTCGGTTTCGGGAACCCCGAGCATGGTGGTGATCACTTCGACGGGGAACAGTCCGGCGAAGTCGCTGATGACGTCGAATCCTGCGATCGGATCTACCCGGCTCAGGTAGTGGTGCACGGTCTTTCGGATGAGCGGATCCAGTTTGTGGATCGCTCGTGGGGTGAAGACTTTGTTGACCAGGCTGCGCATCCGGCGGTGTTCGGGCGGGTCCATGGTGATGATCGACGCGCCACCGGGGTCATCTCCGAGCAGGATCTGATCGAGGGTGACGCCCTTGGCCGAGGAGTAGGTCTCGGTGTCTTTCAGCGCGTCGGCGACGTCGGCGTGACGGGTCAGGGCGTAGAAGTCGTATTGCGGGTTGTGGTAAACGGGTGCTTCGTCGCGCATCCGGCGGTAGGTGTTGTAGGGGTTGGTGAAGTACTCCTCGGAGAAGGGGTCGAAGACCACCGCGGGCGCACTGGTCATCTGATCTCTTCCTGGTGTGTCATCGTGGGGTTCAGGCTTTCTGCGCCGGTGATGCGTAGGCGGGTTTTCCGAGGCCCAGGAAGTATTGGGCGATCATGTTGCGGAAGACTTCGACGGTGCCGCCGTAGATGGCGACCAGCGGAGCGAACCGGAACAGGTATTCGGCGGCACCGTCGTCAGCGGCGCCGTCGGCCCCGATGGGCAGTGCCGCCGCCGAGCCAAGGGTGTCCATCACGTCGGCGGAGACTTCGCGCAGTGCTTGAGCGATGGCCACGCGCCCGAGAATGTTAGGGGTGGACAGTGCGGCCTCGACGCGCGCGTAGTCACGGCCCAACCGGTACCCCACGGACTGGTCGTCAGCCAGACAACGGCCCTTCGAGTCTGCCTGGTAGGCAAGGGCGATGGCGTCATCGACGGCCTCGGCGAGCATGTCGGCTTGCTGCTGCATCACGGCGATGTCCTGTAGGCCGTCGGGATTGGCGTCCACGGCGCCGTGCTCGGCATTGAGGGGGTCGCGCAGTACTGTCCAGCCGCCGTCGACCTCACCCATGCGGTACTTGTCGGGGACGCGGACGTTGTTGTAGTAGGTGAGGTTGGTGCGGTCCCCGTCGACGCAGCGCACACCGTGGATGTCGATGCCGGCCAGGTTCAGTGGCACCAGGAACATCGTGAGGCTGTCACGTTTGGGTGCGTCGGGGTTGGTGTTGGTGATCAGGAAGACGTATTGGGACACGTGAGCGCCGGTGGTGAACATTTTGGCGCCGTTGATGATCCAGTCGTCGCCGTCGCGCACAGCGCGGGTCTTGCAGGTCATGATGTCCGAACCGCCTTCGGGTTCGGTGTAGCCCAGACATAGCCGGATCTCGCCAGTGCAGACCCCAGGCAGTACTTCCTGCTGCAGTTCGGGGCGGGCGAACTTGCGGACGGCGCGAGCCACCATGGCGGTGGTGCCCCAGGCGATGTAGGGGGCTCGGGAGCGCCGCTTCTCCAGATCGAAGATGCGGCGGTGTAACCGGCTGAAGCCGCCCTCGGCGTGCGGTGTGAGCTGAGCGGCCAGCCATCCTTGCTCGCCGAGTGCCAGATGGACTGTCTCGTCGAAGCTTTCCCCGGTCTCGTGTACGCGACGTTTCACCTCGTCGGTGACGTGGGCGTCGAGAAAGTCGCGGGCGTGGGTGGCAAAGGTGGCGTCGTCGTCAGCCAGGGCGATGCGGGAGAAATCCATGGTGTACTCCTAGACCGCGGCGGGCTCGGCGACTGCGGTGCCGCGCGTGCTCTGGCGGGTGTGTTCACGTGCATTGACCAGATCGGTGATGCGCTGGGCAGTGTGGGCGGGGTCGCCACCGGCGAGCGCCCACCCGCGGGCGCGCACCAGGTACGCGCTGGCGGCGGCTTCGGTGGACACCCCTAGTCCGCCTTGAACGTGGACGGCCGTCGCAGCGGCCTTGGGTGCCTCACCGGCGATGTAGACGAAGGCGCAGCTGGGTAACTCGGGTCGTTCGCCGGGTTCGTTGTCGATGAACCAGGCCGCGCGCCGGACCAGATTGCGTGCGCCGGCCACGACAATGGCGATGTCGGCCAGCGGATGTGAAATCGCCTGCAGCGAGGCGATCGGCACGCCGAGGGTGTAGCGGGTCTTGGCGAAATCGGCGGCGATCGTCATGGTGGCATCGGTCAGACCGGTCAGTGCGGCCGCGGTGAGCAGTCGCCATTCGTCCAGTGCGCGTTGATAAGCCGCGACCGCATCGGGTCCGTGGGCCAGAACGTGTCGGTCGGTGGCCGCGGCGGGGTCTACCCAGGCCATCGGGAGACAGCCGATGTTGTGGACGCGGGCGGGCTTGTTCTGGAACCAGATGCGCAGCACCTGGTCACCGTCGCGCACGAGGACCTGGTCGGCGATGGATCCCGCCGGCAGCAGGCGCGGGCCGGTGGCGCTGTCTTGGTGGGGATCAAGCGCGCAGATCTGTTCGCCACTGAGGATTTCGGTGTTCATGGCTCCCAGACGCGCGCAGAGTCGGGCGGTCACGACGTGGTCGATCCACGGCACCGGCGCCAGGGTGCGTCCAGCTTCCTCGGCGAGCAGGGTGAGATCGACCAGCGTGGCGCCGTCACCTCCGGTGCTCTCGGGCAACGCCATGGTGGTTGCGCCGGTGGCGCACAGACGTTCCCAGAGCCTCTTGTCGAATCCGGTTGCCTCGGCGGCACGGACCGTCTCGATCGGGCAGGCGGTGGTGAAGAATTCGCGGTACGCGTTCTGCAGGTCAGTGTGGTCCTGGGTGAGGCTGTAGTCCAGCCGGCGCAGTTCGTGGCGGTCCATGGTCAGCCCACCTCGGCTGCGACGGCAGTCGCGCTGGGTGCTGGGACTGGGCGGGTGCCGAAGAAGAACTCTTCGGCGTTGTCGTGCAGGTACTTCTGCAAGACCTCCGGTGGCAGGTCCAGTGCTAGGGCCTCGGGGACGACGCGTTGTTGCCGCAGCACCGGGTAGTCCGAGGCGAAGATGACCTTGTCCGTCCCGCGGGTGCGCATGTAGTGCAGCAAGGAGTCCGGGAGCCGCTTGGGTGACCACGCCGAGGTCATGAGGCGCAGGTTCTTATATTTGATGAGCATCCGGATCGCGACATCCCACCACGGGTCCGCGCCGTGAATCATGCACAACCGCAGCTCGGGGAACCGCACGCACACCCGGTCGAGGTGAATCGGGTTCTGCACCTCTCCGGGGATCGGCGGGCCGGGGATACCGGTGTTCACGCACAGCGGCAGATCGATTTCGGCGCACTTGGCGTACAGCGGGTAGTAGACGGCATCACTTGGCGGATACTGGCCGTCACCCCAGAAACTCGGCCCGACAACCGCGTAGGCAACGGGCAGATCGGCGGCGATCGCGGTCAGCTCGCGCAATGAGGCCACTGGCCGCAGCAGGTTGATCCCGCCCAGCGCCAGCGCGAAGCGGTCGGGTCGCTCGTCGACGAACCTGCGGGCGGTCGCCGAGGGTTTGGCGATGTTGTCCATCAGGATCGCCTTGGTGACACCGTGAGCATCCATCTCCTCGAGCAGTGCCGGCAGTTCGATCTGCTGGTAGAGCGAGGCGGGACCCTTGAAGTAGTCATCGCGGACCTTGAGCATGAACTGCGGCTGCTGCGCGGTTTCACCGAAGTGCACGTTGACAAGGCAGTCGATCACGTTGGGACTCATACCATCTCCGATTCATGAGCCGCGGCGTGCGCCGCGGCGGCGTCGGTGGCGACCTGTTTGGCCCACCGGTAGTCGGCCTTGCCGGTGCCCAGGCGACGCACGGCGTCGACGAACACCACCGCTTTGGGAGTTTTGAAACCGGCCAGCTGGGTCCGGCAGTACTGGCGCAACGCATCGGCATCGGCGCTGTGCCCGGCTGTGGTGCTGACCACGGCGGTCACTTCCTGTCCCCAGCGCGGATGTGGGCGACCCACCACCAGCGCGTCGGCCACCGCGGGGTGGGCGCGCAGGACTTCTTCGACCTCTTCGACGAAGACCTTCTCCCCACCTGTGTTGACGACCAGCGAATCGCGGCCCAACAGATAGATCGTTCCGTCGGCTTCGATCTTGGCCCGATCACCGGGAATCGACACCCGGCGGTCGTCGATCACGGGAAATGTCGTTTCGGTGGCGGCGGGGTCGGCGAAGTAGCCCAGCGGGATGCGTCCGGTCTTTGCGGCCCAGCCGATTTCGGTGTCACCTGGGGTGAGTATCCGGCTGCGGTCATCGGAGAGCACGACACCGCCGCTCCACGCCGAGAAGGTGTGAGGCTGCTGACCGTGGTGGCTCTGCCCGTAACCCAGGCCGCCGGTTTCCGAGGATCCGTAGCCGTCGATGATCGAAAGTTGGGGCAGCCGCGACATCAGGGCCTGCTTGTGTTGGGGGTGGGTGGCGGCTCCGCCGGTGGCGAGCGCAAACAGCATCGACAGGTCGTAATCGGTGCGTTGCAGTTCGGCCGCCAGTGGAGCGGCGTACGCGTCGCCGACGATGCTCATCATCGACACCTTGTGCAGTTCGGCGGTTTTCCACACCACCTGGGGATCGAACGGTTGGCGGTCGTCGTGCAGTACCACGGTGTGTCCGGCGAGGATCGCGGCAAATGCGCTCCACAGCCCGAGTGCATGCATCAGTGGGGAGACTGGAAACCACGTCTGCCCGCCGGCGTGGGCGATGTCGGTGATCGCCGCCGCGCTGGCGTGATCGGCGCCGCCCATGGACGAGACGTACATGTCGCCGTGGCGCCACAGCACGCCCTTAGGACGGCCGGTGGTGCCCCCCGTACAGATCATCACCAGATCGTCCGGGGAGGAGGGAGTGGGGCGGTGGGGATCACCGCGGTCAATGGCGGTGTCGTAGTCGATCGCCCCGGACAACATCGGAGCGTCGCTGCCGTCCTGGACACAGATCAGCAGCGAGGTGACAGATGGGTCGATCGCTTGTGCGACAACGGGTCCGAAGCTGCGGTGATAGACGATGGCGCGGGGCGCCACGTAGGCGAGCAGGTCGGCGACTTCAGCGGCGGCGTAGTTGTAGTTGACGTTGACCGGCACGGCGCGCGCCTTGGTGACGGCGAGGAACGCCTCCGGGTAGCGGTCATTGCGCATGAGTAGGGCCACCCGGTCCTGGCTGCACTCCCATCGCGCGACGTCCGCAGCCGATGTGCGCCCGCCGAGTCCCCGGTCGATCAGATAGTTCGCCATCCGCCGGGTGTCGCGGGCGGCAGCGCCGAACGTCGTCACCCGCGACCCGCAGCGGGTCATCACCCGATCGGGGACGGCGGCCGCCACGGTATCGAGGATCTCAGCGAAGGACCATTCGGCCATGCGCGCCTTTCCGGTTGGCCTGATGTGGGGACGCGAGCGGTGTGGCGGACCCCTCACCGGGCCCGCCACCTCCCCTCGTACCGCCGATACATGGTGGACAGGGTTGGTCAGGCAGTGACGGGTACGGACGCGCCGAGTAGCGTGAGCGCGTTGTCGCGCATCACCTTTCGGGTGTCTTCATCGCTGAACTCGGGGAACTGCGGGATGTCGGCGGTGAAGCTCATCGGGTCGGCCAAGCCCTCACCGTGCGGCCAGTCCGAACCGAACAGGATCTTGTCCACCCCGATGGTGTCGGCCAGCAGTTTCACGTCGTCCTCGTAGTACGGCGTCACCCACAGGTTGTTCTTGAGTTGCTCGACCGGGTCCTCTGTGAAGTGGTACGGGGCGGTGTTGGCGGCCTTGCGCAGCCGCTTGATCAGCCGGTAGACGAAGTAGGAGCCGTTCTCGATACTGGCCACTTTGAGGGTGGGGTGGCGGGTGAAGACCTGGTGCACGATCATCGAGGCCATCGTGTCGTGGATGGCGCGGTCATCAGCCAGGAACATGTCCAGCGGATCACGCCTGCCGAACCCCTCGAAGGTTCCGGTGCCGCCCCATAGCGCCGAGATCGCCAAGTAGCCGCTGTCGGACAAGTGGAAGACGACCGGGACGCCGGCTTCGGCCAATCGCGCCCATACCGGGTCGTGCAGCGGATCTCCCAGTGATCGGGGCTTGACGACCCCCGGCACCGGCGCTGGGCGCACCAGAACCAGCTTGGCGCCGCGGTTGAGTACGAATTCGACCTCTTCGACGGCCTCGTCCGGGTCGGCCAGAGAGATGATCGGGCCGGCCAATATCCGGTTATCAGGGCGGTGGTAACCCCAATCCTCGTCCAGCCACAGGTTGAAGGCGTGGACCGACGCCATGGTCGCGTCGACGTCGTCTTTGAGGGCTTCCTCCACCCCACAGGCGAAAGTCGGCAGCATGAAGACGGTTTCGAGGTTCTGCTTGTCCAGGATCTTCACCCGGGCATCGCGGTTCTGATACTCCGGGTGGTCGGCCATCCGGTCGACCTTCATCAACGACGCCGGATCTACGCCTTCGGGGATCTCTCCGCGGAACAGTAGGTCCAGGCACCCAGGCTCGATGATCGGATCGAAGGTCGGGTTGGGGATGAAGTGGTTGGCTCGCCCGCCCATCAACGCGATGGTGCGCTTGCCGTCCTTCACCATCTGCACTCCGCGGCGCTTGAACTCTTTGGGTAGGTGGCGGGTGAACGAATCGACCGGCTCGTAGTAATGCTCGTCGACGTCGATCGCGCGGTAGCCGAGCGTGCTCATCGGATGGTCCTTCCACGAAGCGCCGGCAGACGACCAAGCCGGCATCGTTCTTCTGGTTATCAAGAATATGATTCTTGAGAATAAGATTCTTGCTCGGAGAATGCAAGAGACGAGTGGTTGCGGAGGATGTCAGGATCGCCCGGCCCGACGGGCGGCAACCCGCAGCGCGTGTAACCGGGGCCGCATGGGGACAGACAAGGCTTCGGCAGAATAGAATTCTGTTCATGCAGAACGCAGTGGATCCGGCCGAGGGTGTGGCCGCTCGCATCGCCGCCCAGACCGCCGCGCGACGGACCAACTACCACAACGAGGTTCGAGCCCTGCTCGATGCCGCGCTGAAGATCATGGCCACCAACGGCACCGGCGCCCGTGTGCGGGTCTCGGACATCGTTGCCGCCGCCGGACTGTCCAACGATGCGTTCTACCGGCACTTCCCATCCAAGGACGCCTTGGTCGCGGCCCTGGTCGAGGACGGCTCCGAACGCACCGCGGCCGGTATCGGGCGACGGATGGCCAAGGAACGCACACCCGAAGGGCGGGTGAAGCGGTGGCTGGACGGCGTGCTCGCTCAAGCCGAGGACGCCAACGCCGAAGCGACGTTGGCGGTGTTGTGGAATAGCGTCAATCTCAACTCAGCCATCCCGATCGGCAGCCAAGTCTCCAAACGCCCGTTGGCCAAACTGCTGCGCGAGCCCTTCGAAGCGCTGGGAAGCCAAAACCCCGAACTAGATGCCGAACTGGTTACCCAAGCCGTGGTCGGTCGCGTGAGCAGCCATCTATGGGCCAAGACCAAACCCGACCGCAAAGAGGTCGAACATCTGCTGCGGTTCGCGCTGTCCGTGCCGCACGCACGCTGACGTGAAGGCTCATAGGCGCTGGTCGACGCCTATCGGCTGCGCCGTGTGCCCCAAGGGGCGGATCATTCCTTCGATCGTGAACGACGCAAGCAGCTCACCATCTGCGGTGTGCACGGTGCCCCGCACGTAGGCCATCCCGGCGCCGGCGTGGGTGCTTTCCCAGGAGTACAGCAGCCAGTCTTCGAAGGTGACCGGCTCGTGGAAAGAGATGCTCGCGGAGAGCACCCCGGTGGACAGACTGTGGTGGGATTGGCTGGTGCCGAACCCTGGGTGTGGCCGCAGCGCCACCGCAATCGCCAGATGGCCGGCCGGGTAGGCCAGCAGGGCCTTTACCAGGTCCGCTCGCATCGGTATTTGGTCGTAGTGCAGCCAGGCGTGCAGCACGGGTGGACCGACCTGCTCAGCGCTGTTGACGTCGGACATCTCGACGACATGTGATCGCATGCCCCGCAGCGCCTCCGGAGAAGGGTGCGCGTCGTCGGGATGTCCGACCTCGGCGCGCGGTAGCTGGTGGCGCACAACGTCGATGGTGGGTGTATCGACTAACACTGTCACCGTTGCGCATTGCCGCTCGTCCTGCCAGATGGCAACGACAGCGGCCGCCGTCGAACGGCCTTCGTGGGTTGCGTGCACCCGGAATTCGACCGGACGGCCGGTGTTCACGATGCGGCTGAAGACGGCGTGTGCGGAGCGCACCGACATGTTGGGAAACCGCTTGGCCGCAGCTACCAGCGCCTGCCCGAGCAGTGGGGTGCCTTCGACGACCTGGCGAGCGCCTGCGGACGGCCATCCGGTGGCGCAGATGAAGGTGTCCCCGGCTCCTGGCGTCACGTCGAGCAGATCCAGAACCTTCTCAAGCGTGTGCTCCGGTGGGGTGTGCGTCATGAGATCACCGCACTTCTGATCACTTTCACCTGCGCGCCCGGCTCATGGGGGAAGTGACCTGGTGCAGGGCGGCGATGAGGTCGGCGACATCGGCGTCCTCGGGGGTGTAACTGGAGAAGTAGCAGCACACGTCGGTGGCGTGGTCGCCAAAGCGCCTCCGGATCTTTTCCGCGCATTCCTCGGGCGTTCCGACGATGCCGAAGGCGTTCACCATGTCGTCGCTGATCAGGGCGCGCATCTCGGCGAACTTGCCTTGCTTGGCCAGTGCGTTGAGGGCCGGCTGTAGGTCGGCGAAACCTTCCTGCTCTAGCACGGGTCGGTAGGCCGGCGTGGATCCGTAGAAGCCGATCTGGAACGCCACCCCGTTGATGGCCTTGGTGAGAGCCTCTTCGGTGCGGCCCATTGCGACCATGGCCTGGGCCATGATCTGACAATCGGCCGGTGTGCGCCCGGCGCGCGTCAAGCCATCGGTGTACGAGGGCAGGGATTTCTCGGTGAAGAACCGGTCGCTGGTCAGCGGATGTATCAGCAGACCGTCGGCGACTTCGGCGGCGGTGCGGGTCATCAGCGGGCCCAGCGCAGCCATCAGTACAGGAGGCGCACCGAATGGATTGGGCCCGGGGTCGAACGCCATCGTCATCAGCGTGTGGGTGTAGAACTCGCCGCGAAAGTCTAACGGGGCCTTACCTTCCCACGCTGCGAAGATCGCTTTGACCGCCCGCACGGTTTCGCCCATCCGAGCGGCCGGCTTACCCCACTGCCCCCCGTACCGCTTGAGGATGTGCGTCCGGGTTTGCGAGCCCAACCCGAGCCGGAACCGGCCACCGCTGTAGACCTGCAGGTCATTGGCGGCGTGCGCCAGATGTAGCGGACTGCGTGGGCCGGCGACGGCGATGTTGGTCATCAACTCCAGGTCCGTCTGGCCCGCAGCGGCGACGAGCGGAAGGAACACGTCGTTGGAACCCTCGAAGCTGAACAGCCCGTCGGCCCCAACATCGGCGACCGCCTGCGCCCGTCGGGCCGCCTTGTCCGGCTTGCCCTCACCCTGCAAATGGACCTTCACACCAATTACCTCATCCTTCGTCGTCGGGAGGAGTAAGCGCAACCGTGGCGGCGGTGCTCGGTGAGCACCGACCTCGGCTGTGTCGCGTTCTTCTTACATGGCAGAATATGATTCTGCCCTTGAAGAATGCAATACGGTTTCCGGGTATCGAGGAACTGACCCTGCGTCGTGTGCGGTACGCGGCTCACGGCGGACACTTTCCTGGCTCGCCCACCACAGGGCGTCGACGACCTAGAGGAGCCATTCAGATGTGTGCTGCTACACCATTTGTCACTAAGGAGCCCGATGGACTCGTCCCCGGCCCGATCGCCCAGGGCGGTTGGGGCCCCACCGTGGGGGGCCAGGTAGTCGGTGGGCTGCTGGCCCGCGCGGTCGAGCGTCACGCGGCCGACTCTCAGATGCAGCCCGCCCGGCTTACGGTCGACATCATGCGGCGCATAGCGCTGCGACCGATCCAGGTGGACTCATCGGTGGTGCGCACCGGCAATCGCATGTGCGCCATCGACGCCGAACTCGTTCAGGACGGACACGTCGTGGCACGCGCAAGCGCTCTCTATCTGCGTCGAGGCCAGCATCCGCAGCCCGAACCGTGGTCGACGCCGGTCACTATGCCCGCGGCACCACCCGAACGCCACAACTGGCCTGAAGACCGCCCCATGTTCATCACCTGCTTCGGACGCGATCCAGCCGCCGGAGGCGACGGCACCCAGTGGAAACACACTGGACCCAAGTACGCCTGGGTGCGCGAAGTCCGGCCCCTGGTCGACGACGAAGTGCTCACCCCATTCGTGCGGGCTGCAATGGCCGCCGATCTGACCAGTTCAGTGGCCAACTTCAGTGTCGACGGTCTGCGCTACATCAACGCCGATTACACCTTGACGTTGAGCCGCCTGCCAGAGAGCGCCCTCATCGGCCTGGCAGCCCTCACCCATCACGGGGCCGCCGGAGTGGCCACCGGATCGGCAACGTTGTTCGATGCGCGTGGACCTATCGGCACCGGCCTGTGCACCGCGGTCGCGAACCCGGCCTTCCGCATCCCGGACTCATTTACCAACTCCCCGCCCGAGTCATCGACTGCGTCGTGACGCTCCGTACCTTTAGCCACTCCGATCACTCTCGGTCACCTAGGCGCTTGGCCGACCTCGCGAAGATTCCTGTTCAAGCTCCCCGGTGTTCACGTGGTCACCGGTCCGGGGCGCCGCGATCGATGTGAACGGATTTGTGAACGAAACCGTGCGCAACGGCGCCGACTGCTTCGACACGGGGTGACATGCGAGACGCGAAATCGCAGCCGACCTGCACGGTAGCGACGTAGGCAGAAGTGTAAGACCGCAACCGACCGGCTCATAACCCAGAGGTCGCAGGTTCGAATCCTGTCCCCGCTACTAGTAGGAACGGCCCTCGGACTTCGGTCCGGGGGCCGTTTTCTTCGCCTTCATGGCTCGTGCGATGCAGGCAGTGGCCGACTTTCGCGCCGCCGCGGAGCGGTGTGCCAGTTGAGCCCGACGTGTTCTCCGGCTCGAACCGACCGCACTGGTCGAGGCGGCACGGCGCCGTCACATCACACCGAGACGTCGGTCTGCATGACACAGGTCCACTGGGCGCATCACGCGATGCTGGATCCTGCCGGTGGCCTCGGAGCTTCGCGCAGCGCGGACACTTCGGAGGTCGACGCTCGACGGCCGGGCTAACTCGTCATATCCAGGGCGGCCCGGACGATGCTGTCGGTGTCGATACCGTGGAATTCGTACACGGCGTCGAGTGACCCGACTTGCCCGAATCGGCTGACACCCAACGACTTGATCGGCACGTGGTTGACGGTCGCCAGGAAGGTCAGGGTGTGCGGATGCCCGTCGAGGACAGTGACCATGGGGGCGGCGCGGTCGGCGGGAAGGATCTGGTCCACGATCCATGACGGTCCGTCGCCGAGCCCGTGACGTGCCTGCAGCCCCTCGTACAACAATCCGGGGCTGGTGACGCACACGACCTCGGCGGCCACGCCGAGTTGTTCGAGTCGGTCCGCGGCGGCGAGGGTTTCGGTGACCATGGCGCCCATGGCGACCAAGGTGACGGCGGGTTTGCCGGTGCCGCGCAGGATGTACCCGCCGGCGACAACGTGGCGACGGCGGCGCTCCCGCGCGGCGGGATCGGCAGGGATCGCCGCGAGGTCTTGAAGGACAGGCCTGGTCGACAGTCGAAGATAGGACGAGGTGCCGTCAGGGCGTCCCAGCCGGGACAGACAATCCATGAGAATCCACTCGACGTCTACGGCGAATGCCGGCTCGAAGCCGATGCAGCCGGGCTGCTCCAGGCCGATGGACGGAGTCTTGATGGACTGGTGCGCGCCGCCCTCGGCTGCGAGCGTCACCCCCGATGGCGTGCCGACCAGAATTGATTGGCCCCCGGCGTAGATGCCGTACGACCACGGTTCCAGCGCGCGCTCGACGAACGGGTCATAGAGCACCCCGATCGGGAACAGTGGCTGGCCCCACCGGCTCCAGGTGGCGCCCAATTCCCCGATCAGTCCGACGAGATTGGTTTCGGCGATGCCGAGTTCCATGTGTTGGCCGGTGGGCTTCTCGCGCCAATGCATGATGGTTTCGCGGTCGTCGTCGAACCAGTTGCGTCGTTCATCGGTGGACCAGACACCCACCTTGTTCAACCAGCCGGCGAGGTTGGTCGACGAGCTGACATCCGGGCTGACGGTGACGACCCGTTTCGCCACCTCCGGTGCGTCTCTGGTCAAGTCGAGCAGGGCGCGGCCCAGAGCGGCTTGCGTGGTGGACACCGCGGGCGGGGTGCGGCCCAGATCCTTGGGCACCGCCGGCGGTGTGCTCACCCTCTGGCGGTCGCGGTGCAGGCGTTCGGCAGTGGCCGAACACAGACGTCCGGCGGGGCTGTCGTCGTCGAACTTGGCCCACGGTCGGGCGATGTCCTTGCCCAGGCTGTTCGCGAGGTCGGCGTACTGCTCGTCGCTCAGCAGCGACGAGTGATTCTGCGGATGTCCCTCGGTGGGAAGGCCGTAACCCTTGATGGTGTAGGCGATGATGACCGTCGGCCGCTCATCGTCGATCTGGGCGTAGGCCTTCCGCAGTGAAGCGAGGTCGTGTCCGCCCAGGTTGCGGATCGCGGCCAGCAGGGTCTCGTCGTCGAGATCGCCCAAGAGCATCGCGATCTCGTGGGCATCGGGCTCGGCGCCCGGCAACCGCTCGCGCAATTCTTCGGCGGTACACCGCAGAAGGCGCTGATATTCGGGGTTGGGCATGTCCAGGATGCGGCGTCGTAGCGCGTGGCCGCCGGACCGGGTGAACAGCGCCTCGAGCAGCCTGCCGAACCTCACGGTGATGACCTGCCACCCGGCCGCCGAGAACATCGACTCCAGGCGTCCGGCAGCAATGTTGGGAACCACCCGATCCAGGGACTGCCGATTCATGTCGACGACCCAGACGATCTCGCCGAGATATTGCACCGACGGATCCAGGATCGCCTCCCAGACCGCACCCTCGTCGAGTTCGGCGTCACCGACCAGTGAGTACTGTCTGCCTGTGCCGGTGGTGGCGAAGGTGGTGTCGACGTAGCGGCGGGCGAACGCGCCCCAGATGGGGGCGGTGGCACCGATACCGACCGAGCCAGTCGAGTAGTCGACGGGGTCGGGGTCCTTGGATCGGCTCGGATAGCTTTGCAGACCACCGAATTCCCGTAGGGTCGTCAGGTACTTCTCGTCGAGTTCGCCGAGGAGATAGTTGATGGCATGCAACACCGGCGAGGCGTGCGGTTTGACGGAAACCCGGTCCCCGGGCTGAAGCTGTTCGAACCACAGGGACGTCATGATCGAGACCATCGACGCCGAAGATGCCTGGTGGCCACCGACTTTCATTCCGGTCGGGTTGGGCCGGACCCGATTGGCGTGGTGCACGATCGCGGTCGACAGCCACAGCGCCGCATCGCAGACCTCCTTCAGCGCTGCGCCGTGGGCATGTGCCGGCGCCGGCGATGTCGGATGCGGCAGGCTCATGATTGCTCCTGGTGGTGGTGCACCGGGTTCTGACCGGCTTCGGTCCGAACGTTACTCAGCGGCGCCCAGGCACTCAGCACGAACGTCGCGAAATGGTCGATTGCGTCGACTCCGTTACGGCTGCGCCACACGACGTGACCGTCGGGGCGGACGACGACGGCGCCATGCTCGCCAATCTCGAAGAGATCGAGCATCGCCGAACGGGTGTCGGGGCTGGGCGGGGTGAGCCCGGTGATGGTGATCGGGACGTTTGCGAGCGACTGCGGCATCTTTGCGGCCCAGGCCGGTGGGTCGGCGGTGAACAGCGTCAGCCCGGCGGGTCGGATCAGGTCGTGCAACGGCCGGATTTCCCCATCGCCGTCGCCGACCAGAGCGTGTGGCAGGCGTGTGCCTGGGTGTGTCGTCGGCACGTAAATGGACACGTCGCCGTCGGGGCAGGGGCCTTCGATACCCGTGTCGATCAGCGGACTGACGTAGGCGTAGCCGAATTCCAGACCGCTGGCGACAAAGTGTTCCAGTTGACCGGGGATGGTCTCGGCCATGCGTCGTCGCAGGCGCCGACCCCGTGTGTCGTCTCGCAACAGTCGCTTCGTCCGAGAGGTCTGTGCCCGGGTCAGACCATCGGCGACGGAGGCCATGACGCGGTCGGGAATCCGCGACAGCCACGGCTTGGCCATGAACTCGGTGGCCTGATGGAGCGAGCGGTTGGTGATACCCAGTGGCGCGGTGACCTCGTCGAGCTTGAAGTGGTTGGTCGTGCTCTGCTCGGCGAACCGGGCGATCACGGGTCTGCGTTCGGTCTCGTAGGTGTCCAGCAGCGTGTCCGGTGCGCCCGAGTCGAGCACTGCGGCCAGCTTCCAGGCCAGGTTGTGGGCGTCTTGGACCCCGCTGTTGAGGCCGAAACCGCCGGTGTGCGGGAACCGGTGTGCGGCATCGCCGATCAACATCAGGGGTCCTCGGCGAAACGTGCTGGCCAGCTGCGAGGTCATGGTCCACGTTCCCGTTGACCGGATCTGGTAGTCCGCCCCGCCGATCACGTCGGGCAGCTGTCGATTCCAGTAGTTCTCGCTGTCCCGTGCAATGAGCTGCGCCGGATGCAGGTACGGCGTCATCAGCACGTAGTCGTCGTCGGCGTGGGCGATCATCACTCCGCTGAAGCGGGGGTGATAGATCCAGCTCAGCAGAGGGCGGTCGTGGCCCTCCGGGTAGAGCCGCGGCGCGTGGAAGAAGACGCTGCCCATGTTGGCCAGGACCGGGCCGGTCATCGCGATGCCGGCCCGGTTGCGCAAGGCGCTGTTGGCGCCGTCGGCGGCGACGAGGTACTGCGGCGTCTCGGTGATGGGCGCCAGCCCTGGCGGCTGGAGCACGAGCGTGCCCTCGTCGAGGTCGGCGCGCCAACCGCGGCGGAAGTCGATCAGGGCCTCGTCGTCGAGCGCCTTCCACAGGGCCGGCATGAGGAGATGCTGACCGATGTGAGAGATCAGGAACGGGCTGTGCCCTCGAACCTCGGCAAGCCGCTCCGGTTCGGAGAGCAGGTCGATCTGGCCCAAGGGATCAGCGCGGACGTCGGTGCACCACCGGATGATGTTCACCGTGTCAATCGCCGGCGTCATCGTCTCGAGTGTGCGAACCAACTTGGGAGAAGCCTGATTCCAGATCTCCAGGGTACGGGCGTTGACCACGTGGGCCGCGGGATGTAGTCGGGTATCGGTGCGTTGGTCGACAATGGTACTGGGAATCCCGTAGCGGGCCAGTAGTAGCGCCAGCGTGCTACCCGCAGCACCAGCACCGACAATGACGATGTCGTGAGTAGTCATGCGTCACAGTGTCTTCCATGTGAGGGTGCGCTTGTTGGCTCTCTGTTTGGTCCCCGGGCGCGTGCCGGCGCCACGGGACAGCAGCTCGACTTCCTCGGTGCCGGCGCGCAATCGTTCCAGAAGGTAGTCCGGGTCGGTGTTGACGCCGATCGGGTTGTCGGCGAACTCCCGGCTGTTGAAGTAGTCCGCTGTCTGCTGAGCGGTAGGGAAGTTCTCTACCTGAAACTCAAGCCGGATGCCCTCGGGGTCCTCGTAGTAGAGGCTGGTGGTCGGACCGTGGTTGATGGACCAGACCGGCTTGATGCCAACGCCTTTCAGGCGTTCGTAGCTCAGCAGAAGCTGCTCCAAGGAGGGAAAGGTGAACGCGAGATGGTCTATGCCGTAGGTCTTCCGCCGCAGCCGTGCCAACGGAAAGATATGTCGCAGCGGTGGTGGGAGTTTGACCAGCGCGAGGCGGTGACTCTCGTGATCCCATGTGAGAAAGGCGATGTGATCGTCCTCGTGGACGACGCGGGCGCCGAACACGTGCCCGTACCAGTCGATCATCTCCGTACTGCGGGCGGTCTTGACCACCCAGTGGGCGATGAACGAGGGCACCACGCGGTCGGGGAGTCGGCTCAGGTCGGGTGCCGACGTCACCTCGTCGTTGCCCTCGGGGGTCGACGGCTGCGGGCTCGGAGAGGCACTCATGCGTCGTGTCCTTTCTACGGTGCGGTGATGGTGGTCCGCTGGGTGCCAAGATCGAGAACACCGTCGGCGCTGCGGATCGACGCGTTGATCACGTCACCGGGCTGCAGATAGGGCTTGCGCTGGTTCAGCTTGACGAACGCCGCCCAGAGTTTGTCCTCGGGCAGCAGCGCGGTGGCCAGTCGGCGCACCACCGGTGGCGGCGAGGTGGCGACACATCCGTGCGGCGTACCGGTGAGCAGCATGTCGCCGGGACTGAGATTGCAGAACTCGGTCAGTTCGGTCAGGGTCTCCGCGGGGCGGTAGAGCATGTTGGCCGTGTTGTCGCCTTGGCGTGGTTCGCCGTTGACGTCGAGTCGCAGGTCGAGGTCATCGAGCACGGCGAAGTCGTCGGGTTCGAGCGCGGCCAGAACGGGTCCGGTGGGGCAGAAGCCCCGGTAGCTCTTGCCTTTGAGGAACTGACCTTGGGGCAGTTGCACGTCTCGGGCGGACAGGTCGTTGGCGATGGTCACGCCGAAGACGTACTCGTGCAGGTTCTCCGACGTGATCGTGGTCGGCGTGCTGACGTGTCGGCGCATCACCAGGGCCAGTTCGATCTCGTAGTCGAGTAGCGCGACGTGGGAAGGACGGATGACCGGCCCGTCGGGCCCGGTGACGGTGGCGTCGGTCTTGTCGAAGAACAGATTGAACGCCCGCTCGTCGGGATTCATGCCCGATTCGATCGCATGCTGGCGATAGTTGGCGCCCTGACACATCACCCGGCACGGGGTCGTGACCGGCGAGAGTTGCTCGACGTCGTCCAACCCAAGGTTGCCGACCTTCGTCGCGGCTGAGCGCCAATCCGACTCACCGCGCTCGATCAGATCGGCGGTTCGGTCGTAGTTCCCGTCGAGGGGCGAGATGACGCCGCCGGCGAGGACACCCCACCCGACGCGTTGTTCGTGGCGGTAGCGGATGAGGTGGGTGACCACCGGATCTCCTTGTGGTTGGCAGCGGGCCGGACGAATCCAGTCAAGACCGCGGAGCCATCCCGATACTCGGTTCGAGATCCAAAACAGAAGTGTTCAAGTTGGACTTGAATCCAATGGGCCGACGACGTCTCTCGTCAGGCTTGCTTGGGTAGGACGGCATCTCCGAGGTCCTCGGCGAGGGTGAGCGCGGCGTGTAGCTGCAGGCGGCGGTGGGTGGCCGGTCGGCCGCGCAGCTGTTCGGCGCGCTGCACGCGATAGGCGACGGTGTTGCGGGCGACGTGAAGATGTTCGGCGGTGCGAGCCAGGCTGCGATCGCGGTCGAGGTAGGACTTGAGGGTGTGGCGCATGACGGGCACCGATGCACCGGGACCCGCCAGCGCGCCGAGCTCACGGGCGACGAACTCACCGGCGGCGGGCAGGTCCGCGCTGAGCATCGCGATGATGTCGAGATCGATGTAGTGCAGGAGCCACTGGTCTCCGGTTGACATTGCGCCGACGCGGGCGGCGTGAGCGGCCTGCTGATGGCTGCCCCGGAATCCGTCGACGCCGATACCGTCCACCCCGGTCGCGACCCGCACGCCGGGCGGTACCAGCACCGAATCTGCTTCGCCCGGCACCGGTGGGTGGGCGGTGCGCGACCCCCACGCCCACACCCGGTGGGCGCCGACCGGCAACACGATGGTGGACGTGCAGCCGGCCGAGTCCAACACGGCATCCGCGGCGCGCCGTAAATGAGCCGGGTCTGCCGGACTGGGGCCCGCAGTCCAGACGATGACCGCGAGATGCCAGCGACTCAGGTCGTAACCCAGTATGCGAGATGCCCGCGCCAGCGGAATCTCCTTGCCGGACAAGATGTTCTCGACGGTCTCCATGCGCAGGGCCGTGGAGCTGGTCAACCACGCCTCGTGCGCACGGGCGTACTCGCTCGACATCCGCTCGTTCACGACCTCGACCAAGCCGAACAGGAGTTCGCTGATTCGTCGCATTTCCCCGAAGCGCTGCGACTCCGGGATCACCCGTGCTGCGGCGTCGAGCAGCACCTCGGTGGCAGTGGCGTGCGCGAGATGGATGCTGCGCAGCATGTGTTCGATGCCGATCCCGCGCGCCACCACCTCCGCCGGGCCCGTCAGCACCTCCGGCATGGCCGGGAACGACTCGTGCATGTCGCCGGAGAGCGCCGTGAGTGCCGCGAGTGCCACCGCCTCGCAACCCCTGCGCACTTCGACAGCGACCGCGTCGACCGCGAGCTCTGGAATGGCCGAGGTGATGCGGTCGGCCATCGTCGCGCCCAGTTCGACCGCCCAGCCCACCGGCCCCTCTCCGAGCAGTGAGACCAGTTCTTCGGCGCGGCCCGGTAGAAGGGATATTCCCGAAAATGGACCTTCCTCAGTGGGTTCGAGTTTGGTCAGCCACGGGCGCTGCATCACACCGGCCGGCCAGTCAACCGTTACTGCCTTCGGTCGATCGTCACGCGGCATCGTTCACTCTGCTCTGCCGGCGGACACGGTGAGATGGAGGCGATCGATGATCCGCAGTGCTTGTGCAGGGTCGCCGCCATCGAAGACCGCGGCGTGTATTCCGCGCATGGCCCCGGTGATCGCGTGCGCTGCTGCCGGGATATTGGTGTCGGGATCAATCGCCGCGGATAGCGCGCACCTCGCCAGGATTTGCGCGACGGCCTGCTCGAAGGTGTCATGCCAACGCTCGGAAAAGCTGTCTGACCGCGGAACTCCGAGGTCGCGGAAGAGGACGTGTGCCGAGGGTGTCGCATAGATGGCTTCGGCGGACAGGCGTAAGAACGTGCTCAACTGCAGTAGCGGCTCGTCGGGCCATTGGGCGCCTTGATATTGATGGCGCATGGCTTCGATCAGGATCACGGCAGCGTTGTCTACTGCCGCTCTGAACAGTTCGCGCTTGCTGTCGAAGTGATGGAAGGCCGTGCGCAGCGCGACACCGGAGTGCCGGGCCACTTCTTCGACGGTGATCTGGTTGTAGTCGTGATCGCGTAGCAACTCCTGCGTGGCCTTCATCAGACGCAGATCGGTGGAGATGGACCCGGCGCCGGCGGACGCATCGTTGACCCATCGGTGCACGGTGGCAGGGTGCACGCCGACCTCTTCGGCGACGGTCGTTGCACGTTGTCCGCCGAGTACTCGCTCGACGGCGGCCTGCCGCTCTGAGGCACTGATGCTCGACCTCCTGGCCATTCGTCGATCCTACGAGCATCACATATTGCGCCAATTGCACTCATCATGCAATAGTCGCGTATGCATGCAGCGTTCCGCTCCTTGCAAACGACGACGGGCAGCTGACACGCAACGGAGGCACATCGTGCGCGACGACGACCGCGCAGTGCGAGCGCTGGTGACGGGTGCCAGCTCGGGGATCGGAGAGGCCTTTGCGAAGGCGCTCGCCGCGCGCGGTTGTGATCTGGTGCTGGTGGCTCGCCGCCAGGATCGGCTCGACCTGCTGTCCAAACAACTCGAGGCAAAGTATGGAATCTCTTGCGCCTCGGTGGATTTCGACCTATCGGTCCAGCGTCCGGGCACCCAGTTGCGCGCGCTCGTCGACGGCGATGTCGACCTGTTGGTCAACAGTGCAGGTTTTGCCACTCAGGGGCCATTCTTGGACGGTGACGCGGAGGATTACGCACGCGTTCTGGCCGTCGATATCGGTGCAGTCGTCGACCTGTGTCATGCGTTCCTGCCGGAGATGGTTCGACGACGTCGTGGCGCCATCCTGAATGTCTGCAGCACGACCGCCTATCAGCCGGTACCGACCCTGGCTGTCTACGCCGCGTCCAAGGCGTTCGTGCTCAGCTTCAGCCAATCCCTCTGGTACGAAGCAAAACAACACGGCGTCACAGTTTTATCGTTTGCGCCGGGACCCACCCACACTGAGTTCTTCGACGTGATCGGCGAGACCGCCACCGCGGTGGGCCGCCTGCAGTCCGCCGATCAGGTCGCGGCGGCAGGTTTGCGGGCGCTCGACCGCCGCTGGACACCGCCGTCTGCGGTCTCGGGAGTCAGCAACTCGATCTCGGCGGCATTGGCACGGCTGATCCCCAGGCGCGTGCTGATGCCGGCGCTCGCGAGGTCGCTACGACCAGTCAAGGTCCGAAGATGACGACTGGTCAACGGTTGCCGTGCCGCCCGACGTGACGTACGGCAACGGATCTCGTTGCACGACAAAGCCATTTATTTTCGACGACAGGAGCACGGCATGATTCTGGTCACCAGCGCAGCGGGTGGTGTCGGACGCCCTCTGGTTCGACAACTCGTCGCCAACGGACAAGTTGTGCGGGCGTTCGTCAAGAACGAAGACCAGGCGCGACGATCGCGCGGAGACGGTGCCGCAGAGATCGTGATCGGTGATCTGAGGCGACCCGGCGATCTTGAACGCGCGCTACGCGGAGCCCGTCGGATCTACCATGCCGCCCCAACTCAGCTCGTCGACGAACTGCCCGTGGCCGAACGACTTATCGAGGCAGCCCAAGACGAACAACTCGATCAGGTCGTCTTTCACTCGGTCATCCATCCCGATATCGCCGAACTCCCTCATCATCGGCAAAAGCTCAGGGTCGAGGGGATCTTGCGCGACTCGGGTCTGCCCGTGACGGTGCTTCGCCCCTCGCACTACATGCAGAACGTTCTGGACTTCTGGGACTTCTTCGGCGCGGGCCTCCTTCCGTACCCCACCTCGCCAGAGAGTCGAATGGGCGTGGTCGACGTCGAGGACATTGCCGCCGCCGCGGCCAACGTGTTGATCACACCGGGTGGACACATCGGAAAGACCTATGACCTGTCGACGGTAGAACTCACCCGCCACGACATGGCGCAAATCTGGAGCCGCGTGCTCGGTCACCCCATGGATGCCGTCCGAATTCCCCCACAGGCGCTGACAAATCCGCTGGTGGCCATTGGGCCCTTCGGTTCTGCAATCGGTAAGTCGTTGCTGGCGACCAGATTAGGTTCCCTTCCCGACGTCGTTCGGGGGTTGCGGGCGGCTCCGAACGCTCGAGGGTTTCGAAGTTGGTCGTCCGATGCGCAGGACACTTACGTGCAGATGATGAAGTACTACGACGTGCACGGACTTCCTGCAGGCAACCTCGATGATCTGTCGAAAGTATTGCCGCGGAAAGCAATCGACTACGAGCAGTTCGCTCGTCGTACGGCTACGGCGCGCGGGGTCGCCGCGCCGTGATGCCAATGGAACCGGGGGAGACCTCACCTCCCGGAGATCGATGGACCGCGACGTGGCGTTTCTTTCAGGAAGCGAGCAGGAGTGCCGCGGTGACAAGCATGGTGGCAGCGGTTGCGCCGTGGATTCCCCAGGCGATGGATGCGGGGCCGCCGTTGCGTAGCACGATGACGGCGTCTGCGAGCGGGATGATGGTCGCAGCCAGGATTACCGATCCCAGCACGTGTGGCTGGCCCGCTGCCATGACGATGATGACGATGAACCCCGATGCGATGTCGCGGATGCCTTTGATGCTCATATAGGCGCCGACTGACGGCTGGGTGAGATCGGGTTGTAAGCCGTAACCGGCGGCCGCGGCGCGGGGGGCAATGAGAAATCGAGCGCCGATGACGATGATGGCCGCGGCGATGAGTCCGGCGAGCGTGTAGGCGACGGTGATGACGATGGTCATGGCGCACTCCTGTTTGGCGAGAATGGATTCGGTCAGTGCATCGGTGAGAAAAGGGTCGGGTCGAGGGCTATCGACTGGACATCGGTGATGTTGTCGATGTCGAAGCCGGCCATGTCCGCGGCGAATTCGGCGCTGGCCATGATGCTGGCTGTGAGTTGGGCAGGGTCGGCGCCCGGTGGGTAGCTGATCAACGCGATGAGTCGGTTCGTGGCGTCGTCATGTTCGGTCCACACACCATGGGTGGTGATCCCGAAAGTCGTGAAGGTCACCAGATGGCGCGCCCAGTGCACGGTCGCGTACTGTTGCAGCGCTTCGGGCGATCGCAGAGTGTAGATCCTGAGCTGGAACATCGGATGCTGTTCTCCTTCATGTGATTTCGGGTTGGCTGGCATCGCGGTGATCGCGCTAGGTCATCAGCACTACGCAGAGGGCGGCCACTGCCAGCCCCTGCAGTCCGGCGCGGACGCCGATGATCGAGTCCCACTTCGCTTGCAGCGCCCGCCCATTCGGGAGCGTGCGGCCAGCGTCGGCGGCTGAAGTGAGTTGTCGGTTGATCGGTGCGCTCAGCCGCGTATAGAGCACGAGCCAGCAGATCAGCAGAACCAGGGCGATGCCCGCGGCGATCGCTTGTACCCAGTTGGCGGTTGCGGTGGCTACGGCCGCGGTGATCGCGGTGGCGATGAGTCCGAGCGTTCCGGGCACCGGCATGCGCCGGTCGCCGTAGCGGTGCACGTTTCCGGTGATCGCGACCAGGGCGTCGTCGTCCAAGGCCGCCAGGGCCGGTTTCAGCACGATCGCGCAAAACGCGTCGGTGCCGTAGACAACCGCGGTACACAGCACCGCGATTACAGCGGCAACTTGCGTGATGAGGTCCGGGGGCATGGTGTCACTCCTCGTCGATCGAACTGCTAGCAACGCTAACCCTTGATGGGATAGCGGTCAATAGCGTCGCTAGCGTTGGTATCAGTGCTACTGTTTCGGTATGGCCCTTAGCGATCGCCGAGAACGGGAGCGGGCCGCCCGGCGACGGCTGATCATCACCACGGCTCGCAGGGTGGCCGAGGCTGAAGGCTGGGATGCGGTGACCACGCGTCGGCTCTCAAATGAGATCGAGTACAGCCAGCCCGTGTTGTACAAGCATTTCACCGGCATGGACCAGATTGCTGATGCGGTCGCCGTCGACGGCTTCGGCGAACTCGCCGAGGCGATGGGGGCTGCCTGCTCCGGCCGCGATTCGGCCGCTGACGCGCTGACCCGCGTTGCGCACGCCTACATCGACTTCGCCCGCAGCAACCCAGCCGTCTATGACGCGATGTTCACCCGGGCAACTTCCATGCATTTCGCCGCCCACGACGTTCCCTCGCAGTTGACCGCGGCCTTCGCCGAGTTGCGCCGCGTGGTCGACCTCATCACTGACGACGAGGACTCCGACGCCCTCACCGAGGTGCTATGGGCGGCCCTGCACGGACTGGTCACCCTCAGCCGTGCCGACCGGCTACGCCCGGGCAACGACACCGTGCGACTTCGACTACTCGTCGCGCAGTTCACGGCGAGAAGCGAAGCGCGGTAGTTGGCGATCTTGGCTGCGGGCATCGGGCACAAGACAAGCACTGCCTGACCACGGCGCAGAACCGTTGATGGCGTGGGGGATCGGCGATTCATGCCCAACACGCCCAGGTTCGCCGACAGCGGCGCCACCCCCGATCAATCAGCCTGAGATCTGGCTAACCGGCGGTTTCTCTCGCGTGGCCGGCTGGTCGGCCTGGCACGATCGTCGCGAGCAGCGACACCACGGAATTGGTAGCGGCTCTCAGATCGGTCTCATCCCTGTGCTCTAGCCACTGCCGGTAGGCGGTACGGAAGATCTGGACTCCCACATGAGCCGCGAGCTCGGCTATATCCGGGTCGACTCCGCGCTGATGCAGTGCGCTGCCGAACTCGTCGGCCATCTGATGCTGTTTGACCAGTTCGCGCTCCCGCAGATAGGGCGTCGATGCGATCATTGCTTCCCGTCGGCGCAGGGAATCTCGTGAAGCCAGACCTTCCCAATTGAATCCCGCCAACATGTGAGTCACTGCCTCCAGCGGCTCCGCGACGTCAGTTGTGTGGAGCATTTCTTGGACGAGCGCCGCGCGCAGCATGTCCTCGTCGGCGAACAGAACCTCTTTCTTGTCCGAGAAATACCGGAAGAAGGTCCTCGTCGTGACGCGAGCACGCTTGGCGATCTGGACAGCAGTCGTGTCCTCGAACCCTTGCTCTTCGAACAACTCCATAGCGGCCTGCTGTAGCCGCTCTTTACTGCCCTGTTCCCATCGCGGCACAGCCAGACGATACCCCGGTGATGACGCGGCGTGACAACGCGTGGTGTCGCGTTTCGGCGACGCGTGTGGCTCGGTTCACATGCGGGCGCCGTGTCGGGCCGCACTCCTGATGTCACGCCGCGACATCAGTGGTAGCGTGATGTCACGTCGCGACAACAAGGTCGGGTCGGGGAAGGCGGGGTATTCGATGGTCAACAGTGGCAATCCAGCTACGGTGCTGCTGGGCAAGGCCGGCGATTCGCCGGCGTACTGGTATCGCGGCGTGCTGTGGAACGTGCTATTGTCCGCGAACCAAACACGCGGTGAGTTCACGTTTATCGAGCAGATCATCCCGGCAGGCGCCGGTCCGCCGGCGCACATCCACGAGCGCCAGGCCGAGGGCTTCTATATCCTTTCCGGCGAGATCGAGTTCGTGGTCGGCGAAGACGAGGTCGTACGGGCCGGGCCGGGTTCTGTGGTGTGGGTTCCGAAATCCACGAGGCACGCGTTCCGCGTGATATCCGACGAGGATGCCCGTGTACTCAACTTCTATGCCCCAGGCGGTTTCGACGACCATCTTCCGTTTTACGGTGTGGAGGCCACTGTGCAGACTCTTCCTCCTGCGGATCTCGGTGTGTCGGAATTGGACCGGGAACGGCAGGGCGCCTCGCAAGAACGACGGGATGCCTACCTTCAGCGCCTCGCAGACATCGCCGAAGGAACCTGGGACTTCACGATGCCCGACCCGAACCAGAAATGATGCACTGGCTTTGGTGTGCGAGAACACTGTCTGCAGCGCCGCACGGGCGGCCACACCAGTCGAGCGCAGATCGCGCCCTGGCGGGTTCTTGTCGCCGAAAGCCCATCTCGTGCGGGGCGCGAACGCATGGTTCATGAGCGCCCCGGCGCGCTATGCGCGTTCCATGTCGATTCGATCCGACAGCAGAAGGGCGACATGAGGACAATTCACCTCGACCAACCCGAATGTCTTTGGCGAATAAACAGATTCAGCCGCTTTGGTGTGGTCAGGGCGCGCGGGAGTCGACGATGAAACGTATTCAGTATCACAAGTACGGCGGGCCCGACGTCATGCGATTTGAGGACTTCGAGCCGGCGCGCCCGGGCAACGGGGAGTTGATGGTTCGCGTGAAGGCCGCGGCGGCTAACCCGTATGACTGGAAGGTCCGCAACGGGGACATGAAGATGATGACCGGCCGCACGTTTCCGCGGGGACTGGGCTACGACTTCGCGGGTGTCGTGGAGGCGGTCGGGCCCGGTGTCACGCGGCTCGCAGTGGGCGATGACGTGCTGGGTGTGGCCCCCATGAAAACCAGCGGTGCCTTCGCGGAAATGATCGTCGCGATGGAAAAGGGCATCGTCAGGAAACCGGCCCGGCTGTCCTTCGAGGATGCGGCTGCGATTCCGACTATTGGTGGTGCCGCGCTGCAGGGCCTCGTGACCAAGGGGAAGCTACAGACGGGGCAATCCGTCTTCATCCATGGATGTCTTGGCGGGGTCGGGCGGGCTGCTGTCCAAATCGCCTTGGCTCGCGGGGCCGCGAGCGTGGGAGGAAGTTGCCGTGCCAGCCGCATGCCGGATGCCCGAGTGCTCGGCGTTGACCCGGTCGTCGACTTCGACTCCATCCCAAGCGATTTAGCGAAGAAGTTCGACATCGTCTTCGACACCGTGGGCACGCTTGCGCCAGCGACGGCGCGTAGGTTGCTCGCGTCCGGAGGGCGCATCATCGACATCGTCCCTTCCAGCGTGAAGAAGTTCATCAAAAGCGCGCTGCCGGGTCCCTACAACATCCTGATGACCCAGCTCGACGTCGACAGTCTCGAAGAGCTTGCCGGGATGTGTGCAGCAGGAACTCTGAGACTGCCGATCGCTCAAACGGTACCGCTCCAAGATGCGATCCCAGCGCTGACCGAGCTCGAACGCAACAACACCCCAAGAGGCGGCAAGTTGATCATCACAACAAGCTAGCCACCGCAGGGCACTCACACCTGCCCGACACGCGAGACGCTGACTCGCAGCCGACCTGCACGTGAGCGGCGTGGGCTGCAACGGCAAGAACGCAACCGGCCGGCGCACAACCCAGAGGTCGCAGGTTCGATCCTGTCCTCGCTACTAGGTAAAACGGCCCCCGAAGATTTCTCCGGGGGCCGTTTTCGTGCCCGCAGGGGAGCGCTGTGGGAAGTCCTGGTCGCGTCTGGACACCGAACAGCTGAGCAAGCTTTGTCCCGGGCGCTCTGTCGAACCGGATAAAGAACGAGCCCATTTCCCATACGATCGGCCAAGAAGTTCAGACGGCCGTCCTGCTTGCATGATTCAGAGCAACGAGCGCATCACAGGTACCCTCGACGGAACGAGAAATCTATGTCCGACTCCGCGTTTCAGATCTTGGCGATCGGGCTGTACTTCGCTCTGATGCTGGCGATCGGTTTCTACGCCTTCCGGCAGACCAGCGACCTCGACGACTACATGCTCGGCGGCCGCAGGCTCACCCCGACCGTCGCCGCGTTGTCGGCCGGCGCGTCAGACATGTCCGGATGGCTGCTGCTCGGAGTGCCGGGCGCCATCTACGCCTCCGGCCTCCTCGAGTCGTGGATCGTGATCGGCCTGGTGATCGGAGCCTGGCTCAACTGGAAGTTCGTCGCACCGCGACTGCGGGCATACACGGAGATCGCCAACAACTCGATCACCGTGCCGAGCTTCTTCGAGAACCGGCTGCGCGACAAGTCACATGTCCTGCGGATCGCGGCCGGCACGATCATCCTGGTCTTCTTCACGTTCTACGTGTCGTCCGGCATGGTCGCCGGCGGCGTGTTCTTCGAGACGTCGTTCGGTTCGTCGTATCTGGCAGGGATGCTTCTGGTCGCCGCAATCACCATGTGCTACACGCTGTTCGGTGGTTTTCTGGGTGCGTCGCTCACCGACGTTGCGCAGGCGGTGTTGATGTTCGCGGCGCTCGTCACGATCCCCGTCGTCACGATCATCGCGACCGGCGGACCGGGCGAGATGGTCAATCTGGTCCAGGCCGCCGACGCCGCGCACAACGCCGCCAACCCCGGCGACGAAATCCACCGCACGTCATTGTTCTTCGGCGGTAGTTTCCTCGCCATCGTGTCGGCTGCGGCCTGGGGACTCGGCTATTTCGGCCAACCGCACATCATCGTCCGGTTCATGGCGATGCGCTCCTCGGCCGATGCGAAGGCCGGTCGTCGGATCGGCATCAGCTGGATGATCCTCACCTCGGCAGGTGCGATCACCACCGGCTTCGCGGGCCTGGCGTACTTCTTCCGCGAGGGAGTGACGCTGGACAACCCCGAGACCGTGTTCCTCCAGCTGGCGCAGGTGATGTTCCATCCCCTGATCGCCGGGATTGTGCTCGCCGCAGTGCTGGCGGCCATCATGTCGACGATCTCGTCGCAACTCATCGTGTGCTCGTCGGCTCTGGTCGAGGACATCTACCGGGCGTTCGGAAAAGAGGCCAGTTCGGCGAGGTTGGTCACCTACGGTCGGCTCGGGGTGCTGACGGTCGCTGTGGTGGCGGTTCTGTTGGCGCTCAACCCGGATGGGACGATCCTCGACCTTGTCGGCTTCGCGTGGGCCGGCTTCGGGGCCGCGTTCGGCCCCCTGATCATCCTGTCGCTGTTCTGGCGCAAGCTCACCTCGGCCGGTGCGATCGCCGGCATGATCGCCGGTGCGGTGGTGGTCGGTATCTGGGGCCAGACCGAGTCGCTGTCGAGCGCGATGTACGAAATCGTGCCCGGCTTCCTCGCCTGCCTGGTGGTGGCCGTTGCCGTATCGCTCATGACTGCCCGCGAGGACGACGAGATCCAGCGCGAGTTCTCCGATATGGCCGAGATGGCTCACGAGCCCGCGGCGCCTGCCTGACGCCCCGAGATCGGCAACCGGCCCTAGCCGCTTCCGTCGGGCTGATCGTTGTTCTTGTGTGCGCCCCATCCGTGGACTCGGTCGATTTCGATGAGTGCGCTGACGCGGGGGCGGTCCCGGTCGGGGTAGGGCTTGCCTTGGTAGTGCTCGGAGAGTGCGTCGATGTCGGCGAGTCCGTCGTCCTCGTAGATGCGGGTGACGTGTCCGATGGCGGTGACGTGGGTGTACCAATCGTTCTGGTCGATGACCGTCAGTGATACACGTGGGTCTCTGCGCAGGTGTTCCAGACGTTTTCGACCGACATCCATATTGACGAGCAAGTGATCGTCTCGGTAGAGATACCACGTCGCGGCAGACACCGGTTGACCATCGCGCCGGGTCGTGCTGATGACGGCGGGGTTGGGCTTTTCCAGCATGAGCTTGGCTTCGTCGGCCAGAGGTGAGGATGTCATTTTGGGTTCTCCAGATCGCCCGTAAGTTCGGGATATTCGCAGGATGCCCCGCTGCTGTCCGTTCTAAGCCTGGGCCATCAATGTCCGTCACACCTTTTTCCGACCCGGACGCGCCGCCGGCCGGGGTCTACGACGTGCACACCCCCAAGCGTGCTTCCTGCGCCGCCAGTATGTCGACGACCACCGCGGCGACGGTGCCTGCCAACGGGATCGGGGAGCCGACCTCGGTGTCGTAGAGAAAGTGCGAGGACGCGACACGCCGCGACGCGGATCACACCTTCGGCGGCACATGCCGAGCCGCGCTGCTGCCCTTCGCCCGCAGCGGTGAGATTCCGGACGCGGCCATCCACGCGGCGCTGTCCACCGCGATCGCCGCGCTGGTCAGCCAACGCTGATCAACACCACCCCGACCACCACCACTGCGGACGCGATCGCGCGGCGGCCGCCGAGCTTCTCGCCGAGGAACACTGCTCCGATCAGCGCGCCGAAGATGATGCTCGTCTCCCGCAGCGCGGCGATCGGAGCCAGTGCCCCGCTGGTCTGCGCCCACAGCACGATCGAGTAGGCGGCCAGCGAGATGATCCCGCCGGTGATCCCTGCCCCGGCCGACGCACGTAACGCCGGCCCGAGCCGGCCGCGGCGCCGGATCACCGCCAGCACCGCGATCGGCGGGCCCTGCAGCAGGAACATCCACCCGATGTAGGCGGCCAACGGCGCCTCTCGCACGCCGAGCCCGTCGACGACGGTGTACGCGGCAATCATCACGCCGGTGAGTAGCGCCACCGTCACAGCTGGGATGTCGCGGCGGCCCGGCCGGCCGCCGGCGAACACCAGCGCGGCGAGCCCCGCGGAGATCGCGATCACCCCGGCCAGTTCGCTCGGCGGGAGGTCGTTGCCGAGCACCACCACCGATACCAGCGCCACGATCCACGGCGACGTGCCGCGCGCCAGCGGATACATCTGGCTGAACTCGCCGAGCTGGTAGCTCGCCAGCAGCAGCAGGTTGTAGCCCACGTGCAGCGCCGCGGACGCGATGATGAACGGCCACGCGCCTGCTGGCGGAAACCCCGCCAGCACCGCCAACGCCCCGCCGCCGATCATGTCGACCGCGCCGATGAGCGCGAAACCCACCAGTCGGTCGTTGACGTTGTGCGCCAGCGAGTTCCACATGGCGTGCAGCAGCGCTGAGAACAACACGGCGAGGGCAATGATCGGCGTCATCCGAGGACCTTCCCGGTGGCACGCGCGCGCCACCGCAAGATCCTCCAGGCTTTTATCCGTTCAGATGACCGCGAGTGTTCGGAACTCCCGGTGGCGACGCTCGGACCAGTCGCGTGTGACCGCCGGAACCCTAGACGCTATCGGCGACGACTCTACTCGCACGCGTTCGCCTCGCCGGGTGCCGGCCGGCGCAAGCCGCCCCCGCTGTTGAAGGCAGTCATGCGGTGGTCTGTTCCGCCGTGGCGTGGGCGACCAGTCCGGGGCGATAGGACGTGGGTGGCGCGAGGGCAGCGGCGTCGTCGGTGGCCTGATACACATACCGGTCTGGCCGCACGATGAGGTAGCGGGCACCGTTGTCGGTCAACGCATTCCACAGCTGACCGCTGGGGTCGCCCAGTTCGCCGTCGATGACGACCGACGTACCGGGTCGAATGGTCAGGAAGCGCGCGCCGATCCGCTGCCACGCCGCCAGGTGTTGCGGCGTCATCGTCGCGCGGGGATCGACGTCCATTCCGAGGATGCTCCAACCGAGCCCGAGTGCCTGGTCGACGCCGACTTGTTGCGCGTCTGCCATGGCGACCCGCGCCGGGGTCAGGAGGTAGCCGACCGGAGACCGCTTGCGCGGAACTGTTGTCAGACAACCACGGCCCAGAGGCGTCGGTTCCACGACCTTACGGGTGATGGCGTCCGCGGCTCCGGGCACCTTGGCGACGACCCGGAACGCGATGTCGCGCAGGCGAGCGATCGACCTGCTGGGCGGCATGACCAGTCGACCCAGCAGGACCGCCCGGCCGGTCATGGCGTCGTGGTGCGGTTCGCGTTCGCTCTGGTAGGTGTCCAGGAGGTCGTCGCCGGCATGACCGGCGATCGCGGCGTGGATCTTCCAGACCACATTTGCCGCATCGCGGAACGCCCCCGAAATCCCCTGACCGGCAAAGGGCGGCATCACGTGTGCCGCGTCGCCCAGCAGCAGCACCCGGCCCCTGCGCCACTCGCGTGCCTTGCGCACGTGGAAGGTGTAGGACCAGGTCCGGGCGATCTCGACGTCGTCGGGGGTGACGCCCTCCTCGGCCAGCATGCGCCAGACGTTCTCCGGTTCGAGCATGGACTCGGCGTCTTCGCCGGCATTGATGCGCCACTCCCAGCGGTAGTAACCACCCGGGCAGGGACAGCGCACGCCGGGCCGGGTCGGCGAGCACACGAAGTCGAAGTGGGGTCCACGGTGTAACGGCCGTTTGGTGCGGGCTTGCACGTCCATCCACTGCTCGGAATACGACTTGCCGGCAAACTCGATACCCAATTGCTTGCGCAGCGGGCTACTTCCGCCGTCACAGGCCAACACGTAGCGGGCCCGCACCAGGCGGTCGGTGCTGTCGGCGTCGGCGACGCGAAGGGTGACCGCCTGACCGTCCTGCTCGACGAACTCGGCGGTCCAGCCGGCGAGCACCTGGACGTGTGGCCAGCGCCTGAGCCCCTCGCGCAGAGCATGCTCCAGCAACGGTTGGTGGAAGAAGTTCGCCACCGCATGTCCGGTGTAGCGGGTGGGCCCGGTGGGGCCGACGATGAACGGCTTGCCGTTGAGTCCGATGAAACGTGCAGTCACCCCGAGATGCATGTGGGCGGTGACGTCGTCGTAGAGGCCGAGGTTGTCGATCGCGCGCAGCGCTTCGTCGTCCAGGGCGATCGCGCGTTGGCGTTCGAAGATCGCCAGATCACGTTCGACGACCAAGGTCCGCAATCCCAGTTGGCCGCAGGCATTCGCGGCGGCCGCGCCCGATGGGCCCAGGCCGACGATGACCACGTCGTAGATCTCGGGTGCGTTCACGGTTTGTCCTCCGTCACTGCGGCATCGCATTGGTTGTCGGTCGAGCTGAACAGAGATCCAGAGTCCTTCGAGATCGGCATCGGCATCGTAGGAGGAAAGGGTTGGTAGCGCGGGACCTGCGTGACGAGCTGAGCGACACTCCTCGACGTCGCCATCACGGTGCGATCGGGTCTGACCAACGCGGCGACGGTGTGACCGCGGCGTAGCCACCGGGCCATCTCGGTACCGGGTGCGGCGAAATATGTTGTGCAGCCGCGCTCTTCGGCCAGCAGGTGCTGGGCCGACGTGAGCGGCAGCGAGGTGATGAGCGCGAAACCCAGACCCAGGACGTCGTCGACCCGGCGGCCGTCCGGCAACACGGAGTTGGGGCACAATGTCCCGGTCAGTGACCGAAGGCCTCGGCGGCGTCGAACAAAGCGGGAGCGGTGCAGCGCCGGTGTCGACGAATCCATGATCCGGTTGCGCATGCCCGGTATCAGCCCCAGCCGTGGCACCACGATGCGACGCAGCAGCGAGCCGGTCTCACCTCCCGCGGTCATGAATCTGCCGACAACCAGGGCCAGTCGAACCATGGCTCGCGCGTGTGGTTTTCGTTCGCGCTCGTAGCTGTCCAGTGCCGACGGTGGCAGGTCACCGGAAATCACACCTGCCAGCTTCCATGCGAGGTTGGCTGCGTCGCGAAGTCCGGCACCCATGCCCTGGCCGATGAAGGGTGGCGTCAGGTGGGCGGCGTCACCGAGCAAGAAGACGTTCCCCCGGCGCCAGCGGTCGGCGAGCTGGGCGCGGAAAACATACTCGGCGACCCGGATGAGGTGCAGCTGGTCCTCGCCCACAGTTCCGGTCCACGGCGCGATCAGCGGCTTGAGCGCGGTCAGGTCGCAGAAGTGTTCGGCGGTCTCGCCGTCGAGCAACTGGAACTCCCACCGGTAGCGGGTGTCTCCGATACGCATGTAGGTACCTGCCCGTACGGGATCGCAGACCTGATGGACGCCCTCCCACTGGCCGAGGTCCGCGGTGGTCTCGACATCGATCACCAGCCAGCGTTGCTGGAACCGAAGGTCGACCATCTGCGCGCGGATCGTCGAGCGCACAAAGCTATTGGCGCCATCGCAGCCCAGTACGTAGTCCGCGTCCACCTGCTGGGTGGTGCCGTCACCGCGGTCGCGGTAGCTGACCCGAGCGCCACCGTCTGCACGCTGCTCGATGCCGATCACCTCGCAGCCGCCCCGCACTTCGATGCCGGGGTAGCGGGTGAGATTCTCCCGAAGGACAGATTCGAGCTCGGGTTGGTCGAACATGTTTGCTTGCGGAAAACCATTGGTGCTGGGCAGGGTATCTCGGTGGAACTCGGCAAGAACACGGTGATCGTGGTCGCGCAGCTGTAGTCCGTGGGCCGGGCGCGAGATGGCCGCGAACCGTGCGGAGAGGCCCAACCGCGCGATGATGCGATAGACCTCGTCATCCATGTGTACCGCGCGGGGTTGCGGATAGACCCCGTCCCACCGGTCGAGCACCAGACTGCTGATGCCGTACTGCGCCAGCAAGGTCGCCACGGTGGCACCGGTAGGACCCGCACCGACGATGACGACGGGCGGTCCGGCGGCAGTGATCAATCTCAGATGCGGAGTCACTGAATTGAGCTCAGTTCGCTTCCACCACGCGGTAGGTCACGGCGTAGCGTGCCAACACGCGGTCGATGTCCTCACGGTGTGATGGGTCGGCAATATCGACGATGAGCACGGGCGCTCCGCCCTCGATCTGCGCGTGAACGCAGACACCGTCGTGCCCGGCCAGGGCGTCGGAGAAGACATCACGGGCGGCATCGGCGCGCAGGGGCACCTTGTACGGCTTGCCGATGGCGGTCACCGGTAGCGCGTCGAGGATGGTCACTTTTCGTGGCGCGGCGGCGCGCTCACCGACCTGGGTGGCCGCCCACCGTGTCAGCTCGTCAGCGCTGACGATAGATCCAGGATGAAGCGTGACGTAGGCGACCGGGACCTCTCCGGAGTGGGCGTCTGGGGCGCCGACAGCGGCAGCGGAGGCCACGTCGCCGTGGGCGAGTAGTGCGTCCTCGATCTGTGCGGGGTCGATGTTGTGGCCGCCGCGGATGATGAGGTCTTTGGCGCGGCCGGTCAGATAGACGAACCCGTCGTCGTCAACCCAGCCGAGATCGCCGGTGTCCAGCCGTTCCCCATGGAGGCTTCCCAATCCGTCGAGTTGCAGGCCGTGCGCGCCGTGGCCGGACACGTAGCCGGCGAATACCGTTGGCCCGCCGATGATCAACGTTCCTACCTCGCCGGGAGCAAGATCGATCAGGTGTCCTTGCTCATCGACCTTGGCTGCGGTGATCTGTTGGTAGGGCAGGCGTTGACCCACTGAGCCGGGTCGTGGGTATGGACCGAAGCTGCGAGCGCTCGCGCAGGTCGCTTCGGTGAGCCCGTATCCCTCGACAAGGGTGATACCGGTGTGTGATTCAAAGTCCTTGCGCACGGCGGGCGGAAGTGCCGATGCGCCGACGATGGCGATCCGCATGCTGGAGATGTCGGCGTCGATCGGGCACTGAGCGAGCACCGCATAGACGGTGGGCACCGCGCTCATCGCTGCGACCTGGTAGTGCTGCACGATCTTCCAGAAGTTCGCATACAGCGCGGTATCCCGGTATCCGAGCGGACCTGCCCACACCACCCGCTGACCGCGCAGCAGCGGCGCCAGCAAGGTGACCACCAAGGCGTTGACGTGGAACAGGGGCAACGCCGCGAAGACGACGGAATCCTGGTCGAGGACGGTGTCGGCGGCGGCCACCATCCAGGCGTCGGTGACCTCATTGGCGTGGGTATGCGCGGCGAGTTTCGGGGTTCCGGTGGTGCCCCCGGTATGGAATATCGCCGCCAGGTCGCCAGGTTCGGGTGGCTCGCCCGCGAAGCCCGCGCCGTCGTATCCCGAGGCCATCACCGTCAGATATCCGACGGTGACGCCGGGCAATGTGGGCACGGGCTCGGTCACCGCCGTGCCGGTCGGTGAAAGCAACAGGACGCAGTCGATCAACCCACTGTCGGCCAGGGCCTGCGCCACATCCCAGCTCGCGGCATCGAACTCGGGCGACGCGCTGATCAGGGTGCGGGCACCGGACCGCGCGAGGAGTTCGCCGGCCTGTTCAGCGCTCAGCCCGCTGTTGATCGGTGCGGCTATCCCGGCCAGCTGCGCCGCCAGGGTTGCGGTGATCAGTTCGTCGCAGTTCGGGCACAGCAGAGCCACCACGCTGTCGCGCTGGACCCCGATGGCACGGAGAAAGTTGGCGCTTCGGCGAACGTCGGTGGCCAACTCGCCGAACGTCTTCGACGTGCCGTTGTCCCAGTGGGTCGCGTCCGGCAACACGGTCACCGCCGGGGCGTCCGGCCACAGGCCGGCCGCCCGCTCCACGATGTCGAATGTCGAGTTCGGCAGCCCCCGTTGATGCAGCGGCACACGCTCGACATCGGGCAGGTCGGCGGGTCCGGCGTAGCGTGGCCACAGCTGATCGGTGGTCACGCGAAGGTGACCTTCATCCGCTGGATGCCGAGGTCGATCGCACCGTCGTCGGTGGCCACCGATGCGGTGATGACGTCGTCCTGCTGCAGGTACTTGCGGTTGGAAGCCTGACGTTTGAAGAAGGCTTTCCACTTCACCGCCGGCGGCAGCAATGCGCCGATCATCTCGATGGGTTTGGGTGGTGCGACGAGCGCCGTGCCTGCTGGTGTACCTGTCAGCACGAGGTCGCCGGCGGCGAGATCCTGGAACCGGGTCAGCGACTGCAACGCGGCCAGCGGCCGGTAGAGCATATCGCCCTCGACCACGGCATTCTGACGTTCGTCCCCGTTGACGCTCAGCCGCAGGCGCAGGTCGCCGAAACGGGCAAGCTCGTCGGCATCGAGGAGTACGAGTTCCGGCCCGACCGGGGTGAAGGTCGGGTACGACTTCGCCTCGTAGAACTGGGTCTGTGGCAGCTGGATGTCGCGTGCGGACACGTCGTTGGTAATCACCAGTCCGGCAACATAATCGGCGAGATTGTCGGGTGTCACGTCGGTGCCTACCGGCAGGTCGCGCCCGATGACCAGGCCGATCTCCACCTCGTAGTCGAGGAACCGGACATGTTTGGGTTTGACGATGTCGTCGAATGGGCCGCTGATGGATGCGGAGGACTTTCGGAAGAACGTCAGCGGGACCGTCTTGGGGTCCATGCCCGAATCCTTCACGTGGGATTCGAAATTGGTCATCTGCGCGACTACCCGGCAGGGCCGGGTCAGCGGCGAAAGCAGATCCAGCCCGTCCACCGCGACGGTGTCACCGGTTGCGGCGGCGATCGCGGCGCGGTCGGCGAGCAGCTGTGCGGTGGTGGAGGCAGAGGTGCCGATCTTGGTGGCGCGGTCGGCGGTCTTGACCCACCAGCCGTCGGCGGTGCGAATGATGGATGTGCTCATGAGCGGGCAACTTTCAGTAGGCCGATGAGGCGGTGGAGGTCGAACTCGTTGCGCTGTGGGAGGGCGGTGAGGATGGACAGGGCTTCCGCGCGGGCGCCGCGCGGGCTGGTGCCGAGGAAGTCGTTGCTGACCGGAGGGCCCCACTGGGACAGGCCGCTGGCGGTGAACGGTGCCCAGCCGGGTTCGAGGGTGTTGTCGAACATGTCACCATCGGCGAAGTGTTCGACGAGGAACCCGTCGGGATCACGCCAGTAATCGAAGAGCTGGCTGCCCTGAATGTGGCGGCCGATACCCCAGGACCGAAAATAGCCGCGCTCTCTCAGGTACTCCCCGCCGGCTGCGAGTGCATCCAGATCGCTGACCTGGTACGCCGAGTGCACGTACCGGTTGGCCGGGCCCAGCGCCATCGCCAATGTGTGGTGATCGGCGGGCTCGGCGCCGCGATCGCAGCGGATGAAGCTCATCGTGGGGCCACGTTCGCGCTGGCCTGGAAAGAACAGGAAATCGCTGACGATCATCCCGAGGTTGTGCTGATACCAGGTCAGCGCTTCGACGTACTTGGTCGACTGCAGCACCACGTGACCGAGGCGTTGGACTCTGGCCGGGGCCCGAGGAGGCCGCTGGGTGGCATTGGTGCGGACGGTCTCATGGCCGGTGTTGAACAGAAGCGGTGTCTGCGTAGGTAATTGGGGAAGCTCATGAGTACCCGCTACCACGCGGACCGGGATTCCGCTGGGGTCGTTCAGTTGGACCGCCGAACCGCCGATGGTGTCGGGCAGCGGTCGCACCTTCGCGCCGGTCTTGTTGGCAAGCCGACGGACGTCGGCTTCGTCGGCGGCACGGAAGGCCACGCCGGTGAAGCGAGACTTTTCGCCGCGCCGCAGGATCACGCAAGGAGTGCCCACATCGGTTCCGCGGAGGTGCAGTTCCTCGGGAGTTCGCAGGGTCGTCTGGAAGCCGAACGCACGCGCGAAGGCCTCGGCACGTAGAAGATCGGGTTTCTCGAATTCGAGCCACGAGATGTCGCGGATCTTGATGGTGGGATTCGTGGCGCGGTCGGCGAACTCGCCGGGCAATGCACCGCGCTCGCTGTGCAGGTCGTTGTGGGTCCCAGCCATGTGTCGACCGCCCTCCTTTCAAAGTCTGATGAAATCGTCACATACGACGGCATCCTCAGTCAAGGCTACTGACGATATCCTCAGTTGTGACTGAACTGCTAGATTGAGGCTCCCTTCGAGACAGGCGAGGTAGTGATGGGTGAGTCCGTGGAACCGGGCGTCAGTCGGGTGCAACGGCGTAAGCAACGCACCCGTGCTGCGCTGATCAGCGCAGCGCAGGGCTTCATCGCCGAAGGTCGGCTCAGCGTGCCGGTGCTGGACATCACGCAGGCCGCCGATGTGGGAATGGGCTCGTTCTACAACTACTTCGACAGCAAGGAAGAGTTGTTCGCCGCCGCGGTGGCTGAGGCCCTCGAGGCGCACGGTGCGCTCTTGGATGTGCTGACCGCCGACGTCGAGGACCCCGCAGAGGCGTTCGCCTGTCGATTCCGGCTGACCGGGCGTCTGTTTCGTCGCCGCCCGCAGGAGAGTCAGATCCTCTTGGCCAACGGGGTTGCGCTGTTGACCTCGGATCGGGGATTGGCGCCCCGTGCGCTGCGCGATATCGAAGCCGCCGTCGGCGCCGGGCGGTTCTCGGTCGACGATCCGCAGTTGGCGCTCGCGGTGGCCGGCGGCGCCATCATGGGATTGGGCGCCCTGTTGAGCAGTGATCCCGATCGCGACGATGCCCGTGCGGCCGACTCTGTGACGTCCGACGTGCTGCGACTGTTCGGTATGTCGGCAGCCGATGCCGCCGAGGTCTGCGCTCGACCGCTTCCCGATCTGGATGCGATCGCGCCCCCGCATTCGGCGGCGTGAGCCGCCGGCGCGACGACTCAGTTGCCGCGTAGCGCCGCGACCGGACAGATGTCGATCGCCTCCCGGGCGGCGCCGGCCAGGTCCTCGGGCACATCGGTATCGACGTACTCGCTGACCAGATCGCCCTCGTCATCGAAGGAGAAGATCGTCGGGGCGGACTGGGTGCACAAACCGTGGCCTTCGCAACGGTCCTGATCGACGGTGACACGCATGTGCCGTTCCTTCCTAGGCGGGTACCAGCTCAAGGGGCAGTCGCTGGTAGCGGTGGATGATGTTGTTGACGGCCCAGATCGGCTCGCCGGTGAGGTTGATGCGTTTCACTCGGGCAACAAGTTCGCGCAGGATTGCCTGTGACTCCAGGCGGGCTAGTCCCTGCCCGGCGCAGCTGTGAGTACCGTATCCAAAACCCAAGTGCCGATTGGCATCTCGGGTGATGTCGAAGGTATCGGGTTCATTCCATTCACGCTCGTCACGGTTGGCTGAGGCGTAGACGACCAGAACGCGAGAATCTCGTGGAATCAACGAGCCGCCGAGCTCCACGTCGGTGACGGTTTTGCGGGAGAATGCCCGCAACGGCGACTCGAGGCGTACGACCTCGTTGACGGCGTTCGCGACGAGTGACGGGTCCTGACGCAGTGTCTGCCACTGTTCGGGATGGGTCGCGAAGAGGTGCAGTGCCGAGCTGATGGCGCTGATCGTGGTATCCAGCGAGGGCGCCAGATAGTCGATCATCAGTGCCGAACATTCCGTTCGCGGCAACTCGCCGGCGTCGGCCGCACGCAACACATCGTCACCCATGCTGCCGGGGAGCACTGCGCGATCGCGGACGACGCGGCGGGAGAATCGCAGCATCGACAGGGCTGCGGGCATGGTGCGCAGCCACTGCTGGTTCAGCGGGCCCAATGAATCGAATGTCGCGCCGGCCCACTCGATGAGATTGTCGCGGCCCTCCTCGGGCCACCCCACCAGATCCGGTACCACCGCTATCGGAAGCGCGGTGGCGACGTCTCGGACGCCGTCGACGTGGCGACGGGCGACCGCTGCCTCAACGACCGTCGCGGCCTGCCGATCGATGGCCTCTGTCATGGTGCGCAGCGCCTTTGGCGTGAGGCGGTGGGCGAGCAACTTGCGTCGGCGGTCGTGGTCGGCGCCATCACTGTTGAGTGTGGTGCCCCGGGAGAGCCGGTTGGTCAGCGGATTCAGTGCCACGCCCTGGCCGGACGCAAAGCGCCCGTCATCACGCAGCGCGGCCTTGCATTCGGCGTACCGCGGCAACGCGTAGACCCGCTGTCGCGGCAGCCACACCACCGTGCCCAGCTGTCGTAGTCGGGCGTAGTGCGGGTAGGGGTCGACGATGGCGCTGCGTGCGTAGATATTCCGTCGATACGCCGGCGCGTTGGCGGCATTTCCCATGGTGAGTCCCTCACTGCGGCGGGTGCGGGGCGGCTCCGTCGTCGACGCCTGTTCGTGCGTACTCGACGGTCGAGCCCTGCGCGGGTTCATATCCGCCAACAGAACCAGAGAATGACGATATCGTCAAGTATGACTGAATCCGGCAAGTGGGTGTGCTTCATCCTGCCCCACCGGCAGGTTCATCGGCGTGAAATGTCGGCGTCGTCATAGCCGATGCCCCACGAGGCGGACAGCGTCTCGTCGGGCTCCAGCCAACGCAACCCGACGCCGCTGTTGAATGCATCGGCGGGCGCGGTCATCGGTTCGAGCGCCACGGCCGTCACGACCTTCCCGGCGCGGGGGAACTGCCGGGTGATGAAGACGTGCACGAATCCGAAGCTGTCGTCGGCCCACAGCGAGACGGTACGGCCGTCGGGGGAGCGCAGGGTGTGCACGCTGCCCCCGTCCGCGGTCGGCACCGACCACGCGTCGTCGAGGTCGAGGTCGGCGATGACGCGTCCACCGCGCAGGTCCCATTCGGTGCCCGGCACCGCAGTACGCCCGGTGGGTATGAGCCGGTCGTCGATGTCGATGTGGTGCGACCCGTTCACGGTCAGCGTCAGCGTCTCGGTGGGCACGTCGCTGATCGCCAGAAAGGGGTGGGCACCGATCGCGACTGGGGCACAGTCGGACCCGACGTTGCGCACCGTGTGCGTCGCGGTCATGCCGTCAGCCACCAGATGGTAGGTGACCTCGGTCTGCAGTCGGAAGGGGTACCCGCGTTGCGGAAGCACCGGCGCCCCGAGGGTGATTGAGGAGGCCGACCGGGCCAGCACCCGATGCGCCGTGTCGTGCAGCAGCCCATGAAGTGCGCTGCGATGGCAGGCGTCGTTGATGTCGAGTTGGTGTGTGCGCCCGTCGTGCACCCAGCGGCCGTCGCGCACCCGGTTGGGCCATGGGACCAGGACCGCACCGCAAAAGAACGGCACGGGCCCGCGGTCGTCGAACTCGGCCGTGATCTCGACGCCGTCCACGCTCAGTTGCCGAATGGCCGCGCCTGCCTCGGCGATCACCGCGCGCACCGGGCGGCCACCGCTGGGCAGGACGAGCTCGAACTGTGTCATGTGGTTAACCGCCGGCGCCGTGGCCGGCATGAGTCGCCACGATCGTCGGTTCACGGTGGCCGCGGTGGCGCGTTGCGGCGCGCACCGCACCGCCGACGGCCTCGCATCGCTCGGCGGGTACCAGCGCGATCACGCAGCCCCCGAAGCCGCCACCGGTCATCCGTGCCCCCAATGCGCCTGCCTGCAACGCGGTGTCTGCAATCAGATCGATGTGATCGGTGGTGATCTCGAAGTCGTCGCGCATCGATGCCTGCGACGCGGTCAGTAGCCGGCCGACCGCGGCGAAGTCGGAGTTATGCAGCGCCGCAACGGTATCGAGGACACGTTGGTTCTCGGTGAGGATGTGCCGGGCGCGCCGGCCGTCCTCGGAGTCCGGTAGCGCCGTCAGGGCCTGTGGCATGCGGTCCTGCAGGTCGCGCAGCGTGCCAACACCCAGCGCGGCCGCGGCACGCTCACAGGCGGCGCGGCGGTCGGCATATTCGCCGCCCGCATGCTGATGTGCGGCATGGGAATTGATGAGCAGCAGCGCGACGCCGTGGGCCTCGGGTTCAAACGGCACCGAGCGGACGCTGAGATCGCGGAAATCGATCAGCTGGGCGTGCCGCCGTTCGGCGAACAGGATGGCCAGCTGATCCAGCAGGCCCGTCGGCGCGCCCACATAGTCGTTCTCCGCGCGCTGCGCGATCCGGGCCTGCTCGACGCGGTCCAGCGTCAGGCCGGAGGCGGACAGGATGGCGCCGAGCACCGCGCACTCCAGTGCGGCCGACGAGGCCAGGCCGGAGCCGGCCGCCACACCGCCGGTGACCGCCATGGTGCCGCCGGGGACGTGGTGACCCGCGCTGTGCAGCGCCCAGACCACGCCGGCCACGTATGCGGCCCAGCCGCCGACATCGCCGGGCGCCGTGCCCAGCGGCAACCGAACCGGCGCCGCCTCGCGGTCGCTGCGCACCACGAGTGCGTCGGTGTCCTCGGGCCGGAAGGTCACCGTGGTGCGGTCGGGTAGCGCAATGGGCAGCGCGAATCCGTCGTTGTAGTCGGTGTGTTCGCCGATGAGGTTGATCCGGCCGGGCGCGCTGTACTCGACAGGCTTGCTCATAGTTCCCGCAGCCTGCCCGCGACGATCTCGGGTGTGGTGTCGTTGATGAACGCGCCCATCGCCGACTCCGAACTGGCCAGATATTTGATCTTGGTGGCGGTACGCCGTATCGAGAGTAGCTCGACGTGGAAGTACCCTTCGCGTTGCGCGTGGTCCTCGGTGTACTGATGCAGCGCCGACATATAGGGCAGCGGCGCGTCGTACAGCCGGTCGAACCGGCCGAGCACGTCGAGGTAGATCCGCGCGAACCCCTTGAGTTCCGCGTCATCGAGTTCGGTCAGGTTGCGCACGAACCTGTGCGGATAGATGTGCACTTCCAGCGGCCACCGGGAGGCGAAGGGCACGAAGGCGGTGAACGAATCGTTGCGTGCCACGATCCGGCTGCCCTGGTCGACTTCGTCGGCGAGAATGCGCGCGAACAGGTTGGTGCCGTGTCGTTCTCGGTGCAGCCGGGCCTGCCGCAGCATGGTGGCGGTGCGCGGTGTCAGGTACGGGTAGGCGTAGATCTGACCGTGCGGATGGGTCAGCGTCACGCCGATCTCCTCGCCGCGGTTCTCGAAACAGAAAACCTCTTCGATGCCCGGCCGCGCCATCAACTCCGCGGTGCGGTGCCGCCATGCCTGCACGACCAGCAGTGCGTGGTCGACGTCGAGGTCGGCGAACCGGCCGGTGTGGTCACTGGAGAAGGCGATGACCTCACAGTGGCCGTTGCCCGGCGCGGAGGTGAACCCGTCGACGGCGTCGGGAAGCCCGCAGGAACTATCGCCGGCCAGACTGGGAAATCTGTTCTCGAACACCACCACGTCGTAGTCGGGTGCGGGCACCTCGCTGGAGATCCCGGACGGTCCCGGGCACAGCGGGCACTGGTCGGGAGCGGGCTTGTAGGTGCGGTTCTGGCGCAGGGCCGCGATGACCACCCATTCACCGGTCTGCCGGTCCAGGCGAAGCTCGGTGTGTGAGCCGGTCCGGCCCGGCAGCACGCGACGGTCGGGAAGTGGGGCGGCACTGCGACCCGGCAGCGAGAAGAACAGCAGTTCGCGCCCGTCGGCCAACGGCCATCGCAGTGGCTCGATCCTCACGTTCCGATCATCCGAGCATTGTCGCGGGTGGCCTGGATCCGCCGCCAGGGTTGCGCGAGTTCCTGGAAATGCCGGGCATTCTCGGCGGCGATGATGTGGTTGACCCGCTCGGTGAGCTGGCCCGGCGTCAGGCCGAACTCCGCGAGAACCTCGTCTGCGGGTGGGCCGCCGTAGGGGGACCAGCTGCGCACGTAGTCGAGGATCACGCGGTCGAACCGGTCCATGGCGCTACGATCCACCTTTCTTCTTGTTGTAGACATCGAATCCCACCGCGGCCAGCAGCACCAGGCCCTTGATGACCTGCTGGACATCGCTGCCGATGCCGATCAACGACATCCCGTTGTTCAGCACGCCGAGGACGAAACCGCCGATGATGGCACCGAACACCGTGCCGACGCCGCCGTTGGCCGAGGCGCCACCGATGAATGCCGCGGCGATCGCCTCCAGTTCCATGCCGATGCCCGCCTGCGGGGTGGCCGAGTTGAGTCGCGCGGCGAAGAGCAGACCGGCCAGCGCGGACAGCAGACCCATGTTGACGAAGACCAGGAAGGTGACGCGCTTGGTCTTGACCCCGGAGAGCCGGGCGGCGGCGACGTTGCCGCCCACGGCGTACACCTGCCGGCCGAACACGCTGCTGCGCATGATGAATGCGTAAATGACGAATGCCACCGCCAGGATGATCCCGACCACCGGCACCCCGCGATAGCTCGCGAGCAGCAACGTGAACGCGGCAAGGGCGGCCACGATGGCGGCGCATTTGAAGACGAACCACCCGAACGGCAGAACGTCGAAGTCGTAACGGGTCTGCGTGCTTCGCTGGCGGACCTGCTGCCACAGCGCGGCGACCATCACCAGCGCGCCGAGGATGATCGTGGGCAAGTGATAGAGGCTGCTGCCGCCGAGTTCGGGTAGGAACCCACTGCTGACCTGGCTGAAGCTGCGGGGGAACGGGGCAATGGACTGACCCTCCAGTAGATACTGGGTCGCGCCGCGGAACACCAGCATGCCGGCCAGGGTGACGATGAACGACGGAATACCGACGTAGGCGATCCAGAATCCCTGCCACGCTCCGATCAGCGCGCCGAGCAGCAGGCACAACCCGACCGCGACCGGCCAGGGCATGTCCTGCCGGATCATCAGCACCGCCGACATGGCGCCGATGAAACCGGCGATGGAACCGACCGAGAGGTCGATGTGGCCGGAGATGATGACGATGACCATCCCGATCGCCAGGATCAGGATGTAGCCGTTCTGTTGAACGATATTGGTGACATTGAGGGGTTTGAGCAGGATCCCGCTGGTCCAGATCTGGAACAGGATGACGATGAGAACCAGCGCGACGACCATGCCGTACTGCCGGAAGTTCTTGCGCACGGCCGTCACCAGTCGCGCTGCGCCGGAGTCCGGTGGCGGGGCGGGTGCGCGTGAGCCCGCATCCACCGTGGAACTGGTGGTCATGAGGTCGATCCCTTCATCATGTAGTGCATCAGTGTTTCCTGCGCGGCGTCCTCGCGGGCCACCTCACCGGTGAGCCTGCCCTCGTTGAGGGTGTAGATGCGGTCGCACAGGCCGATCAGTTCCGGCAGCTCGGAGGAGATGACGATCACCGACTTTCCCTGGGATGCCAGCGAATTGATGATCGTGTAGATCTCGTACTTGGCGCCCACATCGATGCCGCGGGTGGGCTCGTCGAGGATCAGCACATCGGGGTCGGCGAAGATCCACTTGCTCAACACCACCTTCTGCTGATTGCCTCCGGACAGGTTGCCGGTGGTGGCCCGTACCGAAGGCGTCTTGATGTGCATGTCCTTGCGGAAGCGCTCGGCGACGACGGTCTCTTCGTGTTCGTTGATGACGGTTGCTCTGCTGACCTTCGGCAGCGAGGCCAGGGTCACGCTACGGGCGATGTCGTCCATCAGGTTGAGCCCGTAATGCTTGCGGTCCTCGGTGGCGTAGGCGATACCGTGCGCAATCGCCTCGGACACCGTGCGGGTACGAATCTCTTTGCCGTCCTTGAAGACCGCGCCGCCACCCTTCTTTCCATAACTGCGCCCGAAGACGCTCATCGCCAGCTCGGTGCGGCCGGCTCCCATCAGCCCAGCCAGGCCCACGACCTCACCGCGGCGCACGCTGATCGACACCCCGTCGACGACCTTGCGTTCCTGGTCGAGCGGGTGGAAGACGGTCCAGTCCTGGATCGCGAAGGTGACCTCGCCCACGGGATGGGGGGTGCGTGGCGGGAAACGGTCGACCATATCGCGCCCGACCATGCCGCGGATGATGTGTTCCTCGGTGAGTCCGGCTTCGACGGCCCGGGTCTCGATGGTCTGGCCGTCGCGCAGGATGGTGATGGTGTCGGCCACCCGCATCACCTCATTGAGCTTGTGCGAGATGATGATACAGGTCAGTCCCTGCCCGGCGAGCTCGACGATGAGGTCGAGCAGGTGCCTGCTGTCCTCGTCGTTGAGTGCCGCCGTCGGCTCGTCGAGGATGAGCAGCTTCACCTTCTTGGACAGTGCCTTGGCGATCTCGACGAGCTGCTGCTTACCGACTCCGATGTCGGAGATCAGGGTCTGCGGGTTCTCGTTCAGGCCGACACGTTGGAGCAGTTGCTGGGCGTGACTCGTGGTTTCGTGCCAACTGATGATTCCTCCCGATGCGTGTTCATTGCCCAGGAAGATGTTCTCGGCAATGGACAGCACGGGCACCAGGGCGAGTTCCTGGTGGATGATGCCGATACCGCGGCGCTCGCTGCTGCGGATGTCCTTGAACTCGCCGGGCCGGCCGTCGAAGACGATGTCGCCGTGGTAGCTGCCGTGCGGGTAGATGCCGCTGAGCACCTTCATCAGTGTGGACTTCCCGGCGCCGTTCTCACCGCAGATGGCGTGGATCTCACCGTGGCGCACCGTGAGGTTGACCTCGCTCAGCGCCGTGACGTTGCCGAATCGCTTGGTGATGTCCCGCATTTCGAGCAACGGCGCCGCCGTCACCCCGGTCACGCGAGTTGTGCCGACGTGTAGTAGCCGGAGTCGACGAGCACCTTCTCGTAGTTGGTTTTGTCCACGCTGACGGGATCGAGCAGGAACGCCGGGACCACCTTGATCCCGTTGTCATAGGTGGTGGTGTCGTTGACTTCGGGCGTGCCGCCGGTCAGCAGTGAATCCACCATCTGCACAGCGGCGTTGGCCAGTTCGCGGGTGTCCTTGAACACGGTCTCTGTCTGCTCGCCGGCGATGATCGACTTCACCGAGGCCAATTCGGCGTCCTGACCGGTGACGATGGGCAGCGGGTTGGCGGGCGTTCCGTATCCCGCGCTCTTCAACGCGGAGATGATTCCCAGCGACATCCCGTCATAGGGGGAGAGCACGGCGTCGACCCGCCCGCTGGTGTAGGCGCGGCTGAGCAGGTTGTCCATGCGGGACTGTGCCAATCCGCCGTCCCAGCGCAACGTCGCCACCTGATCGAAGGATGTCTGACCGCTCTTCACGACCAGCTTCCCGCTGTCGATGTGGGGCTGCAGCACGCTCATGGCGCCGTCGAAGAAGAAGGTCGCGTTGTTGTCGTCGGGGGAGCCGGCGAACAGCTCGATGTTGAAGGGGCCCTTGCCCACTGCGACGCCGAGCTTGTCCACGATGTAGGTGGCCTGCAGCACGCCGACCTTGAAGTTGTCGAATGTCGCGTAGTAGTCCACGTTCTCGGTGCCGCGGATCAGCCGGTCGTAGCTGACGACCGGGATGTCGGCGTCCGCGGCGCGTTGCAGGATGTCGGTCAGCGATGAGCTGTCGATCGGGGCGATGACCAGAGCCTTGACACCCTTGGTGATCATGTTCTCGATCTGGGACACCTGGTTCTGCACGACGTCGTCGCCGTACTGCAGGTCGGTCTGGTATCCGAGTTTCTGGAACTGCGCGGCGATGTTGTCGCCGTCGGCCACCCAGCGTTCGGATGACTTGGTGGGCATCGCGATGCCCACGGTGCCGGTGCGTTCACCGCCGCCACTGCCGGCGGCATCCGTCGCGTCCGGGCGCCCACAACCGGCGCTGGTCAGTGCCGCGACCACGGCGAGGGCGCCGACGGCGCGAGCAAGGCTCTTACGCATGAAATCCTCCGAAAGGTATCTGCTCGAAACGCGCGGCCGGCCGTGCCGGCCGCGGTGATGTGAGCGCTAACATCGAGAAGTGTGTGACGGGGCTCACGGCTTTGTCAAGGTCTCCAACAAATCGATGTGAGCGCTCACAAAGCCGTTGACATCCGCTGAATGTGAGCGTTAACATTCGGTCGGTGTAACGCCGGTCACATCACAGTTCCGACGTCCCGACCGGCCCCAAATCTCCGCGAATCGCGGCCCGATCTCGGCAAACAGCGACATTAGAGGAGTTACCGTCATGAGGATTCGCACTGTGGTCGTGGCCGCGGCATCGGCCGTCCTGTTGGCCGGATGCGGCAGCGGGCAGGCACCCGGCGGCGACGCCGGATCCGGTGGTGACGGGGGAGCGCTCACCATGGGCTTCTCGCAGGTCGGTGCCGAGAGCGGCTGGCGCACCGCGAACACCAAATCCATCCAGGACGCGGCCAAGGACGCCGGGGTTGATCTGAAGTTCTCCGACGCCAACGGCGAGCAGGAGAATCAGATCTCCGCCATCCGTTCCTTCGTCCAGCAGGGCGTCGATGTCATCGCGTTCAGCCCCGTCGTGCGCACCGGCTGGGACGCCGTCCTGCTCGAGGCCCAGAACGCCGGTATCCCGGTCATCCTCACCGACCGTGCCGTCGACACCCAGGAGCCCGGCGTCTACAAGACGTTCCTGGGCGCGGACTTCGTCGACGAGGGCCGACGCGCCGGCGAATGGGTGGTCCAGCAGTACGCCTCGGCGCCCGGACCGGTCAACATCGTCCAACTCGAGGGCACGACCGGCGCCGATCCCGCCATCGACCGCAACTCCGGTTTCGCCGACGCCATCTCCGCCAACCCGAACCTGAGGGTCATCGCCTCGCAGAGCGGCGATTTCACCCGCTCCGGCGGCAAACAGGTGATGGAGGCGTTCCTGAAGGCCAACCCGCAGATCGACATGGTGTTCTCGCAGAACGACGACATGGGCCTGGGCGCGATGGAGGCCATCGAAGCGGCCGGGAAGAAACCCGGCCAGGACATCAAGATCGTCACCATCGACGCCACCCACGACGGCATGCAGGCGCTGGCCGACGGCAAGTTCAACTACATCGTCGAGTGCAACCCGCTGCTCGGACCGCAGCTCATGGAGCTCGCCGAGCAGGTCGTTGCCGGTGAGCAGGTACCGGAACGGGTGGTCACCCCCGATGAGGCCTTCGACCAGCAGCAAGCGGCCGCGGTGCTGCCGGACCGCAAGTACTGATGACCGCGTCGCTGTCGGAAACCGTGGTGCAGCCGGTGATCCAGCTGACCGGAGTCACGGTCGAGTTTCCCGGGGTCAAAGCCCTCGACGGCGTCGACCTGCGGTTGCTGCCCGGCGAGATCCATGCGTTGATGGGCGAGAACGGCGCCGGGAAATCGACCCTGATCAAGGCGCTCACCGGCGTGCACGATATCGCCGCGGGGACGATCACGATCGACGGCGCCGACCGCCGGTTCAGCAGCCCGCGGCAGGCGCAGGACGCCGGCATCAGCACGGTGTATCAGGAGGTGAACCTCTGCCCGAATCTGACGGTGGCAGAGAACATCCTGTTGGGCCGGGAGCCGAGGCGCCTGGGGCGGATCGACTACCGCGCCATGAACCGCCGCGCCGAGGAACTGCTGGGCGAGCTCGACCTGACCATCGATCCGGCCGACACCCTGGGGGCACACCCCATCGCCTTGCAACAGCTGGTGGCCATCGCCCGCGCGATGGCGGTGTCGGCGCGGGTGCTGATCCTCGACGAACCCACCTCCAGCCTCGACGCCGATGAGGTCGCCGAGCTGTTCCGGGTGATGCGCAACCTGCGCGACCGCGGCGTGGCGATCCTGTTCGTCTCGCACTTCCTGGATCAGGTCTACGAGATCTCGGACCGAATGACCGTGCTGCGCAACGGTCGGCTGGTCGCCGAGCATCTGACCGCAGAACTCGACAAGGTCGCCCTGATCGCCGCCATGCTCGGCCACGAGCTCGATCTCCTCGAAGATCTCGAGGAGGCGGTCGCCGCCGGCGGCGGCGCCGACGCCGATGAGACCGTGCTCAGCGCGCAACAGCTCGGGCGTGCCCCCGGCATCCACCCGACCGATGTCGACATCCATCGCGGCGAAGTGGTCGGTCTGGCGGGGCTGTTGGGTTCGGGGCGAACCGAACTCGCGCGGCTGCTCTTCGGCGCCGATCACGCCACCAGCGGACGCATGGTCATCAACGGCAAGACCGCACCGATGCGTTCGCCGCGGGCCGCCATCGCCAGCGGCTTCGCATTCTCCTCGGAGGACCGCAAAGGTGAAGGCATCATCGGCGAGCTCTCGGTGCGGGACAACATGATCCTGGCGCTGCAGGCCCGCCGCGGCTTCGCCCGGCCCCTGTCGAAGAAGACCAAGGACGATCTGGTGGCACGGTACCTGGAGGCGCTCGACATCCGGCCCCGCGACCCCGCCGCGCTGGTGAAGAACCTCAGCGGCGGCAACCAGCAGAAGGTCCTGCTGGCACGCTGGCTGATCACCGAGCCGCAACTGTTCATCCTCGATGAACCCACCAGGGGCATCGATATCGGTGCCAAATCGCAGATTCAGAAACTCGTCACCGACCTGTCGGCCGACGGCATGGCGGTCCTGTTCATCTCCGCGGAACTCGAAGAGGTGACGCGGATCAGCGACCGCATCCTGGTGCTGCGCGACGGGCACTGCGTCGAGGAAGTCGGCAATGACTGCACGGTCCAGCGGCTGACCGAACTCATCGCCGGGGCGAGTGCGTCGTGAGGAACAAGGTATTGGCATCGCCGCTGCTGTGGCCGGCGCTCGCGCTGATCGCCCTGCTGGCGGTCAATGTCGTTCTCACACCCAGCTTTCTGACGCTGCGGGTGCAGGACGGTCACCTGTTCGGCAGCCTGATCGACATCCTGCGCAATGGCGCCCCGACGATGCTGATCGCGCTCGGTATGACCCTGGTGATCGCTTCCCGTGGCATCGACCTGTCGGTGGGGGCGGTCGTCGCCATCAGCGGCGCGCTGGCCTGTGCGCACATCGCGGCAGCCGCGGACCCGGGTAGTCCCGGTACCGTCGTCACCGCGATGGGCATCGCACTCGGCGTGGCCGTGGCGCTGGGGTTGTGGAACGGGGTGCTCGTCTCGGTGTTCGGCATCCAGCCGATCATCGCGACCCTGGTGCTGATGACGGCCGGCCGGGGGATCGCCCTGCTGGTCACCGACGGCCAGATCGTCACGGTGACCAGCGCGCCGTTCAAGATCCTCGGGGCCGGTTACGCGTTCGGGCTACCGGTGGCGATCCTGGTGAGTCTGTCGGTGTTCGCGGTGGTGGCCCTGCTGACCAGGTGCACCGCGCTGGGCATGCTGCTCGAATCGGTCGGCATCAATCCCGAAGCCAGCCGCCTCGCCGGCGTGCGTCACCGCTCCATCGTCTTCGCGGTGTACGTGTTCAGCGCCCTGTGTGCAGGTGTCGCAGGCCTGATGATCGCGTCCAACATCTCCGCGGCCGACGCCAACAACGCGGGGCTGTGGATAGAAATGGACGCCATCCTGGCCGTGGTGATCGGTGGGACATCCCTGCTGGGCGGGCGATTCAGCCTGACCGGGACCATCCTCGGCGCGCTGATCATCCAGACCTTGACCACGACCGTCTACACCGCGGGGATCACCCCGGAGACCACGCTGGTGTTCAAGGCCCTCGTGGTGGTCGCCGTGTGCCTGCTGCAGGCCCCGAAGTTCCGAGCGCTGTTGTCGCGGCGCCGGACCCCTCGCCGACCCACACCGATCCATCCGTCGGAAGCGGGGCCGAGTTCGTCCGACCTGGCGTCGATCTCGGCACCACGATTCCCGGCGGTGGTGACCAAATGAGCGTCCAGACTGCCGTGCGACCGCGCACCGTCGGCTCCGAACTGATCCGGCGCGCGCGTGGGCGCTACCTGTCGCCGCTGGCCTCGCTGGTGCTGTTCGCGGTGCTGTTCCTCGCGGTCATCGCACGCTATGAATTCGCCAGCCCCGCACAGGTGTTTCTGAACCTGCTCGTCGACAACGCCTACCTCATCGTGCTGGCCGTCGGCATGACGTTCGTGATCCTCACCGGCGGCATCGATCTCAGCGTCGGCGCGGTGGTCGCGCTGTCCACGGTCATCCTGGCGACCACGTTGCGGGCCGGCTGGCCGATGCCGCTGGCCGTGGCACTGGTGCTGGTGGCGGGCCCCACCCTCGGGCTGATGATGGGACTGGTCATCGAATACTTCGACGTCCAGCCGTTCATCGCGACGCTGGCCGGGATGTTCCTGGCTCGCGGCCTGTGTTACGTGCTCAGCGTGGATTCGCTACCCATCAGGGATCCCGCGCTGCGCGTCTTCGGACTCAACTACGTCTACCTCTACGACGACAAGTTCATCCGCTGGACCGTCGTCGTCGCGCTCGTCGCCGTGGCGGTCGGAGCGTACGTGCTGCACAAGACCCGATTCGGTCGCACTGTGTACGCGGTCGGCGGTAACCGGCAGTCGGCCCAGCTGATGGGGCTCGACGCCGCCCGGGCCAACGTATCGGTGTACGCCATCAGCGGGCTGTGCGCGGCGATCGCCGGGCTGCTGCTCGCCGTGCAGAAACTGTCCGGATACAGCCTCAACGGCATCGGGCTGGAACTCGACGCCATCGCCGCCGCGGTGATCGGTGGTGTACTGCTCTCCGGCGGTGTGGGTTTCGTGCTCGGATCCGTCATCGGCGTGCTGGTGCTCGGTACGATCCAGACGTTCGTCACGGCCGCGAACCTCGATTCGTACTGGACGCGCATCATGACCGGCGCCCTGCTGCTGGTATTCGTTCTCGTGCAGCGCCTAGTGGTGAGGAAGTCCGGATGAACATCCAGCCCAACAGCCCGGTACCCGGCAAGCCGGTCATGGCCGATGTCGCGCGACTGGCGGGCGTCAGCCACCAGACGGTGTCACGGGTGATCAACGGATCGCCCAGCATCCGCCCCGCCACCAAAGAGCGCGTCGAGCAGGCGATCTCGGAACTCGGGTACCGTCCCAACACCGCGGCACGCGCCCTGGTGACCCGACGATCCAGGATCATCGGCATCGTCGGCACCAACGACGCGCTCTACGGACCGTCGAGCATCCAGCGGTCGGTGGAGGAGGCGGCGCGGGCCGCCGGCTACTTCTCCAGCATGGTGCCGCTGGTCGACCTGACCGGTGAGGCGCTGCACGATTCCCTGGACCACCTGGCCCGGCAATCGGTGGAGGCGATCGTCATGATCGCCGCGCAGGAGGGCGCCCTCGCGGTCGCGCATGCCGCTGACGCCGGCGTCCCGCTCATCGTGGTCGAGGGTGACCTCTCCGGTCGCGGACTCAGTGTCGGCGTCGACCAGATCGACGGCGCCCGCCAAGCCACCCAGCACCTCATCGACCTCGGCCATCGCGTCATCGACCATGTGGCGGGCCCGCCGACCTGGACCGAGGCAAAGGGGCGCCGGATCGGATACGAGGAGACCATGCGCGACAACGGTCTTGCGGTGCGGGAGTCGTTGGCGGGGGACTGGACCCCGGCCCGCGGCTACGAGATCGGCTGTGAACTGGTGCGGCGCAACGAGGCGACGGCGGTGTTCGTGGCCAACGATCAGATGGCCATCGGCGTACTGCACGCGTTCGCCCAGAACGGGATACGCGTTCCCGAAGACGTGAGTGTCATCGGATTCGACGATATCCCCGAGTCCGCCTACCTGAACCCCGCGCTGACGACCATCAGGCAGGACTTCAAGGCCGTCGGCCAGCGCGCGATCGAGCTGGTGATCGCCACGTTGGGTGGATCGACGCTCGACGTTCCGCTGCTACCCCCCGAACTGATCATCCGCGACAGCACCGCCACCACCCAGGAGAGTTCATGAGCACCGAGAAGTACACGGTCGGTGTCGATTTCGGCACCTTGTCCGGACGCGCGCTGGTGGTGCGGGTCAGCGACGGCCACCAGCTCGCCGCCGCCGAGCATGCCTACCGACATGGCGTCATCACCGACAGGTTGCCCGGCAGCACGATCCGGCTGCCGGCGCAGTGGGCGCTGCAGGTTCCCGAGGATTACCTGGACGTGTTGCGCAGCGCCGTTCCCGAGGCCATCGCGAAGTCCGGCGTCGATCCGGGCGACATCATCGGCATCGGCACCGACTTCACCGCGTGCACCATGGTGCCGGTCCGCCGCGACGGTACACCGCTGTATCAGCTGGCGGAGTTCGCGGATCGTCCGCACGCCTACGGCAAGCTGTGGCGTCACCATTCGCCGCAGCCGCAGGCCGATCGCATCAACGCCGTTGCCGCCGAACGCCGTGAGCCATGGCTGTCGCGATACGGTGGATTGATCTCCAGCGAGTGGGAGTTCGCGAAGGCCCTGGAGATCTTCGATGAAGATCCACAGGTGTACCAGGCGATGGATCATTTCGTCGAGGCCGCCGACTGGATCGTCTGGCAACTGTGCGGGACCTATGTCCGCAACGCGTGTAGCGCAGGCTACAAGGGCATCCGGCAGGACGGCGGATATCCCTCTCGGGAGTTCCTCTCCGAGGTGCGCTCGGGCTTCGGCGATTTCGTGACCGAGAAGCTCGACGCCCCGATCGGCCGGCTCGGTGACCGCGCGGGTGCGCTCACCGCGCAGGCCGCCCGATGGACCGGGCTGCCGGCGGGCATCCCGGTCGCGGTGGGCAATGTCGATGCGCACGTGACGGTCGCGGCGGCCGATGCGCTGGATATCGGGCAACTGGTCGCCATCATGGGCACCTCGACCTGTCACGTGGTGAATTCCGACGTGCTGCGCGACGTACCCGGCATGTGTGGCGTCGTCGACGGTGGAATTTCCTCGGGCAGTTGGGGATACGAGGCTGGGCAGTCCGGCGTCGGCGACATCTTCGGCTGGTTCATCGAGAACTGCGTCCCCGAGAGCTACCACGTCGAGGCCCGTCGCCTGGGTGTGTCGCTGCACGCCCACCTGACCGAACTGGCGAGCCACCAGCAGGTGGGAGAGCACGGCCTGGTGGCGCTGGACTGGCACAGCGGCAACCGTTCGGTGCTGGTCGACCACGAACTGTCCGGTGTCATGATCGGGCAGACCCTGCACACCACGTGCGTCGACATGTACCGGGCGTTGTTGGAGGCCACCGCGTTCGGCACCCGGATGATCGTCGAGACGTTCGCGACCTCGGGTGTCCGCATCGACGAGCTGGTGGTCGCCGGGGGGTTGCTGAAGAACGAGCTGCTGATGCAGATCTATGCCGATGTGGTCGGGTTGCCGCTGTCGACGGTGCCGTCGGAGCAGGCGCCCGCGCTGGGATCGGCGATTCACGCCGCGGTCGCGGCGGGTGCCTACCTCGACGTGGGCGCGGCCGCCCGACAGATGGGCACGCGGACCCGCAACGCCTATCTGCCCATCGCGCACAATGCTGCGGCCTACGACCGGCTCTACCGCGAATACGTCGCGGCCTACGAGTGGTTCGGTCGCGGCAACGACATGATGCGCCGGCTGCGGCGCATCGCCACTCCGGAACCGGTAGGAGCCATCCGATGACCATCACGTCGGACATCGACCACGTCATTGCCGAACTGCGGCAACAGGTGTGCGACCTGCACGCCCTGCTGACCCGCTACGAACTGGTCATCTGGACGGCGGGCAACGTCTCGGCCCGGGTGCCCGGTCGCGACCTCATGGTCATCAAGCCCTCGGGCGCCGAGTACGCCACACTGCGCGCCGAGGACATGGTGGTCTGCGACCTTTACGGCAATCTGGTCGACGGCGCGCTGGCACCGTCCTCGGACACCGCGGCCCACGCCTATGTGTACCGGCACATGCCCGAGGTCGGCGGGGTGGTGCACACGCACTCCACCTACGCCACCGCGTGGGCCGCACGCGGCGAGCCGATCCCGTGTGTGCTCACCATGGCCGCCGACGAATTCGGTGGCGAGGTCCCGGTCGGTCCGTTCGCCCTGATCGGCGACGACTCGATCGGCCGTGGCATCGTCGAGGTGTTGCGGGACAGCCGATCCCCGGCGGTGCTGATGCGCAACCACGGTCCCTTCACCATCGGCCGGACCGCGCGCGATGCGGTCAAGGCCGCCGTCATGGTCGAAGACGTGGCCCGCACCGTGCACATCAGTCGGCAACTCGGTGCCGCGCCGCCCATCGACGCCGCCGACGTGACCGCGCTCTTCGACCGGTACCAGAACGTGTACGGCCAGAACGAACAGACTTCCGACGTCCACCAGGAGAACCCATGATCGCGTCCCGACTCGCCACCAGCCAGGTATGGCTGATCACCGGCAGTCAATCGTTGTACGGACCCGATGTCCTGGACCAGGTTGCCGACCAGTCACGCCAGATCGCCGAACGACTCGATGGCAGTGCCGAGATCCCGGTCGAGGTGCGGTGGCTTCCCGTCGTCACCGATGCCGAGCAGATCGCCCGGGTGCTCAGCGACGCCAATGCCGCACCGGAATGTGTCGGTGTCATCGCCTGGATGCACACCTTCTCACCGGCGAAGATGTGGATCCGCGGACTCAAGTCGCTGCGTAAACCGTTGCTGCATCTGCACACCCAGTTCGGCGTCGAATTACCCTGGCAGACCATCGACATGAACTTCATGAACCTCAACCAGGCCGCGCACGGAGACCGCGAGTTCGGTTACATCCAGTCCCGGTTGTCGACCTCGCGGAAGACCATCGCCGGACACGTCAGCGATCCGCGCACCCAGGTGCGGGTCGGGTCGTGGGTGCGCGCGGCACTGGGCACCGCCGAACTGTCGACGCTCAAGGTCGCGCGGTTCGGCGACAACATGCGTGGTGTCGCGGTCACCGAGGGCGACAAGGTGGAGGCGGAAGCGCATTTCGGCGCCTCCATCGATGCGTTCGGTGTCAATGACCTTGTCGGCGTCGTTGAACGAGTGCAGGCGGCTGATATCGACAAACTGGTGCGCGAATACGAACACACCTACCGGGTTGATCCGGACCTGTTGCCCGGCGGAGACCGGCATGTCGCCTTGCGGCACGGCGCGCAGATCGAGCTCGGCCTGCGAAAGTTCCTGACCGACGGCGGGTTCCACGCCTTCACCACCAACTTCGAAGACCTCGGCGGGCTCCGCCAGCTGCCGGGGCTGGCGGTGCAGCGGCTGATGGCCGACGGCTACGGTTTCGGCGGCGAGGGCGACTGGAAGACCGCGATGATGCTGCGCACCGTGAAGGTGATGGCAGAGGGGCTGCCCGGTGGCACCTCGTTCATGGAGGACTACACCTACGATCTGACGCCAGGCCGCGAGCGCATCCTCGGTGCGCACATGCTTGAGGTGTGTCCCAGCATCGCGGCGTCGACCCCCACCCTGGAGATCCACCCGCTGGCGATCGGTGATCGCGACGACCCCGTCCGGTTGCGGTTCACCGCCGCACCCGCCGATGCCGTCATCATCGGTATCTGCGATATGGGCAGCCGATTCCGACTGGTGGCCAACGAGGTTCGGGTCATCGAACCGGCCGAGGAACTGCCGAACCTGCCGGTGGCGTGCGCGGTGTGGGAACCCTCACCGTCCTGGTCGACCTCGGCGGAAGCCTGGTTGATGGCCGGTGCACCACACCACACCGTGCTCACCACCGCCGTCGGCACCGAGGTGTTCGAGGACTTCGCGACCATGACCGACACCGAACTGCTCGTCATCGACGACACCACCACGGTGCGCACCTTCCAGCACGAACTGCGGTGGAACGACGTCTATCACCACGTCGCCGCCGGACTGTGATCGCGGCGCGCCTGCACGCCGTCGGTGATCTACGCGTCGGCAGCGAGGACGGTCCCGGTGACGCCCCGCCGGGGTGGTCGCTGCTCGCGGTGACCTCGGTGGGCATCTGCGGTTCCGATCTGCACTGGTTCACCGATGGCGGTATCGGGGAGAACCGGATCGAGGACCCCGTGGTGCCCGGCCATGAGTTCGCGGCGCGGGCCGTCACCGGCCCGTACGCCGGCCGCCGCGTGGCCGTTGACCCGGCCATCCCGTGCCGAACCTGCGAGCTCTGCCTCGCCGGTCACCACAACCTCTGTCCCACAGTCCAGTTCGCCGGGCACGGCACGCTCGACGGTGCGCTGCAGGAATACCTGGTGTGGCCGGACCACCTGCTGCACCCGCTACCCGACGAGCTCAGCGACGACGCGGGGGCACTGCTGGAACCCCTCGGTGTGGCCATCCACGCGGTCGACGTGAGCCACCTGCACCCAGGAGACGACGTGTTGGTGGTCGGTGCCGGCCCGATCGGTGTCCTCGCGGTCCAGGTGGCCCAACGCGGCGGCGCGTCACGGGTGTTCGTGACCGAACCCCTTGTGCATCGACGAGCCACGGCGCTGCGCCACGGTGCCGATGCCGTGTGGTCGCCGGCGGAGGGCGACGCCGAGGTCCTGGACGCCACCGGCGGACGGGGAGTCGATGTGGTGATCGAGTTGGCCGGGACCGACGCGGGGATCGCCACCGCGGTGGCTGCCGTGCGGCCGGGCGGACGGGTGGCGCTCGCGGGCATCCCGTCCGAGGATCGGTCGTCGTTTCCGGCCGCGGCGGCACGGCGCAAGGGCCTGACCTTCGCGATGGTCCGCCGGATGAAAGACACCTACCCGCGGGCCATCGTCCTGGCGGCCGACGGGGTGGATCTCGATGCGCTGGTCACCGGGCGCCATCGCCTCGATGACGCGGGCGAGGCTTTCCGCGCGGCGGCCCGGCGCGAGGGCGACAAGGTCGTGGTGGCGGTGTCCGCTGGCTGACAGGTTGTCAGGGTAAGTTACCGCTCAGTAGGCTCGATGGGGCCGACGGGTGGGAGCTGCAGTGATCGAAACGAAGTTCATCGAGATTCATGGCATGCGACAAGCGGTCGTGGACGAGGGCGACGGTGACGAAGTCCTGTTGCTGATCCACGGCATGGCGGGCAGCGCGCAGACCTGGCGCGCGGTGTTGCCCCAGCTCGCCAAGAAATACCGCGTCATCGCGCCTGACCTGCTCGGACACGGCCAGTCGTCAAAGCCCCGCACCGACTACTCGTTGGGCGCCTTCGCGGTCGGCCTGCGTGATCTGCTCGATGAACTCGGCGTCGAATCGGCGACCGTTGTCGGCCAATCCCTGGGCGGCGGCGTCGCGATGCAGTTCCTCTATCAACATCCGGACTACTGCCGCCGGCTCGTACTCATCAGCAGTGGCGGACTCGGTCCCGATGTGGGATTGATTCTGCGCCTGCTGGCGGCGCCGGGAGCCGAGTTCGTGATGCCGGTGATCGCGCCGTCACCGGTGCTGCGGGCCGGAAACGCCGTGAAGTCCTGGCTGAGCTCGGCCGGTCTGCGCTCCCCCCGGGGCGCGGAGATGTGGAGCGCGTACTCGTCGTTCGGGGACGGTGAGACGCGTCAGGCATTCCTGCGGACCCTGCGATCGGTGGTCGATTATCGTGGCCAGGCCGTGAGTGCCCTGAACCGGCTGAATCTGCGCGAGGGTTTGCCGATACTCGCGATCTGGGGCGAGCAGGACAACATCATCCCGGTCGACCATGCCTATGCGGCGTTGGAGGCCCGCCCGGACTGCCGCCTCGAGATCCTGCCTGGCGTCGGGCATTTCGCGCAGGTCGAAGCACCCGAAAAGGTGATCGAGCTACTCGACGAGTTCATCTCCACGACAGAGCCCGCCAACCCGAGCCGCTGATTTTCGCTCTCGCCTCCGATCTGTCCCAGGCGGTCTCTATTACGAGACTCTTGAATTCCGGAACCCAGTAGTCCAGGATTCAGGTGTGACGACGAGCACGCCGATAGCGGCGCCCCGCCGAGGCAGGCCCCGCGACGACCGGCTGGACGCCGCGATCGTGGCGGCGGCGGTCGCCGAGGTCGGCGCCAAGGGGTGGGGTGGCGCGACCATCGAGGGGATCGCCGCCCGCGCCGGCGTCGGCCGCGCATCCATCTACCGGCGTTGGGGCAGCAAGTACGAGCTGTTCCAGTACGCCGCGGTCTCGATCACCCAGCCATCCGAGGGTGTGGACACCGGCTCCTTCGTCGACGACCTGTTCGCCGCGCTGCTGCCCATCGCGGACATGCTCACCCAACCCGAACTCGCCGCTCTGCTCCCGTCCCTGCTCGCCGAGGCCACCAACGACCAGGCGGTGCGCTCCACGGTGCGCACCTTCGCCGGGCGGTGCCGGCAGCAGGCGATCGACGCGGTGGAACGGGCCCGCACCCGCGGGGACGTCCCGGCATCGACGGATGCCGATGCGCTTGTCGACATGCTCGCCGGAGGGCTCGTCTACCGGCGGCTGCTGCTCGGCGAGGCAGCCGATGCCGCGGCTGTCCGCGCACTGATCCGGCAAGCCCTAGGGGAGCAGACATGACCCATGTCCTGGACGTCGATCTCACCGATCCGGCGCTCTACACGAATGGCTTCCCGCACGAGGTCTTCACCGAATTGCGCAGTCGCGGTGCGATACACCGGCACCTGGCCGTCGAGGGCCGGCCGGGGATCCCGTCGATTCCGTTCTGGTCCATCGTCACCCACCCGGAGATCCAGCAGGCCAACCGCGACTGGAAGACCTTCGCGGCCATCGGCGGGCCGATGATGGAACCGAACCCGTTGCTATCGGCGGGACGGACACTGGTCTCGATGGATCCGCCCGATCAGGCCGAGATGCGCCGGATCATCACCTCAGAGTTCACGCCGCGGATGATCGGCAGGCTCGAGCAACTCATTGCCGCCCGCACCGCTCAGATCCTCGAAGCCGCGTCGGGCGCCACCTGTGATTTCGTCCGTGACATCGCCTATCAGGTGCCGATGCACCTGATCGCCGACATCGTCGGCATCCCCGAATCGGACCGGCCGTGGGTCTTCGAGCGCGTCGACCATCTGCTCAAATCGGGCGATCCGTACCGCGGTTACACCGAGGACGATCGGCTGGGATTCCAGGTCGAACTGTTCGAGTATGCGCAGGGGCTCAGCGCCGAGAAGCGGGCGCACCCGACCGACGACGTGTGGACCAAGCTCGCCGCGCAACTCGACGGCTTCGAGCTGGACATGTTCTTCCTCATCCTGTCCGTCGCCGGCAGCGAGACCACCCGAAATGCACTGACGCAAGGCCTGATTGCACTGCTCGACCATCCTGATCAATGGGCGCAGTTGCGGTCGGATCAGCAGCTCGCCCTGACCGCCGCCGATGAGGCGATCCGCTGGGCCAGCCCGGTGCTGTTCTTCGGCCGAACCGCCACCTGCGACGTGACCGTCGGTGGGCAGGACGTGAAAACCGGTGACCGCGTGCTGTTCTGGTATCCGTCGGGCAACCGCGACGAAAACGTGTTCGCCGATCCCTTCCGGTTCGACATTCGCCGCTCGCCCAACCCGCACCTGTCCTTCGGCGGGGGCGGAGTGCACTACTGCCTTGGTGCGAACCTGGCACGCAAGGAGGTCCAGGCGGTGCTCGGGGCCCTCGCGGCCGGCTACGACATCCAACTGGCCGGACCTGCGGTGTGGGCGGGCGGCGGGCCTGTGCACAACGTCGGCATCGGGATCGACTCGCTGCCCGTGCGGATGACCGCGCGCCTCTGATATCGCATTGTTCAGGTTCAGGTACTTCCATTGAGCGAAACCGGGGTGGTCGGGAAGCGGAGGCGATGGCTGACGATGCTCGCCGCAGTGATCGGGGTGGTCGTGGTCGCGCTCGGGGCGGCCACCGCGGCGGTGCAGCACGGTCTGCCGTGGTGGACGGGGGAGCGGGACCACAATCATGTGTTCGACGGGCCCGCCGGCAGCCTGCGTTACCAGGTTCATCTACCGCCGCAATACGACAGCGGCACTGCGCTCCCGGTGATCATGGCGATCCACGGCTGCGGGATGACCGGCTATGGATTCAACTCCATGAAGTCGATGACACAATTCAACGCCCTGGCCGACCGCGAAGGTTTCATCGTCGTCTATCCGACTCAACGGATGTTCCAGAATCTGCTGAACTGCTGGGAATCCAACGATCCGCGGCAGCAACGCCGCGACACAGGCGAACCCGCGCTACTGGCCGGCGTGGCACGCCGGGTGATCGAGGAGTACAACGCCAACGGCGATCAGGTGCACGTGGTGGGCGCGTCATCCGGTGCGGGCACCGCGGTCATTCTTGCTGCGACTCACCCGGACCTCTTTGCCACCGCCACTTCGGTGGCCGGCGGCGAGTACGGGCTCAACCAGGTGGATCCCGGTAGCCCGGACGCCACGCCGCCAGAACGCACCGCCCGCCAGGCGTGGGCGCAGATGGGTGACCGCGTCCGGCACGTCCCGCTGCTCATCGTTCAGGGCAGGCGGGACACAGTGGTGCCCCCCGTCGTGGCCACTCGGCTCTTCGAGCACTGGTCGGTGGTCAATGACTTGGTCGACGACGGACTGCTCAACGTCAGCCTTGGGTGGGTGGAGGAGGCGACGACGGTGCCGGCTGCGCCCGGCACGCACCCGTTTACGCGCACTACGCTCAGTGGCTCCGACGGGTTCGCGTACATCGACATGTACCTCGTCGAGAACATGGGTCATGCTTATCCTTCACCGACAGGCGAGGGCCTTTTTGCGGAGCGGTCCGGACCAGATGCGAGTTCTCTCGCGTGGCAGTTCGCCGAGAAGTACGCCGCGCGGCTCTGACCTGGCGCCGTGAATGCCCACCGATTGAGCGGCGGCCCTAGGCTGGTCTCGATGTTTGCGATCACGCCCACGACGCTCGCCATTGCCGGCTCCGCGGAACGCTTCCCCGTCCGCCGGGTCTACTGCGTCGGCCGCAATTACGCCGACCATGCCCGCGAGATGGGTGCCGACCCGGATCGGGAGCCGCCGTTCTACTTCACCAAGCCGGCCGACGCCGTCTTCACGGCGTCGGAGGGATACGGCGGCGGTCCGGCGCACCAGGTTCCGTACCCGCCCCAGACACAGAACCTGCACCACGAGATCGAACTCGTCGTGGCCCTGGCCGCCGGCGGCGCGGATCTCGATGCCGCCTCTGCGCTGCAACATGTTTGGGGATATGGCGTCGGTGTCGATCTGACCCGTCGAGATCTGCAGGACGTGGCCAAACAGACCCGCCGGCCGTGGGATCTGGCGAAGGGTTTCGATGCGTCCGGCCCGGTGTCGGAACTGGTGCCTGCCGAATCGGTGGACCCCACCCATGGACGGATCTGGCTGAGCGTCGATGACGATCTGTGCCAGGAAGGTGACCTCGCCGACCAGATATGGCCGGTCGCCGATGTCATTGCCCACCTGTCGAAATCGGTCACCTTGGCACCAGGCGACCTGATCATGACCGGCACCCCGGCCGGCGTCGGGGCGATCGCCCGCGGGCAGCAGGTGCGTGGCGGCATCGACGGAGTCGGCGAACTGGCGTTCGTCGTCATTTGAGCCCGGCGCCGGGACCTAGTTGTCCGACCGTGGCGGTGGTTCGTATGGTGTGTACCACCACCATTGCGCGCGTTCGCCTTTTGGCCCAGGGCACGGTAGTACATCCGGCGGGGGTGTCGTCGGTGGGCGGGCCAGCGACGCGTCGGTGAGGGTGTCACCGTCGCTGTCAGTGACTTTGAGGTTCTCGGCGGGCCCGGTCAGGGTGATGACACCCTTGTGGTGCAGGCGGTGGTGAAACGGGCACAACAAGACCAGGTTGGACAGATCGGTGGGGCCGCCGTCCTCCCAGTGCACCAGGTGATGGGCATGCAGACCGCGGGTGGCCCCGCAACCGGGCACCACGCAGGTCTGGTCGCGGTGCTCCAGGGCGCGGCGGAGCCGGCGGTTGATGGTGCGGGTGGCCCGGCCGACGCCGATGGGGCGGCCGTGGCGTTCGAACCACACCTCACAGGTGGCATCGCAGAGCAGATATCGGCGGTCGTCTGCGGTGAGGGCCGGGCCCAGATGCGGGGCCGCGACCCGTTTCTCGAGGTCGAGGTGCATGACCACGGTGGTGTGCTGGCCGTGCGGGCGGCGCGCCACGTCGGCGTCCCAGCCGGCCTCGATCAGGCTCATGAATGTATCCACGCCGTCCGGGAACGGCGGTGCCTGCTCAGAAATCGTGGATTCCTGGTCCCAGACGCGGGCACTACCGTCCTCGGGATCAATGCTGTCCTGCGCATCGTGGTCACGTTTCCAGTCCGCCACCAAAGCGTCCCGATGTGATTGCAGGCCTGCTTCGAATTTCGCGGCCTCCACCTTGGGCAGGGTGATCCGCCACGTCGTGGAATCGTCGTTCTCGATCTTGGTGATCTTGCGTGTCGGTTCGGGCTTGGACTCGGGGTCGGGGCGGGGTTCCTGCTTGACCGCGGTGCGCAACTGGACGACGGTGGCGACCTTCACCAACTCCGCGTAATGCTCATCGCAGCCCTGGCCACCGCCTTCAGCGATCACCCCGATCTGATCCAAGGACACCCGACCCTCCCGTAAGCCTTGGGTGCAGCGGGGAAGTTCGTCGATGCGATGGGCCACGGCGACCATAGTTTCGGCGTTGCGAGGAGAGATACCGGCCTTCCACGCGACCAACGCCTCGATCGACCGGCATCCGGTGGAACCCCACAGGGAGTTGCCGTCATCGGTGCCTCTGCCATCGATCTCGGCGACGATCTCCACCAACCGGCCATCGATCGCATTGCGCTGCCCGGTCAACTCCGCCATCTCGTCGAACAACACCTCCAACCGCGACACCCGAGGTGTGTGTGCGGCGAAAGGTGTTGTCGGCGGCGGCATACCACGATTCTAACGAGGTGGTCCGACACCTAGATCGAGCTCTGGAACCCTCCGGTGATGACCTCGCCGCTACAGGGAACCGAAAACGTCAGGCGACGTCCGCGTCCACTACGTCAGGTCCACCGGGCGACTGCGCGCACGTCGAGCAGTCGGCCGAATCGATGTCGATGTGTCCGCAGCTCGGGCAGATGAAAGGGATCATGGTCGGCGCCTTCAGGTCGGTGGTACGGCGCCGTATCGCGCCAATGCCACGCCTGTACCCCGCAGGTATCCCAGCCCAAACCGGCTCAGGTGAACGAGAGATGAACTTTCGTGCGACACAGGGCCCGCGACCGGGTCCCAGGCTCGGTGCCGCACGGGTTGCTCAGTAGTCCCAGACCGCCGGGATGAAGCGGAATCCGCTGCCCGCGGTCGCCACGTGGCAGACCGACGGGAACGGCAGATGGGTGGCGACCAGCTGCTCGCTGGTGGCCGCCAGCTCGGTCAACAGCTTGATCCGGACCCGCGCCGACTCGCCCGACTTCACCCCCACCGTGATGCCCGCGCCCATCCCCGAGATACTGCGGCGGACCGCCGCGCAGTTCCTCGATGTCTACCGCAGTCAACTGTGGACCTTCGAGAACGAATACGAGGTGGCACCCGGCGTGCTGCTGCGCCGCACCGGAGGCCACACCCCCGGCCACCTCGCAGAACTCGGCCTCGGCGGTGGCGACGTGCACCCGCAGATCCGGGCGCAGCTTGTTGCGCAGTCCGTCGACGAGCAGCCCGCCGATGTGATCCATGTGCAGGTGGATGAGCACCACATCGGTCACCGAGGACGGCTCGATACCGGCGGCCACCAGACGCATGCTCAGCTGCCCGGCCCGCGGGAAGTCCGGGAACTCGGTGCCGAGGCCGGAATCGATGAGGATGGTCTTGCCGCCGCTGCGCACGACGGCCACGTTCAGCGGCCAGTCCGTGATCTCCGGCGGCAGGTACATGTCCGGCTCAGATGTGCAACGCTGCCCACGCTCATGGTGTTCTCCTGATCGTCGTGTCGACGAAGGTGCGGGTTGCCCTTCTACCCGCTCGAACGCACGGTTTTCGCAGAGTTTTCCCGATCAGGCATCCTGGAGGCATGAATTCTTCTCTGGACGCCATGCCTGATGCTCTGCTGGAGGAGTTTCAGGTGTTGCGCGAGGAGTTCTCCCGATTCATGTTCGCCTACAAGTTCGGCATGGACGAGGTGACGACCAAGGTCTCCATCCTGCAGCAGGAGTTCAAGCATCTGCAGAAGTACAACCCGATCGAGCATGTGACCAGCCGGCTCAAGACGCCGGAAAGTGTGCTCGACAAGATCGCCCGCAAGCAGTGCGAGCCCCGTTTCGAGGAGATTCGCGCCAAGATCACCGATATCGCCGGCGTCCGGGTCACCTGCTCATTCACCTCGGACGTCTACCTGATCTCCGACGCGCTCACGCGGCAGGACGATCTCACCGTCCTTCAGCTGAAAGACTATGTGGCCGAGCCCAAACCGAACGGCTACCGGAGCCTGCACCTGATCGTCGAGGTGCCGGTCTTCCTGTCCAGCGGAGTGGTCAATGTTCCGGTCGAGGTGCAGGTGCGCACCGTGGCGATGGATTTCTGGGCCAGCCTCGAACACAAGATCTTCTACAAGTACTCCGGTGCGGTCCCTCCCCATATCGCGCGCAGCCTGGAAGAAGCCGCGACCACCGCCGCGCGGTTGGATGACGAGATGGAGAGCCTGCACCACGACGTGCACGGGGCGCTGCCGCCCGTCCCGGTCGAGATGGCCAGCGGCAGTATCCCGATCCCCGACGCGGTGCTGGCGCGCTTTGCCCAGCAGCGGCAGGGGTTCGCGCCGCTGCTGTAGCGGCAGGCTAGAACCGTTCCCGCAGTGGCCGATCGTGCGGGCTGCTGCGGTAGATGCCGCGGTCGATCAGCCGGGGGACCACCTCGTCGATGAACTCGCGGATCGCGGCCGAACCCGCCGAGAACATCAGGTTGAAGCCGCCGACGTTGCCGTCCTCATGCCAGGCCGCGAAGTCCTCGACGAGTGCATCGTAGGTGCCGACGAACTTACGGTGCGTGGCGCCACCGCGGCCGACGGCCTGCGCGACGACCTCCCACACCGTCACGCCGGGGCGTTCCTGGATCCAGGTGTAGAGGCCGACGTAGTTGCCGAAGGTGCTCTTGATCGTCTTCTCGACATCCTGGGGGCGGGGGAGTTCGTGGGTGGGGAACGGGTCGTTGATATCGCCGTAGCGGATGTCGAGTCCGAACTGTCCCAACGCGAATGGCGCGATCGGTTCCCAGTCGACGTAGCTGTCGAGTTCGGCCAGCTTCTCCTCGGCCTCGGTGGTCGTCCTACCGAGATAGGGGATGAGACCGGGGATGGGTGGCACCGAGCCGGGGGCGCGGCCCTGCTCGACGAGCGCCTTGTCCAGCGTCTCGCGGTATTCGGCCGCGCTCTCGCGGGTGGAGGAGTTGGTGAACACCATTTCCGCGTGTTTGGCGGCCACCCTGATGCCGGCGCCCGATCCGCCGGCCTGCGCGATCAGCGGGCGGCCCTGCCGGCTGGGCGCGATGTTCAGCGGGCCGGTGACCTCGAACAGGTTTCCCCGGTGGTTGATCGGTTCGGCGTAGAACCGGGTGAGTCCGTCCGGGTCGCGACGCAGGGATCGGTTGTCCCACAACGCCCGCATGACGTCGAGGAACTCGTCGGCGCGCGCGTAGCGGGCCTCGCGATCCAGGTGCTGTTTGAGGCTGTAGTTCAGTGCGAACTGGTCGATGACGGAGGTGACGGCGTTGTACCCGGCGCGCCCGTCCGACGCCTGGTCGAGGGAGGCCAGCAGCCGGGCCAGGTTGTACGGGTCGTAGAACGTGGTGGACGCGGTGGCGATCAGGCCGACGTGCTTGGTGTGCTGGGAGATGGCGGTCAGCGCGGTGATGGGTTCGGCGGGCCCGCCGTCGAAGGCCGGGGATCCGTTCAAGCCGGGGATGTCTCCGACGAACAGGGCGGTGAACAGGCCCTCGTCGCCGAACCTGCCGTACTCGATGAGTCGCTCGAAGGTGCCGCGCTCGGGCACACCGTGCGCCTGTTCGTACTTGTAGGCGCCCTGGTGCAGGTTGATGTCGTTGGCGACCAGATTGAGATGCAGATAACGCTTTTCGGCCATCGGATGGCTCCTGTCGTTGAGTGCGAGGCGCGTTCAGCGCATGGTGGAGTACAGCGCGTCGGTCATCGCCTCGATGGCGGCCTCGCGGTCCAGCGGCCAGCCGTCGACCAGCCACAGATGCATGAAGGAGTCGACCATCGTGTACATCATCGCGATGGCCAGGCGTAGTTGGGCTTCGGTGGCGCCGGGTATGGCATCCGTTCGGACCCAGTCGTCGACGTTGGCTTCCATGGTCGCGCGGTGCGCCGCGGCGAACTCGGGGTCGGCGGCGCGCGCCTGGTGCAATGCCGTGTACAGCTCGGGTGCCGAGGTGTAGAAATCGACGACCTTCTCGAAGAAGGAGCGGACCGTGGGGCGCCCGGATTCGCCGCCGCGTGGATGATCCCGGTCGGTCCATACCGTCATCCGGGTGTTGCGCAGTTCGCGCAGCACCGCCGCCTTGCTGTCGAAATGCAGGTAGAACGTGGCGCGGCCGATCCCGGCGCGCTGCACGATGTGGTCGATGGTCGTTGTGACGTAACCGCGTTCGGCGAATGCCTCCAGCGCCGAGGTCATGATGTGGTCGCGCGTCATGATGCGGTGGCGGTCGCGCATGGTGAGTTTCTTGGTGGCAGTCGTCATGTGATGGTGACCCCCTCGAGGCGGCCGGTGGCGCGCCAGGCGCCGAGCATGTCGAAGAAGTCGGTGGGTTTGCCGCCGAAGTTGTTCGCGAGCATGCCGTGCGGATTGTCCTTCTGGCCTTCGGAACTCAGGTAGCTCGGCGTGCAGTCTTCGTAGAACGCCTTCGGCCTCTCCGAGGCCTCGTTCATCGCCGACAGCCACTCGTCTTCGGCTTCGCGAGTCGCTTCGATGGTGGCCGCGCCGCGTTGCACCCATGTGCTGACCAGATAGGTGAAGTGCCGGGCGCGTTCCTCGGCAGTGTGGGTGTAGTTGGGGGAGACCCCGGATTGGGTGTAGCCCAGGAAGAAACAGTTGGGGAAGCCGTGGGATTGCAGGCCGTGGAAGGTGCGCATGCCCTTGGCCCATGTGTCGCTGAGGCGCACGTTGTCGCGGCCGGTGATCTCGAAGCCGAGGCGACGGGTGAACTCGGTTCCGACGTCGAATCCGGTGGCGAAGATCAAGGCGTCGAGCTCGTAGTGCACGCCGTCGACGACGGCCGTTGTCTCGGTGAACCGTTCGACACCGCGGCCGTCGGTGTCGACCAGCGTGACGTTGTCCCGGTTGAACGTCGGGAGGTATTCGTCGTGGTAGCCGGGGCGTTTGCAGTTCAGCTTGAACCAGGGCTTGAGCGCTTCGGCGGTCTGCGGGTCGGTCACCACGGTGCTGATGCGACCGCGCAGACGTTCCATCGCGTCCCAGTCGGCGCGGTACAGGAATTCGGTGATCTCCTCGGGGGTCATCTCCCGGCCCAGTCCTCGGGTTTCACGGACGACGGCCGGCTCCGTCAAAGCCAGCGCGTTGCGCGTCCAGCCGTCATCGGTGAGATCGAGATCCATCTCGACCCCGCAGGTGACCCGGGTGAAGTTCTCCATCCGCTCGCGCTGCCAGCCCGGCTTCAGGGTGGCCGCCCAGGCGGGGTCGGTCGGGCAGTTGTTGCGTTCGGCGACCGTGCTGGGGGTGCGCTGAAAGACGTACAGCTGTTTGGCTGCCCTGCCCAGGTGCGGGATGCACTGCAGCCCGGTCGCGCCGGTACCGATGACACCGACCCTTTTGTCGCGCAGATGGGTCAGCCCGCCGGTCTCGTCGCCGCCGGTGTAGCGGTAGTCCCAGCGGCTGGTGTGGAAGGTATGCCCCCGGAACTCGTTGATGCCGGGGATGCCCGGCAGCTTCGGTCGGGTCAGCGATCCGGGGGAGACGGCGACCAGATTCGCGGTGAGACGGTCCTTGCGATCCGTCTCGACGACCCAGTGCTGGGCGTCGTCGTCCCAGGCCATGTTGGTGACGGTGGTCTGCAGCAGGGCGTTTCGGTACAGCCCGTAGTGGCGGGCGATGGCCTGCAGGTGCTCCCGGATTTCCGGTCCGTGGGCGTAGCGCTCGGTGGGGATGTAGTTCAGCTCTTCCAGGAGCGGCAGGTAGATGTAGGACTCGATATCGCACTGGGCGCCGGGATAGCGGTTCCAGTACCAGGTGCCGCCGAAGTCGCCGGCGGTGTCCACCACCCGGATATCGGTGATGCCGGCCTCCTGTAGCCGCGCCGCGGCGATCAGGCTGCCCAGCCCGCCACCGATGATCAGCACCTGGGTGTGATCGCTGACGGGTTCGCGTTCGGTGCGCTCGGTGTACGGGTCGTCGGCGTAGTGCGAGAAATCCGCGGTGACCTCGACGAACTGGTCGACGCCGTCGGCGCGCAGGCGCTTGTCGCGTTCGGCGGCGTACTTGGCGCGCACCCAGTCAGCGTCGTAGACCGCGGGTTGGGGACCCAGTGACATGTCGTGGCTCCATCCATCTCGCTGGACGGCATGTCCAGTGAATGTACTTGGCGACATGTTTACAGAGAATGAGTCTTCTGTAAAGGACTATGCGCCGAAGAGGATGTATGTAGGCTCCGTGTGACGTGCCGCCTGCAGTGGCCATGCCGCCCTACCTGATCGCCTCCGCGCTAGACCCTGGAGTGCTCCGTGACAGACGCCCCGATTCGCCTGGTGCAGTGGACCACCGGAAACATCTCGCGTGAGGCGGTCCGGGGCATTCTCGAACGCCCCGGGCTGGAGCTGGTCGGCGTATTCGCCTACAGCGCTGACAAGGTGGGTAAGGACCTCGGCGAGCTGTGCGGGCTCGACCGCAGACTTGGTATCTCGGCTACCAATGACATCGGCGAGATCCTCGCGCTGAAGCCAGACTGCGTTGTCTATATGCCGTTGCATCCCGACATCGACCATCTGGAGACGCTGCTTCGTGCTGGCATCAATGTCGCGACGACTGCACACTTCATGACCGGCCGTGCGTATGGCGAGGAGAGTCGTGCGCGGATCGAGGCCGCCGCCGTCGAAGGTGGTGTCAGTATGTTCGGCAGTGGCGTGAACCCGGGCTACGTGCAGTATTTGGCGTCGATCGCGACCAACGTGTGCCGTACCGCCAACTACGTGAGCATTGTGGAGTCTTTCGACATCGGGCCCTGGGCCGGGGACGCGAACCAGGACGAGCTGGGCTGGGGGCGTCCGGCGGGTGACGCGAACCACGAAGCAGACATCGAGCACGCCACCATCCCGTTCGGCGACACCTGCGAGGCGCTGGCCGACCTGCTTGGCCTCGCCCTCGACGGCATTCGGTGCGATGTCGAGTTCGCCTACGCAGCAGAAGATCTCGATATCCCCGGACGTGATGTTCGCGCAGGTACCGTTGCCGGCATCTACGCGCGCTGGATCGGCTCGGTCAGTGGGTTGGACGTTGTCGAGACCGCCGTGAAGTGGACGATCACCCCCCACCTCACCCCGGCTTGGGACATCGCAATGGCCTACGAGATCGAGATCCGCGGCCACCCGAACGTCACCCTGCGAGCCGGAGTGCTGCCGGAATTCGGCTCGATGACCATGGACGAGATGGTCGGCATCGGCTCGGTCATCACGGCCATGCCGGTCGTCAACGCCATTCCGGCCGTCGTGGCTGCGCGGCCAGGCATCGTCGGTTACTCCGACCTTCCCGCCGTGGGAACCCAATTGGTGCCCGCGCCCCCGCCCGTGCCGGCGGCTGAGGTCCCCCCACCCTCGCATCCGCACTTCACACGTCAGTCAACCCTGCAGGAACTCGCCGCGTCACGAATCGGGCGGCTGCTCAACCGCGTCGTCGCCCGGCAGGCCAGGAAGACGGCCACCAATGACCGCGAGGTCGCGATGTTCGTCGGCATGGCCGCATACCAGAGTGTTGCGCAAATGGTCTCGATGAGCGACGGCAAGATGTCCTGGGCGGTCGCGGACTCGATCATCGACCTGGCGAACGGTCAACCCCATCGAATTGCCGTGCGGGCCATAGCCGCGGTCCGGAAACGATGGCAAGCACCCGGATAGATGATCCGGAGCTGTACCGCGCGCGTTGCGCGGGTTGGGCGCTTTGTTCTAGGGAGGCGGGTCGTCTTCTCGGGGTGCGAGGAGGCGTTCGGGGTGATGCAGGTTGTTGAGATGGGCTCGGCCAGTGGTGGGGTCGATCCATTCGAAGCGGCCGTCGGGGCGGCGTCGGGTGCTCCAGCCGGTGTCTTCGATCATCTGGTTTGCGGGGCCGCAGGCCAGTGTGAGGTCGTCGATGTTGGTCTGTCCGCCGTGTTTCCAGTCTTTGTGGCCGTGGTGGGCCTGGGTGTCGTAGAACGCGGCGTCGCAGCCGGGGCAGGTGCAGCCGCGTTCACGGCCGAACAGTGCGAGTTTCTGGGCTCCGGTGGCGCAGCGTTGGGCGCGGCCGAGGTGCAGGGCCATGGAGGTGTGGCCGTCGAAGACGGCGAGGTAGTGGTAAGCCCCGGCGGCGGCCATCGCGATCAGATCGCGCATGGGGAGCACGGACCCGCCGCCGGTGACGGCGTATCCGGCGCCGGCGTGGAGTTCTTGCAGGGTCGTGGTGATCACCACGGTGGTGGGTAGTCCGTTGAGTCGGCCCAGGGTCTGGGAGCGCAGCAGCAGGTCGAAGGCGGCTTCGACGGCGTCGTGAAGGTAGTGGGCCTTGCTGCGCCACTGGGCATCCAACAGCGGCGGGCGCGGGTCCTCGTGGTGCGGAGGAGACGGATTGTCCTCACTGGCAGGCTGTTCGAGTTCGGGGTGCGGTTCCGGCTCGGGTTCGTCAAACAGTGGCGGTTGCGCTTCTGTGGGCCCGGGTTCGGGTGCGGGGTGGCGGCCGCGTTCGGAGAATTTGGCAAGGATGGGTTCGATCATGGCGCGCAATTTCGGGGTGACCCACCCCGATAGGTAGCTCAGGCCGTCGGGTTGTTGAGAGCCCAGGTGCAGGCCGGCTTTGCGTGCGGCGGCGTCGGCAGGTTCCTCGCCGTCGGGGTGCAGCAGGGCCAGCAGGTGGATCGCCAGGACGGTCAACGAGTGCGGGTCCAGGTCGGCGGCGGCCGTGACCAGCGACTGCTCGGCGTGGGAGCGGGTGATCGGGTCGACGGTGGCGGGCAATGCGTTGAAGAACTTGCGGATCACCTCAAGATGTTCCTCGCCGAAAGCGCCGCGCGACAGCGCGGCGGCGGTGTGTTCCCACTCGGGCGCCATGTCTTGGCCCTGCAGTGTTCGCCGCGGTGCCAGTTGGGCGGCGCGGGTGAGGAGTTTGTGGGCGCGGCCCTTGCTCATCCGGGTGCGCAGTGTGAGCAGTTTCGTCCAGGAGGTCGCGCCCAACTCGGCGGGAGTGGCTTCGCGTTGCAGACGGGCCAGGATCGCGTACTGGAGCATCGGGACTCGTTGCGTGGTGGTCTCGACGTCGGCGAACGCGGTGAGCAGGTCCCGGTGTGAGCAGGCATCGACGTCGGCGGTCAGCAGCGCGTCCACACTCGCGGTGTAGGCGCTGACCGCAGCGGCCAGGTCCGATGTCATATATCGAACATACGTGCTACCACCGACAATTCCGGCTGCCGCGTGACTGGTGAAACCAAAGGGGCAGAATATGTTTCACGTCAACGCCACCGGTGTCGCGCTCCAAGGGCGCCCCCTATATAGTGGACATCATGTTCAGTAAATGCCGGGCCGTGTGATGACCGCGCCCGCCAAGGAGACCTCAGCCGACCGTGTCGGCTCAGGCGGCGCCCGGCAGTGGCTGGCCGTCGCGTCGGCGACGTTCGCGATCGCATGGGGCGGTAACGAATTCACTCCGCTACTGGTGATGTACCGCGCCCAAGGCGGCTTCTCCGCGGTCACCGTCGATCTACTGCTTTTCGCGTATGTCCTCGGAATCGTGCCCGGCCTGCTCGTGGGTGGCCCGCTGTCGGATCGCTTCGGGCGTCGCCCGCTGATGCTTCCTGCACCGGTACTCGCCGCGGTGGGTTCGCTGATCTTGGCGGGCGGTGCGGAATCCGCTGTGGTGCTCGGTGTGGGTCGGGTGTTCAGCGGACTGGCACTTGGTCTTGTGATGGCCGTCGGCGGCAGTTGGATCAAGGAACTATCAGGCGCTCCGGGGGAGCATGGAAACGCCGGCGCCCGGCGCGCCGCAATGAGTCTGACAGCGGGTTTCGGCCTCGGCGCCGGTGTTGCGGGCACGCTCGCCGAATGGGGACCCGCGCCCACAGTGCTGCCGTACGCGATCAACGCGGTGATGGCGCTGGCCGCAGCGGTTGTTCTTCTCGGTGTTCCCGAGTCGCGTGTCCGCAGCACCTCGGCCCGCCCGTGGTGGACCGACCTTGTTGTGCAGGGGGCCTCGCACCGACGTTTCCTGTTCGTGGTCGTGCCGCTCGCCCCGTGGGTCTTCGGTGCAGGCGCTTCGGCGTACGCAGTACTTCCTGCGTTGATGTCAGAACGTGCCGCCGCGGCACCCATCGCGTTCTCTGCTCTGCTGTGCGTCGTCGCTCTGGGTGTGGGATTCACGGCTCAGCACATTGGCCGCAACCTCGTCACGGCCGGCCGCGCCGGCGGTGTGGTCGCTGCGCTGGGCCTGGTCATCGTGGGTATGGGTCTTGCCGGGTGGGCTGCCACGGTACTGACGATGTGGGCGGCGCTCGTCGCGGCCGCCGTGCTCGGCGCTGGATATGGAATGGCTCTGCTTGCCGGTCTTCAGGAGATCCAGCGCATCGCGGGACCTGACGACCTGGCGGGCCTGACCGCGGTGTTCTACTGCTTAAGCTATCTCGGGTTTGCGGTCCCCGCGGCGCTCGCGTTCCTGTCGCGATCACTGAGCTATCCGGTGATGTTCGGGTTCGGGGCAGTCGCCGCCGCGGTATGTCTGGTCATCGCGTTGGCAGGATCCGAGCGGGCGCTGCAATAGGCTGGGAGAATGGCTTGCGGTCCTGACACGGCGCGTGGCGGCGCTCAACGGGGTCGACCGCGTAGCGAAGCTGCCCGCCACGCAGTCCTCACAGCCGCCGCGGAGTTGGCATTGGCCGGGGGGCCCGCGGCCGCGACGATCGAGGCCATCGCCAAGCGCGCGGAAGTGAGCCGCACGACGATCTACAAGTGGTGGCCGTCGGCGGCGGCAATCGTGTTGGAGGGTCTGCTCGATTCGGTGCGCGAATCCATCACGCGCCCGACAGGCAGCACGTCGGTCGGGGCGGTCGTCCATCACGTCAGTGCTCTATTCGGCATCCTCGCCGATCCGTCCGTCGGGCCGCTGCTGCGCAACGTCATTGCGGCGTCTGGATTCGATCCCGCGATCGAGCGGGCACTGCGTGACCAGTGGATCACCCCGCGTCGCGCAGCCGTCGCCGACACCCTGCGCGGTGCCGTCAGCAGCGGGGAGTTACCTGCCGACGTTGACATCGAGGTCGCCGTGGACGCTCTTGTGTCCCCGCCCTACTACCGGTTGATGTTCGGGATGCCGCCACTGGACGACGCCGCGGTTCATCGATTGGTGCAGACCGTCTGGCAGGGCTGTGGGTCCCGTGCGACGCCGGGCCCGCACTGATCCAGCGACGGCGTCGACTTAGGCCTGGCTGTACGCCAGTTCCTCGACGCGCTGTCCGTAGGCGCGTATGGCACCGAGTTCGTTCTGCTGGTAGGTGACTCCGACGCGCATCACAAGCCCAATGCGGTCGCGAGTGCCCGCAGATTGGGCAGTGGGTCGTCGGTTGGTGCGTCGACGGCAACCTGCACGACGACGTGGTCGGCGCCGGCGTCCAGATGTGCGGTGACCGAGGTGGCCGCGTCCTCGGCTGTTCCTATACCGACGAGGGCACGCGCCAGCCGATCGGACCCGCCGACCACCAGGTCGGTCTCGTCGAAACCCTGTCGCAGCCAGGAGTTCCGGTAGTTGTCCAGCCGCGAGTAAAGATCGAGGTGGTTATGGGCGCGCCGCAGCTGGTCTTCGGCGCTGCCACCGATGGCGATGGCTTGTTCTGTGACAATCCAACGGTCGGCACCGAGGATGGCGCGAGTGGTTCGGGTCTGTTCGGGCAGCACGAGATAGGGGTGTGCGCCGTCGGCGCGCTCACCGGAGAGTTCGATCATCTTGGGCCCCAACGCCGCCAGCAGTCGTGTCGGTCGCGCGCCGGGCTCGAGTTCAGCCGGCACCGAGTTCATGCCGTCCAGATACGCGCGCATCATCGCCAGCGGCTTGCGGTAGGCACCGCCGAGCGAGCCTTCGACGAGGGGGGCGTGGCTGACGCCGAGGCCGAGGACGAACCGTCCCGGGTATAGGGCGGTGAGGATCCGGGCGCCACTCTCTGCCATCATGGGCAACCGGACGTGGATGTTGGCGATGCCGGTCCCGACCACCAGGCGCTCGGTGGCACCGAGGAAGGCTGCGGATTCGACCAGGGCGTCCTTGCCGCCACCCTCGGGCATGAACAACGACCCGAATCCGAGTGCCTCGATCTCGCGGGCCATATTCTGCGCATCGCGGATCGGCCAGGGCTCGCTGTTCCAGAACACGCCGACCTTGGACGGAAAGTCAATGCTGCCAGGTTTATTCGTCATAGTCTGTACCTTCGCTTCGTGTATTGGACGCACACTCACATGAAGATCGCGCGCGTCAGTCGGACGGCGTAGTCCGAATCAGGGTTGGTCGTGCCGTCACCGACGCGTTCGGCGATGGCGGCAATGGAGATGTCGCGGCGCTTGGGCAGCCGATCCTTCTCGGCGGTGACCAGGGCGTCACCCATTTCTTCGCTGGTGAGATCCGTTCAGTAGCACGGGGCGCCGGGTTGCTGTCGCCAAGACTCCGACAGCGGGCCGGCGTCGAAGCCGTCGAATCCGGTCTGGTCGACCAACGTCATTCCCAGCGTGCGTGCGGCAGCGTCATCGGCGGCGACCGGGATGGCGATGCGACCGGGAGTTCCCGCGGGAACACCTTGATCAGCCAGGGATGCTGACCCGATGGCGTTCCACGCCTTGACGATCGGTCGTCCGATCTGCTCGGTCAACCACACGCTCTCGACTTCGCCGTTATCCAGGGCCTCGATGTGTCCGTCCCGCAGCGGGTAGTAGTTCGAGGTGTCGATGATCACCGCATCGGTCGGCGCTGCAGAAAGTACGGACGCAAAGGCCGGCATGCGACTCAGCGGTATCGACAAGATGACGACATCGACATCGCGCACCGCATCGGCCGCCTCGACCGCGCGGGCGCCGGTCGACAACGCCTCGGGGTCGATCGTCTGCGGACCACGGGAGTTCGCGATCTTGACATCGTGCTTTGCTGCACTCAGCTTCTGACTCAGCGTCTTGCCGATGTTGCCGGCGCCAACAATACCGATTTTCATTCTCGCTCCTCGATTTTGGTGTTCGTCAGTCGACAGCCGGGTGGGCCAGGTCTTCGAGCGTGCGTCGAAGGTCATCGACGCCGCGGGTGTCGAGTTGGCACGCTGACTTGATCTGGTCGGTGACACCGCGGACCTTCGATTCGAGCCGTCGACCCGCGGCGGTCAGGTCGACCAGTACCCGCCGCTCGTCGCTGCGATCACGCACGCGCGAGACCATCCCGGCGGCTTCCAGGCGCTTGACCAGCGGCGTGATCGTGCCCGTGTCCATATCCAAGCGGGCGCCCAACGCACCCACGGTCTGGGGTGCACCGTCGAGCAACGCCAGCATCACAAGGTACTGCGGGAAGGTCAGACCCAACGGCTCCAGGAACGGCTTGTGCAGCCGAATCATTCGGTTGGCCGCGCCGTAGAGCGCGAACGACAGTTGCTCGCCCAGCGTGTTGTTCGAGCCTGCCGGTGCGGCCGCAGAGTGTTTTCCAGCGCGCGATTCCATAGTGCACTAGATACTAGCACGGCAGGCGAATTACCTGTCGAGGCCAAAATGGGGGTAACGGGCAGCTCATCCCCGTGAGCTGCGGCGGCCGCTTAGCCCGGCGTCATAGTGGCGCGAGCGGTGTCACCTCGATGGCCGAGTCAGCGGGCGGTCGTGGCCCACGTCCTCGACAAATGACATCCACGCCGGCCGCTGAACTAGAGCCCCATGTCCTCGGGCCGGATCTGGTTGCCGGCCGATTCGACCGCGACCGCTGCGTCCTCGTCGGCAGCGACATAGGCCGTGGCGCCGCTGCGCAGGCCGGTGCTGCCGCCGATCATCCGGTCGATCATTGCGGTGCTGTCGGCCTGCCACTTCGCGACGGCTGCACCGAGTGCAGCTGCAGACCCGGCGGGTAGACCCTTCTGCGCGCCATCGAACCGAGCGTCGGCAGCTGCGTACCGCGCGCGGACGTTGTCCGCGTGCGCATCGACTGTCGCTGCGGATACCTGAAGGTCCTCGGCAACAACCCGTACCTCAGACATCTGGCCCCCTCGCCGTCCGTAAAACTGACCCCGCAGTCAGCCTACTGCGCGTCGATCACCGGGCAGCGCACCAATTTCGGCGTGTGAATGCGCTTCTCCGAGGTGCTGAACGGTTCCTGGTTCCCGACGCCACCGAGCGTGCCGATGCCATGACACTATTCGGCCGACGCACTGGCTAGGCGCCCAGCTGCGCGATCATCTGCGCGACATCCCAGAAGTCCCGATGGCTGGTCAGCTTGCCGTGGGGTGTGACGTGGCAGGCGGCAATCCCGGGAACACTGAATCTCTCACCATTGGAGGGGATTTCGGATCCGTCCGCCAACCGCAACTGGCCCTGGAACGACCCCGACCACAGCCATTCGAGATAGAGCACGCCGTGGCGAGCCGCGGGTGAGTGAAACTCGATGACGGAGTCGGGTGCGAACTTCAGCATCCAACGGTGAAAACGCAGGATGTTGTCGTGGCCCGTATAGGTGGTGCCCATGGCCATATCGGAGTAGGTGCCCGCCGGATCGAAGAAATCAAGCAGGCCCGTAGGGTCTTTCGTCCATGCGCTCCCGTAGGAGGACGCATAGGCGTCGAGATCGTCTGTCGGTCGAGGTGTGGTCATGGTGACGGGCCTTCGGTCGCTGAATATTATTTCTACTCTATATTAGAAATAAGCCGGACGGCAGAGATAGTCGATATCGGTGAAGCGGAGCCGAGCACACGCAGGAGAGTGACCCGGCGGAGTTGGAGCCGGCCCTGGCGGTCTACTGGTCAGCGGCCGGCCTGTCGCAAGGGCGGGCAGCCGGCGAGCACTTTATAGTCTAGATTCAAAATCCCTCGCCGGGCGCCACCCGTGCGACTCTCAAATAGGGCCGCTGCCAACTGGTCCAGTGCCGTGGCGAACAGCTATGTAGTCCCGAGGAGTCTGCATTGAGCATCTTTGACGCAGAGCAGGTTGCAGGTGGCCCATACTTCGATGATGTGGAGGTCGGCCACGTTTTCGACTGCGCGCCGACGATGACCCTCACGACCGGGGCGGCGGCGTTGCATCAAGCCATCCTGGGTGACCGTTTGAGGCTGGCGCTCGATGCCACACTGGCTGCCGCGGTCACGGGAAGCTCGGCACCACTGGCGCATCCGGCGTTGGTGTCCGACATTGTCATCGGACAGAGCACGTTGGCGACCCAGCGGGTCAAGGCCAATCTGTTCTATCGGGGGCTGGCTTTCCATCGTTTCGTCGAGGTGGGCGACACGCTCGGCACCCGCACCGAAGTCGTCGGCATGAAACAGAACGCCCTTCGTGACGGCCGCGCGCCGACCGGCCTGGTCGCATTGCGTGTGACAACGACCGACCAGCTAGGTCGCCTCGTGCTCGATTTTCACCGGTGCGCAATGCTCCCGCTGTCGCCGGGAACCACCGCGACGGACCATCGCGACGATCTGACGTCGATCGGTGCTGGTGCGACTGCGACCGATCCGACACGTGATTGGGACGCGGATGCTTTCCGCTCACGGGTACCCGGGCCCCACTTCGCGCCGGAGCTGCAGGGCCGCCGCTATCGAAGCACTGGTGATGTCGTGAGCAGTGCCCCCGAACTGGCCAGGTTGAGTCTCAATATTGCCGCGACGCATCACGACCATCGCAGCGGCTACGAACGATTGGTGTACGGGGGCCACACCATCGGTATCGCGTTTGCGCAGGCGACACGGCTGCTCCCGAACCTGGCTACCATCCTGAACTGGGCCTCCTGTGATCACACCGGCCCGGTCCGCGAGGGGGATACGCTCTACAGCGACGTGGAGGTTGAACAGGCGTCAACTCTGCCCGGTGGTCGTGGCGGCATCCTGCACGTGCGATCGCTGGTGTACGCCGTCGGCATCGGAGGCGAGGGCGACCGCCAAGTGCTGGATTGGCGCTTCGCTGCGCTGCTGTTCTGACTGGCCGACTCGTCCCGTGCCGAGTCGCTGTGGCGGCAGGGGATGCGGGAAGTAGCCCAACATTTAGCCCAGATTAGAAAGTCTGACGGCCGATCGCAGCGCACTTGGTGCCCGTCCGGTGGCGGCGTGGGCATCGCTGCGGCCAGACCCCGATCGCGGTGTTCTGTCGACGGCTGTCAACTCAATCGGCGTTTCCAAGTCTGACGTTCACGTCAATCGGGGACTGCCAGCGTAGATGCCGGGAGCGATGCCCGCGGACGAGGCGATTTGCGCCGAACAGGTTGAGTTTTTAGTTTAATGTTGATTAGATTCGTGAGCCGAGTCACTCGTCTGTGGGTGGTGTGACCGAACCGAAGCCGGAAAAAGGATGCACCAGTGAGTCGATCAGCGTGTACGCGAGTTCTCTCGGCGGGTCCTCCGGATGCTTCGTCAATGCACCCCGACCGGAAGTGGTGACGAACGTGGTTCTCACATCGCTGAGTGTGTCGAAGCCGCTGCGAGGTATCGGTGGCTTCTTCGGATTCTCGCTCGACACGGCGGTCGCCATATTCGCCCCGCCGTTCGCCTGGCGCGAGTTCGTGCTGCAGTCATGGTTCGTCGCAAGGGTTTCGCTCCTACCGACCCTCATGTTGTCGATTCCGTTCACGGTGCTCACCGTGTTCACCTTCAACGTGCTGCTCGCCGAGTTCGGTGCGGCTGATTTCTCAGGGACCGGCGCGGCTCTGGGAGCAGTCACTCAGATCGGGCCGATCGTTACCGTGCTGGTGGTCGCCGGTGCCGGCGCCACAGCGATGTGCGCCGACCTCGGCGCGCGAACCATCCGCGAAGAGCTCGATGCGCAGCGCGTCATGGGGATCAACCCGATCCAGGCCCTCGTGGTGCCCCGTGTGCTGGCTGCCACCCTCGTGGCGCTGCTTCTTGCGTCGCTGGTGATCCTGGTGGGATTGGCGGGCGGCTTCGTGTTCTCGGTGTTCTTCCAGAATGTGACACCAGGAGCGTTCGTCGCCGGTCTGACGCTCGTCACGGGCGTCGGCGACGTCGTCGTGTCGTTGATCAAGGCAACACTTTTCGGGATGACGGCGGGGCTGATTGCTTGCTACATGGGCACCACCGTCAGCGGTGGTCCCGCCGGTGTGGGTAACGCGGTCAACGAGACCGTGGTCTTCTCCTTCCTTGCGTTGTTCGTCATCAACATCTTCATGACCGCCGTGGGAATCAAGGTGAACCTTTGAGCGTCAAGACGTCGATCAATCAACAGTTTCCCCGGCTGTCGCGAAAGACCCGCGACTGGCATTCCGGCTGGACGCGGGTCGGCGAACAGACGCAGTTCTACGGGCGGACCCTGATGTCCGTGGCGGATGTCTTCGTCCACTACAAGACCGAACTCGTTCGGCTGGTCGCGCAGATGAGCTTGGGCACAGGCGCTCTCGCGGTCATCGGCGGAACTGTGGTGATTGTCGGGTTCCTGACCATCTCGACGGGCGCGCTCGTCGCCGTTCAGGGATACAACCAGTTCGCGCAGGTCGGTGTCGAAGCGCTGACGGGATTCGCATCCGCCTACTTCAATGTGCGTCTGATCGCACCGTTGACGGCCGCGATCGCCATGGCGGCGACGATCGGTGCCGGATCGACCGCCCAACTCGGCGCGATGCGCATCAACGAGGAGATCGATGCGCTGGAGGTCATGGGGGTGCGATCCATGGCCTACCTCGCGTCCACCCG